>NZ_QKML01000003.1:0-378907 GCF_003208455.1 Rhizobium sp. UGM030330-04
ACCTCAAACAAGTCAACACACCCACCGTCAAAAAACTGACATTTTTATCAAGCCATTGATATCAATACATAGTTTTAAAAAATACCGCCAAATGAACGGAATCGTCACGGGCTTCGCCGCGATATCCGCATCTCCCTGTCCCAGACCTCATGGGAAACAGCTTTCAGGCGATCGTAACTTTCCGGATGAGCTTTTGTGAAACCCTTCCAGCCGGCTGTCAAACGGCAGGGCGGTGCTTTAGAACGGTAGGAAGACACTCATAGACCAACCCATGCCGCAGGCCTCTTTGCATGACCAGAACACCAGCCCCTATAAAGACCGACTTACCCGAGCTTCCCGTCAGCGCCGTTCTGACGGATATCGCCGGGGCATTGGCCGGGGCAAAGCGCGCAGTTCTTTCGGCGCCGCCGGGGGCAGGCAAGACGACACTGGTTCCGCTTCACCTTCTCGGGCAGGTGTGGCGGGGCGACGGCAAGATCATTCTTCTTGAACCACGCCGGCTTGCCGCACGGGCAGCGGCCGGACGCATGGCCGATCTGCTGCACGAGAGCACAGGCGAAACCGTCGGCTACCGCATGCGGCTCGACAATCGCGTCTCTTCGAAAACCCGGATAGAGGTGGTGACAGAAGGCGTCTTTGCCCGAATGGTTCTGGACGATCCTGAACTTGCCGGCATTTCCACGGTGATTTTCGACGAATTTCATGAGCGCTCGCTCGACGGTGATTTCGGTCTGGCGCTGGCGCTGGACGTGCAGGCCGGTTTGCGCGATGACCTGCGCATTCTCGTCATGTCCGCCACCCTGGATGTGGAGCGCATCAGCGCACTGATGAATGATGCGCCGGTCATTCAGAGCCTCGGCCGGACATTTCCGATCGACATCAGGTACGAAGAGCGATGGCAGGGCGTCCCGATCGATGAAAAGATCACCAGGGCGATTACGGAAGCCCATGCATCTGAAACGGGTTCCATTCTGGCCTTCCTGCCGGGGCAGGCGGAAATCACCCGAACAGCCGCGCGGCTGGAGGGACGTTTCCCCGGCGATACGGATATCATTCCGCTATTCGGCAATCTTTCCCAGAAGGAACAGGATGCGGCGATCAAGCCGGCACCAGCCGGGCGGCGCAAGATCGTCCTTGCTACATCCATAGCGGAAACCTCCATTACCATCGACGGTGTGCGGGTCGTGATCGACAGCGGTTTGCAGCGATTGCCGGTTTTTGAGCCAGCAACGGGAATCACGAGGCTTGAAACCGTGCGCGTATCACGGGCTTCCGCCGACCAGCGGGCCGGCCGCGCCGGGCGAACGGAGCCCGGCGTCGCTATTCGCTTATGGCATCAGGGGCAGACTGCGGCACTCAACGCCTTTACACCACCGCAGATTCTGGCGAGTGATCTGGCCGGCCTCGCCCTCGATCTCGCCCACTGGGGTGTTCACGACCCCTCGTCTCTTGCATTTCTGGATAGGCCTCCCGAAGCCGCACTCAGGGAATCGGTTGCGCTGCTTAAAAATCTCGGGGCTCTCGACAAAAGCGGGGCGCTGACACAACGCGGCCATCTGATGCGCGGCCTGTCGCTACCACCACGGCTGGCGGCCATGGTGATCGCAGCTGCGGGTGAAGGCGCGGGAAAGAAGGCAGCGATGCTTGCCGTCCTGCTGACGGAACAAGGGCTGGGCGGAAACGACATCGATCTCGATGAACGCCTGCGGCGCTTTCTTTCCGACAGGAGCGAAAGGGCGCAGGCGGCGCGCAAGCTGGCATCAAGGCTGTTCGACGCGATCGGCGATAAAACGGCGGCAGACGAAGCGCCGAGTGAGGCCGGTCCGCTTCTGCTGCACGCCTATCCGGACAGGATCGCGCTTCAGCGCGGCGGCCGCGGCCGTTATGTGATGGCCAACGGGCGGGGCGCGGAGCTTGCCGAGACCGAGCGGCTGGCGGCGAGCAAAATGCTTGTCGTGGCCGATATTACCGGACGGGCGGCGCAGCCGCGCATCCTTGCGGCGGCAGGAATCGACAGGGCCGATATAGAAGAGCGGATGCCGCACCTTATCGTTCAGCAGGACCAGTTGCTTTTCGACAAGGCAAGCGGCCAGGCGCGCGCACGTCGGGCGACACGCCTTGGTGCCATCATTCTCGACGAAACCCCACTTCCCCGTCCTGATGGCGAACAGGCCGCACAGGCGCTCGCCAATGGCGTTCGGGAATTCGGCATTGGCATTCTTCCCTTCTCGAAAGAAACCGTGCAGCTGCGCGACAGGATCGGCTTTCTCAATGCCAGCATCGGTGAACCATGGCCGGATGTCAGCGACGAGGCGTTGTTATCGCGGCTCGATGATTGGTTCGTTCCTTTCCAGCACGGCGCACGCAGCCTGCAGGACATCCGGCCCGGCAGTCTTTCCGAAGGAATTCTGTCTCTGGTGCCACATGAGGTGGCGCGTGACCTCGGCCGGCTGGCGCCGACGCATTTCGAAGCGCCGACGGGCCAGCGGCATCCCATTCGCTACGATGCCAGCGAACCGACGCTCTCCATCCGGGTGCAGGAGCTATTTGGGCTGAGGGCCCACCCCGCCATCGCGCAGGGACGCCTGCCGCTGCTGCTGGAATTGACGTCGCCGGCGCACAGGCCGATACAGACCACACGCGATCTTCCCGGCTTCTGGGCGGGATCATGGAAGGACGTGCGGGCGGATATGCGCGGGCGTTATCCGCGCCATCCATGGCCGGAGGATCCGGCATCGGCCCTGCCGACCAGCCGTGCGAAACCGCGCGGAACGTGACGACAATGAATAGGGTAAAGGAGACGAAGGTGGCTGGCCATCCGATCGAAACCACAAGGCTTGGCCGCGCCAGCCGCAGAATAAGGCTGCAGACCATTGTCTGGCTGCGATGGCTGGCGGTTGCCGGACAGACGGCAACGATCCTGTTCGTTGCTTTCGGGCTGAACTTTCCCCTGCCGCTTCTGGCCTGCGGTCTTCTGATCGCGGCGCTGGCGCTTGCCAATCTGTTTCTCACCGCCCGCTTTCCCTCCACCTATCGCCTGGAACCCTGGGAAGCGACATTGCTGCTGGCCTTCGACCTGCTGCAATTGACGGCGCTGATCTATATTACCGGCGGCCTTTCCAATCCTTTCGCACCGCTGATCTGCGTGCAGGTCATCATTGCCTTTGCCTCACAGCCGCTGCGGCATTCGCTCATTCTTCTCGGCTTTGCCGTCATCTGCTCGACGGCGATCGCCTTTTCGCCTTTTCCGGTTCCCTGGTATCCCGGCGAGGTTTTGCCGATCCAGCTTCTGCTGCATGTCGGCACCTGGGTCGCTATCATCGCCACCACGTCCTTCGCGGCCTTTTACGCCTATCGCGTTTCGCATGAAGCCAATCAGCTGGCGGACGCGCTGGCGGCGACCGAACTGGTGCTGGAGCGGGAAAAACACCTCTCGCAGCTGGACGGGCTCGCGGCGGCAGCAGCGCATGAGCTCGGCACGCCGCTTGCGACCATCAGCGTTGTCGCCAAGGAAATGGAACGCGAGCTCGGAAATGATGAAAAATATGGCGAAGACATAGCGCTGCTGCGCAGCCAGAGTGAAAGGTGCCGCGATATTCTGCGCCGCCTCACATCACTTTCCGCCGATAATGAGGAACATATGCGCCGCCTGCCGCTGTCTTCGCTGATCGAGGAGGTGATGGCGCCACACCGGGAATTCGGTATCCGCCTCGAACTCGTGGAAAAGAACAACCGGGCCGATGAGCCGGTCGGCATCCGCAACGCCGGCATCATCTATGGACTGGGCAACCTCATCGAAAACGGCGTGGACTATGCGCGGGAGAAGGTGACGGTGACGGTGGAGCATGATTCGCAGAACGTCGCGGTTCTCATCGAGGACGATGGGCCGGGTTATGCCCATGACGTGCTTGCCCGTATCGGCGAGCCCTATGTGACGGAACGTCACAACGACACCCGGGCGGGCGGGCTGGGACTTGGCCTTTTTATCGCCAAGACACTGCTTGAGCGATCCGGCGCCACCGTTACCTTCGAAAATCGCGGCTCCAGCAAAGCCGGGGCGCGGGTCACAATCATCTGGCCTCGCGCGCTTATGGACGATAAAAGAAACCGTTGACTTTACCATCCACGTTGAAGCGGCGATAAGAAGAAGAAACAAAGCCGACGAAGTTGCCGGAAGGCCGGAAACATGAAGACAGAAGACCAGACCCCAACCACCAGCGCACCTGCGGACGATATCGATCCGATCGGCCCCGACAAATCCCTGCTGATCGTCGATGATGACGGCCCGTTTCTGCGCCGGCTTGCCCGGGCAATGGAAACGCGCGGCTTTGCCGTCGACACTGCCGAGACGGTCAGCGATGGTATTGCCCGCTCCAAGGCCGCACCGCCTAAATATGCGGTGGTCGATCTGCGGCTTGCCGATGGCAACGGACTGGAAGTGATCGAAGCCATCAGGCAGAACCGGGACGATACGCAGATCGTCGTGCTGACCGGTTATGGCAACATCGCAACCGCCGTTACCGCCGTGAAGCTCGGAGCGCTGGATTATCTGGCCAAACCCGCCGATGCGGACGATGTCTTTAATGCGCTGACACAGCGCAAGGGTGAAAAGACCGAAGTCCCTGAGAACCCCATGTCAGCCGACCGGGTGCGGTGGGAGCATATTCAGCGCGTTTATGAAATGTGCGAACGCAACGTCTCAGAGACCGCCCGCCGTCTCAACATGCACCGGCGCACCTTGCAGCGCATTCTCGCCAAGCGCGCGCCGAAGTAATCACTCTCCGAAGCTGCGCCCGGTCGTCCATTCGGCCAGCATCAACCGGGTTGCAGCGGTTCTCGAGAAATCCAGCATCACCGATTTGCGGGTCGCCGGCGGCAATTTATGCTCCGGCGCATCGCGAAGCATATGAGCGCCATATCCATCCGAAAGGATCAATCCGCACTCTTCCGGAAAGATATCGGTCGGCACTTCCGGATGGGTGGCGAAAAACAGCCGGTCGCAATGCAATCGGTATTCCGGCCATTTGCGATCGACACGAAAATCCTCGATCGACGATTTGATTTCGATGATCCAGATCTCCCCCTTGACCGAGAGGCTGATGAGATCCGCCCTTCGTCCGCTCGCAAGCGGCAGTTCCGGCAGCACCGAATGACGCATCTCGTGCAAAAGGACCTGAACGCCGCGACGCACCAGCATCGCCTTATCCGACTGGCGGCCGTCTATTAAGGGATTATTGTTGGTAACGGAAAGAATAGTCATGGATAAAGGCTGCTGAAGCGTTTGGCCTATTGTTGCAAAAAGGCAATCAACCGGCAATTTTAGATGCGCAACCGTTTCGCGGCGACGCAACGGCTTGCCAAGAGCGGCTGAATGGAAAATAACCGATTTATCCAATTAAGCCTACTCCTTCGCACAATTTGGCGAATTTTCCGCGAGAACGACATGCGCATCCGTACTTCATTGACCGCACTTGGTCTGACGGCAGCACTGGCTCTGGCCGGCTGCGCTGAAACCACCTCCCAATCAACTCGCCCGACATCCGGCAAGATCGCGGCGTCAGTGCCGGTTGCCGACCCCGTTCCGGCGAAGGTCGAAACCGTCCAGATTTTCAATGACGTATACGGTCCCGTGACCGATGCGGGCTATGCGCTGCCGGCCATTCCGATCAATCGCGTAAACGAGAAGTTCCGTCGCCAGATCGTTGAGTTCCAGACGAACGAACGTCCCGGCACAATCATCGTCAATACGCGCGATCGTTTCCTTTATTATATCCTCTCCGGCAACCGCGCCGTCCGTTACGGCATCGGCGTCGGCAAGGCAGGTTTTGCCTGGGCCGGTGAAGCCTATGTTGCCTGGAAGCAGGAATGGCCGATGTGGCATCCGCCGAAGGAAATGGCAGACCGCAAGCCGGAAGTCGCGAAATATGTCGAAGCAGGCATGGGCCCCGGCCTGTCCAACCCGCTCGGCGCCCGCGCCATGTATCTCTTTAACGAAAAGGGACAGGATACGCTGTTCCGTATCCATGGTTCGCCCGAATGGGCTTCGATCGGCACCGCCGCCTCTTCCGGCTGCATCCGCATGATCAACCAGGACGTCATGGATCTTTACAGCCGCGTACGTCCGGGCCGCAGCTCCAAGGTCGTCGTGATCCAGTAAGATCCGATACAAGGCAAGGAAAAAGCCGCCGTGGAATCTCCCGGCGGCTTTTTTGTTTGTCGAGATGCTTAGCCGTGGCTTCAGGCCGCCCGCTTCGCTTTCAGTTCCAGACGACGGCGGTGCAGAACCGGTTCGGTGTAGCCGTTCGGCTGTTCCCGGCCCTTTAGCACCAGTTCGACAGCCGCCTGAAAAGCGACCGATCCGTCAAAATCCGATGCCATCGGCAGATAGGCCGCGTCGCCAGCGTTCTGCCCGTCGACCACGGCAGCCATGCGCTTCATGGTTTCGACAATCTGCCCTTCCGTCACCACGCCATGCCGCAGCCAGTTTGCCATATGTTGCGCGGAGATACGCAATGTGGCGCGGTCTTCCATCAGTCCAACATTGTTGATGTCAGGCACCTTGGAGCAGCCGACACCCTGATCGACCCAGCGCACGACGTAACCGAGAATGCCCTGCGCATTATTGTCGAGTTCGCGCTGGATTTCCTCGGGCGTCCAATTGGGACGCGGCGCGACGGGCACCGACAGGATATCGGAGAGTTTTGCTCGGCCACGGCTTTTCAGCCCTTCCTGCACGGTGGCAACATCGACCTTGTGATAATGCGTGGCATGCAGCGTCGCTGCCGTTGGCGACGGCACCCAGGCGGTGTTGGCCCCGGCCTTCGGATGGGCGATCTTCTGCTCCAGCATCGCCGCCATCAGATCCGGCATGGCCCACATGCCCTTGCCGATCTGCGCATGGCCGGAAAGGCCGCATTCGAGCCCGATATCGACATTCCAGTTCTCGTAAGCCGCGATCCAGGCGGCCTGTTTCATATCGCCCTTGCGGATCATCGGCCCGGCTTCCATCGAGGTATGGATTTCGTCGCCGGTACGGTCGAGGAAGCCCGTATTGATGAAAACGACGCGATCCTTCGCGGCGCGGATGCTTTCCTTGAGGTTGACCGTGGTGCGGCGCTCCTCATCCATAATGCCCATCTTCATGGTGTTCGGCGCCATGCCCACAAGCTTCTCGACCTGGCTGAAGATTTCGTTGGCGAAGGCCACTTCCTCCGGCCCGTGCATCTTCGGCTTGACGACATACATCGAACCGGCGCGGGAATTCTGGCGTCGCCCGGACGGGCCGACATCATAAAGGGCGATCAGCGCCGTGACGACGGCATCCATGATACCTTCCGGCACCTCGCGGCCATCCCTGTCAAGGATCGCCGGATTGGTCATGAGATGACCGACATTACGCACCAGCATCAGGGAACGACCGGGCAGAGTGAGCACGGAACCGTTGGGGGCGGTATAATAACGGTCCGGGTTGAGGCGGCGGGTGAAGGTTTTGCCGCCCTTGGACACTTCTTCCGTCAGATCGCCGCGCATCAGGCCAAGCCAGTTACCGTAAACCAGCACCTTGTCTTCGGCATCGACGGCAGCGACCGAATCCTCGCAATCCATGATGGTCGTGAGAGCGGATTCGAGAATGACATCCGAAATGCCGGCCTTGTCGCCCTTGCCGATTTCAGTCGACGGATCGATGACGATCTCGGTGTGCAAACCGTTCCTGCCGAGTAGGATCGTTGCCGGCCTTTCCGCCTCACCGGTAAAGCCCCTGAATTGCGCGACGTCCTTTAGCCCCGTCGTTGCATCGCCGATTGCAAGCTGCAACAGGCCGTCGACGATCGTGAAGCCCGTCACGTCGGACCAGCTTCCCGTCTCGAGCGGCGCGGATTCATCGAGGAAGTTGCGCGCCCAGGCGATGACCTTTTCGCCGCGCTTCGGATTATAACCCCTGCCCTTTTCCGCACCGTCGGCATCGGAAATGGCATCCGTGCCGTAAAGCGCATCGTAAAGCGAACCCCAGCGGGCATTGGCGGCGTTCAGCGCATAACGCGCATTCATGACGGGAACAACGAGCTGCGGGCCTGCGACAACGGCAATTTCCGGGTCGACATTGCCGGTTTCCACCTTGAAGCCGGGGCCTTCCGGCAGCAGGTAACCGATCTCCTTCAGAAAGCCCTCATAGACAGCAAAATCCACCGGAGCGCCGTTCTGCCGGTACCAGCCATCCAGTTTTTCCTGCAGCGCATCGCGCTTTGCCAGCAATTCACGGTTCTTAGGAGAAAGCTCGTGGACGATGGCCGAGAAGCCTTCGAAGAAAGCCTCGCTGTCCAGACCCGTGCCCGGCAGCACCTCGTCCATCAAAAAGGCATACAGCCTGTCATCGATGGAAAGACCGAATTTACCCGTGCGGCTCATATGCGCCTCCTCGTTATTCTATGCGTCCAGATTGGACGTTGAAGAGGGCGCTCGTCAATTGCGGCAGGCAGCCAAATATTATTTCCGTTTTGGAAACAATGAAGCAGATAATCGTCTTTTTCTACAAAAGCGCCTGCAAATCCTTGATACGGTCATTCACCAGCCAGCCGTAGTAATTTTCCTCCGGCAACAGGGGCTGTTCCCCGCCTGCGGCGCGCTGGCGGTTCTTCTGGGCGAGAGCGGCGGCCCGCTGCTGCGAACCGCCGACATTATAAAGCGTGGAGGTCACGCCCGGATTTTTCGAAATATCCATGTCGGCAATCGATCTGTAATCGTCGATCGACTTGCGGATGGAGGCGGCCATGAAGGCCAGCGAGCGATCCGGGTCCATGATGGCGGTATAGACAGCGGTAGCGTCATTCTCGTCCAGCCTGTCATAACCCGATGTTTTCGACACCATATCGGACAGCATCAGCGCCGTCAGCGGGTTGATCTGGCCGAGACCGAAGGTCTGCCCGGCATAGAAGGGCTGGAAAAACACGGCGCTGAAACGATTGTTCGGGTAAGCGACGCCGTCCACCGTCTTGCCACGGAAGCTGCCGTCCCAGACGTCTTCCCGACAGTTCCACAGACTGTAGGAGTCCCGCTTGGACTGGCATTTGCCAAATTGCGAATGGCTCAGAAACTGCGCAATGGTTTCGTCCTTGTAACCGAAACGGAAGCTGCTGCCGGCATAGGAGGCAGCCTTGACGTAATAGGACTGCAACCGGTCATAGGCGTCGACATTATAGGTATGCTCACCGACGATGGCGCCTACCATATGGATCGGATCGATACCGTACCGCCCGGCCGTCGACTTGATCTTGGCGATCAGCGCCTTGTCGGAGGACAAGAGGTCGATCACCTTCTGGTACTTGCGTTCGAAGGAGCTGTTGGACGCCTTGGTTCTGCGGGTGGAAGCGCCGGGAACACCGGGCTGTTCGGCATTGCGATTACCCGGCGGAACGACCGTTGCTGCCTCCGCAAAAGAAGACGAAACGGCGGAAACCGCCATAGCCACGGCAAATGCCAGAAGAGTTTTGCGCACGAGCGACTGCCTTTTCTCAGGCCGGCGGCTTCCCGGGCAAAACGCAGGGAAAAACCGGACCATTCCACTAAAGCGGTTCCAACCGGAATGCAGCCCTTCCCATAAACAAAATGCGGGCTGAATGCGAGATGAGGCAGATAAAATAAAAGAGTGCGGCAAATATGGCCGCACTCTTCTTTCTCGAATCCCTGAAGTCTTCAGAGAATATAGCGGGACAAGTCCGTATCGGCGGCGAGATCGCCGACATGTTTGCGGACATAGTCCTGATCGATCTTGACGGCGGAACCACCGCGATCAGGCGCGTTGAAGGAAATCTCGTCGAGAACACGCTCCATCACGGTCTGCAGGCGGCGGGCACCGATATTCTCGACCGACGAATTGAGATGAACCGCCACATCGGCCAGCGCGTCGATTGCATCATCGGTGAAATCGAGGTCAAGTTCTTCCGTCGCCATCAGCGCCTTGTATTGGCGGATGAGGCTTGCTTCCGTCTCCGTCAGGATACGGCGGAAATCCTCCTTGGTCAGCGGCTTCAGCTCGACACGGATCGGCAGGCGGCCCTGAAGCTCCGGCAGAAGATCCGACGGCTTCGCCACATGGAAAGCGCCCGACGCGATGAACAGCACGTGGTCGGTTTTGACCGGTCCATATTTCGTCGAAACCGTCGTGCCTTCGACCAGCGGCAGCAAATCGCGCTGCACGCCTTCACGTGAGACGCCGGCGCCCATGCCGCCATCGCGGGCGGCGATCTTGTCGATTTCGTCGAGGAAAACGATGCCGTCATTTTCGACCGACTTCACCGCCTCGCGCTGGATCATTTCATTGTCCAGCAGCTTGTCGGATTCATCGCGGATGAGATCGGCATAGGATTTCGACACCGTGGTGCGCACCTTCTTGGTGCGTCCGCCCATGGCCTTGCCGAACATTTCCGACAGGTTGAGCACGCCGATATTGGCGCCCGGCATGCCGGGAATTTCGAAACCGGGCATGCCCGAACCGCTGTCGGCCACCTCGATATCGATTTCCTTGTCGTCCAGCTCACCATCGCGCAGCTTCTTGCGGAAGCTTTCACGCGTACCGGGCGATGCGGTTGCGCCAACCAGCGCATCGAGCACCCGCTCCTCAGCGCTCTGATGCGCCTTGGCCTGTACTTCGGCACGCTTCTTTTCGCGCACGAGGCCGATGCCGATTTCAACCAGATCGCGGATGATCTGCTCGACGTCACGGCCGACATAACCGACTTCGGTGAACTTGGTCGCCTCGACCTTGATGAAGGGCGCACCGGCCAGCTTGGCAAGCCGGCGGGAAATCTCCGTCTTGCCGACACCGGTCGGCCCGATCATCAGAATGTTTTTCGGCATGACTTCATCGCGCAGGCTCTCATCGAGCTGCTGGCGGCGCCAGCGGTTACGCAACGCAATCGCAACCGCGCGTTTCGCCTCATGCTGGCCGATGATGAAGCGGTCGAGTTCCGAGACTATTTCCCGGGGAGAAAAAGTGGTCATTCTATCCTCTCGGCTTTCCTGTTCCGGCCGGCCATTCCGGCCCGGCCCGCAGGACCCATTGGTGAGAAATATAATATGCTTATTCGGCGTCGAGGGTTTCGACGACGAGATTGTGGTTGGTATAAACGCAGATATCAGCGGCGATATCGAGAGACTGGCGCGCCACCTCTTCGGCCGATTTGTCCGTATCCATCATGGCGCGGGCAGCGGCAAAGGCGTAGTTGCCGCCGGAACCGATGGCGATCGCGCCATGCTCCGGCTCCAGCACGTCACCATTGCCCGTAATGGCGAGCGTGGTGGATTTGTCGGCCACCAGCATCATGGCTTCGAGATTGCGCAGATACTTGTCCGTGCGCCAGTCCTTCGCAAGTTCCACGGCGGCGCGCATGAGCTGGCCGGGATATTGCTCGAGTTTCTTTTCAAGACGGTCGAGCAGCGTGAAGGCATCCGCCGTCGCACCGGCAAAACCGGCAATCACTTCGCCCTTGCCGATGCGGCGAACCTTGCGGGCATTGCCCTTCATGACCGTCTGGCCGAGGCTTACCTGACCATCGCCAGCCATGACGACCTTGCCGCCCTTCCTGACTGTAATAATTGTTGTCATCAAACACCTGTCTGCCCTGCCGGGCCTGCGGTTAACGGGCCGGGATGCGGCCCTTCTCGGGTTCTATGTAAGTTTGCTTTTCGCGATTGCAATCTTGCCGGCGACACACCGTTTTCGGCATGTCGGGCAAGACGATGGAACAACTGGATATTTGTGTCCCGTGCTGATAAGGAACGGCAACATTTTCACGGAGCGGCCAAAATGGCAGAACGTAAAGGCGAGATTATCCGCAAGACCAACGAAACCGCGGTTTCGGTGCGTGTGGATATCGACGGCACCGGCAAATCGCAGATTTCCACAGGCGTGGGATTTTTCGACCATATGCTGGACCAGCTCAGCCGCCATTCGCTGATCGACATGGAAATCGAGGTCAAGGGTGACCTGCATATCGATGACCATCACACCGTGGAAGATACCGGCATCGCCATCGGCCAGGCGATTGCCAGGGCGCTGGGCGACCGGCGCGGCATTACCCGTTATGCCTCGCTCGATCTTGCCATGGACGAGACGATGACCAAGGCTGCCGTCGATATTTCCGGCCGGCCCTTCCTTGTGTGGAACGTCAATTTTTCCGCGCCGAAGATCGGCACTTTCGACACGGAGCTGGTGCGCGAGTTCTTTCAGGCGCTGGCCCAGAATGCCGGCATTACGCTGCATATCCTGAACCATTACGGCGCCAATAACCATCATATCGCCGAAACATGCTTCAAGGCCGTTGCCCGCGTTCTTCGCACGGCAACCGAGATCGACCCCCGGCAGGCAGGCCGCGTTCCCTCCACGAAGGGCATGCTGGCCTGACGCCAAAGCTGTCAGGAAGCCCATGACAAGCTATCTCGTTCTGGAAGCCCCCAACGGGCCGGACAGGGACCACAAGACGACCCGCTTCATCGCAGACCGTTTCGTCTGGCTGGCTCTCATTGCGCCTTGGCTTTGGCTTGCCATCAACCGGCTGTGGCTGGCAACGGCTATCGTTGTCATAGCGCTCCTTCTGGCCGGACAGGCCTCGATATTAGCCGGATTCGAACCGGTCGGCATTCTCTGCGGTTTTGCCATTGGTCTCATCACGGCGCTGGAGGGACGCGATTTTCTCGTCCGGCACCTGATGCGCAAAGGCTGGGCGCTGACTTCAATCGTTTCCGCCCCTGATCTTTCGAGCGCGGAAGACATATATTTCTCCAGCCTCTCCGAAAATGCCGGCACGGCGGAACAGCTGTCCCAGCCGGTCTGGACCCCCTCGCCGCAAAAGAGCGGTGACAAAAACTTCGTCAACGATCCTGCCGGATCGTTTCTTTTCGACTTGAATGGAAGGCGCTGACATGCGTGTCGCGATCATCGACTACGGTTCGGGCAACCTGCGTTCGGCCACCAAAGCTTTCGAACGTGCCGCCCGCGAAGCCGGCATCGACGCAACCATCGACCTGACCGACAAGCCGGATCATGTCGCTACGGCGGACCGCATCGTGCTGCCGGGCGTCGGCGCCTATGCGGATTGCCGTGCCGGCCTCAATGCCGTTCCCGGAATGCATGACGCACTCATCGAAGCCGTGGAGAAAAAAGCCCATCCCTTCCTCGGCATCTGCGTCGGCATGCAGCTGATGTCCTCGCGCGGGCTGGAAAAGACGGTCAGCACCGGGCTCGGCTGGATCGAAGGCGACGTCGTGGAAATGACGCCGTCCGATCCGAGCCTGAAGATTCCGCAGATCGGTTGGAACACGCTGGAAATCCGTCACGCCCACCCGCTATTTGACGGCATCAACACCGGCGCGGACGGGTTGCACGCCTATTTCGTGCATTCTTATCATCTGGCCGCCAAACATTCGACGGATGTCATTGCCACCACCAATTACGGTGGCGCGATGACGGCTTTCGTCGGCCGCGACAATATGGCGGGGGCGCAATTCCACCCGGAAAAGAGCCAGACGCTCGGCCTTGCCCTGATTTCCAATTTCCTGCGCTGGAAGCCCTGACATGATTCTTTTTCCCGCAATCGACCTTAAAGACGGCCAGTGCGTTCGCCTGAAACTCGGCGATATGGACCAGGCCACCGTCTATAACGAGGACCCCGGCGCACAGGCCAAGGCCTTCGAGGATCAGGGCTTCGAATGGCTGCATGTCGTTGATCTCAACGGCGCCTTCGCCGGCCAGACCGTGAATGGCGAGGCGGTCGACGCCATTCTCAAAGCCACGAAAAACCCGGTGCAGCTCGGCGGCGGCATCCGCACGCTCGATCATATCGAGGCGTGGCTGAGCCGTGGGCTTGCGCGCGTCATTCTCGGCACGGTCGCGGTGCGCGACCCGGTTCTGGTCATCGAAGCCTGCAAGCGTTTTCCCGGTCAGGTCGCCGTCGGCATCGACGCCAAGGGCGGCAAGGTCGCTGTTGAAGGCTGGGCGGAAGCTTCCGAACTCGGCGTCATCGAACTTGCCAAGCGCTTTGAAGGCGCCGGCGTCGCCGCCATCATCTATACCGATATCGATCGCGACGGCATTCTGGCCGGCATCAACTGGGCTTCGACGCTGGAACTGGCGGATGCCGTTTCCATCCCGGTCATCGCCTCCGGCGGTCTCGCCTCCATCGATGACATCAAGCGCATGTTGCAGCCGGATGCCACAAAGCTCGAGGGTGCGATTTCAGGCCGTGCGCTTTATGACGGCCGCATCGATCCCGCCGAGGCGCTTGCCCTTATCAAGGCTGCAAAGGAGGTAAACGCATGACCCTCAAAGCCCGCGTTATTCCCTGCCTCGATGTGAAAGACGGCCGTGTCGTCAAGGGCGTGAACTTCGTCGACCTGATCGACGCTGGCGACCCGGTCGAGGCGGCAAAAGCCTATGATGCGGCGGGGGCGGACGAACTCTGCTTCCTCGACATTACTGCCTCTTCGGATAATCGCGACACGATCTTCGATGTCGTCTCGCGTACCGCCGATCATTGCTTCATGCCGCTGACCGTCGGCGGCGGGGTTCGCAGCGTCGCGGATATCCGCAAGCTGCTCCTTTGCGGTGCGGACAAGGTCTCGATCAATTCCGCAGCCGTCAAGGATCCGGATTTCGTGGCGCAGGCGGCCGACAAGTTCGGCAACCAGTGCATTGTCGTTTCCATAGACGCCAAGCGCGTTTCGAAGGACGGAGAAGAAGGCCGCTGGGAAATCTTCACCCATGGCGGACGCCAGCCGACGGGGATCGACGCCGTGGAATTCGCCATCAAGATGGTCGAACGCGGCGCCGGCGAATTGCTCGTCACCTCGATGGATCGCGACGGCACCAAAAGCGGCTACGATATCGGCCTGACACGCAGCATTGCCGATCAGGTTCGCGTCCCCGTTATCGCCTCGGGCGGCGTCGGCACGCTGGACGATCTGGTGGCGGGCGTGCGCGATGGCCACGCAACTGCGGTGCTTGCCGCTTCCATCTTCCACTTCGGCACCTATTCGATCGGGCAAGCCAAGAGCTACATGGCCGAGCATGGCATCGCCATGCGTCTCGACTGATTGCAGGAACTTCTCATGAGCGCATTTTCCCTTTCCGATCTGGAACGCATCGTCGCGACCCGCGCGGCTGCATCTGCTGACGAATCCTGGACGGCCAAGCTGGTTGCTGCCGGCCAGGAACGCGCGGCCAAAAAACTCGGTGAAGAGGCAGTGGAGGCCGTCATCGCGGCCATCGCGAAAGACCGTGACGGGCTGAAGAACGAGGCCGCCGACCTGCTTTACCATCTGCTGGTGGTACTGAAGATCGCCGACATTCCCTTGAGCGACGTTTTTGCCGAACTGGAGCGCCGGACGGGCCAGACCGGCCTTGCGGAAAAGGCGGCGAGGCCAACATCATGAATGTCACGGCAGGCAGCGGGGAGAGAGGCATGCCAGGCACACTCGATCATTTCCGTCCGGATGAATATTCGCCCTACCACTTCTTCAGCTCGGAAGAATGGTCGAAGTTTCGCGCCGATACGCCACTCACGCTTTCCGCCGACGAGGTCAAGCGGCTGCGCTCGCTGGACGACCCGATCGATCTGAACGAAGTGCGGCGCATCTATCTGTCGCTGTCGCGCCTCCTGTCTTCCCATGTGGAGGCGTCGCAGCTGCTGTTCGAACAGCGCAACCGCTTCCTCAACATGGCGGATGTCAACAAGACGCCATTCGTCATCGGTATTGCCGGTTCAGTCGCGGTTGGAAAATCAACGACGGCTCGTATCCTGAAGGAACTTCTGGCCCGCTGGCCTTACAGCCCGAAGGTCGATCTCATCACCACAGACGGATTTCTCTACCCGAACGAGGTGCTGCGGCGTGAAAACCTGATGGAGCGCAAGGGTTTTCCGGAAAGTTACGATATCGGCGCGCTGCTACGTTTTCTGTCGGCGATCAAGGCAGGCCAGCCGAATGTCAAGGCACCGCGTTATTCGCACCTGACCTATGACGTCCTGCCGAACGAATTCACGGTCATCGACCGGCCGGACATCCTGATCTTCGAAGGCATCAACGTGCTGCAATCACGTGACCTGCCGGCAGGCGGGCGGATTGTGCCAATCGTTTCCGACTTCTTCGATTTCTCGATCTATATCGATGCCGATGAGGACTTCATTCACAACTGGTATGTGAACCGGTTCATGAATCTCAGAAAAACCGCCTTCCGCGACCCGAATTCATTCTTCAACCGTTATGCGTCAATCAGTGAGGAAGCGGCGCTCAGCATTGCCGAAGGTCTCTGGCAGAACATCAACCTGAAGAATCTGCGCCAGAACATCGTTCCGACGCGCCCGCGCGCCGATCTTATTCTGCGCAAGGGCAAAAACCACCTGATCGACACGGTGGCGCTTCGCAAGCTGTGAAGATGCCGCACGTGGGCGGCATCTCCAATGGTTGAACCCGTTATTTATGCGAGGTCGGGAATTCGCAGAACCTGGCCGGGATAAATCTTGTCGGGGTGGGTCAGCATCGGTTTGTTGGCTTCGAAGATGATGTTGTTCTTCGCGCCATTGGCCTTGCCGTACTGGGCTTCCGCAATCTTCCAGAGATTGTCGCCCTTCTTGACCGTGTAGAAGACGGGTTCCTTCGCCGGCGCCTCAGTCACTTTCAGCTCGCCGGCCTCGACCTTGGAAATGCCGAGCGTATTGCCGACCGCGATGACCGCCTTTTCGAAAACCGACTGATCGGCCACTTCGCCCTTCAGAACGACCTTGTCGTCCACCACCTCGACCTGAACCTTGTCCGTGCCGAGATCGTGGGAAGCGAGCTCCTTCTTGACCGCATCGACATCAGGCGCATCGTCGCCGCCGATACCAAGCTTTTTTCCCGCTTCCTTGATGAAATTGAACAGACCCATAGCACCCTCCTTGGTTGTAGGGAGGATTACCAGACGATATTTGAAGCTCTATGACAAGGGCGAAACATTCGTCGTCACACGGGAGCTAATCGCCCGAGGGCTTGCCACGCATTTTCTTGATATCGGAACGGCCGGACTTTGCCTTGAGGCGGCGCTCGACTGATCCCTTGGTGGGTTTGGTGGCCTTGCGCACGGGCGGCGGCGGGGTGGCGGCTTCAAGGATCAGTTCCTTCAGCCGCTCGCGCGCGTCTTCGCGATTGCGCTCCTGGCTGCGAAACCGGCTTGCCTCGATCATCAGCACGCCATCTTTCGAGACCCGCCTGCCACCAAGGCGGATTGCATTGGTTTTCACCCGATCCGCCAAAGACGGGGAACTGGCGATGTCGAAAAACAGCTGAACCGCCGTCGAGACCTTGTTGACGTTCTGGCCGCCCGGCCCGCCGGCCAGCACGAATTGCTCCGTCAGCTCCCAGCCGGCAATGGTGATACGGTTACTGATGTAAAGCGGGTCGCTGGCCATGATCTTTCTCCGCGCCGGTGATGCCACAGAACGCACGAAATGAAAACAGCGACCAGAATCAAGAGACCGGCAAAAAGAAACCCGGCACAAGGCCGGGTCCCCTCCTCCTCACAAATGAGGCTTTATTATTCAGCCGCGAGCAGAAGGCCCGGGGCTGCGTCGCGAACCTTGCTATCGACGTGATCTTCGAACTTGGTGAAGTTCGTGACGAACATCGAGACCAGCTTCTTCGCCTGCGCGTCATAAGCTGCGCCATCGGCCCAGGTTGAACGCGGATCGAGAATTGCACTATCGACGCCATCAAGCGACAGCGGCACCGCGAAGCCGAAATTCGCATCGGTGCGGAACTGTGCACCCTTCAGCTCACCAGTGAGCGCAGCCGTCAGAAGCGCACGTGTCGCCTTAATGGGCATGCGCTTGCCGATGCCATAAGCGCCGCCGGTCCAGCCGGTGTTGACCAGCCAGCAATCGACGCCGTGTTTGCCGATCAGCTCACGCAGCAGGTTGCCGTATTCCGCCGGGTGGCGCGGCATGAAGGGTGCGCCGAAGCAGGTGGAGAAGGTGGCTTCCGGCTCGGTCACGCCCTTTTCCGTGCCGGCGACCTTTGCGGTGTAACCGGAGAGGAAGTGGTACATGGCCTGTTCGGGAGTGAGGCGCGCGATCGGCGGCAGCACGCCGAAGGCATCCGCCGTCAGCATGATGATCGTCTTCGGATGGCCAGCAATGCCCGTTTCCGATGCATTCGGAATGAAGTGCAGCGGATAGGCGCTGCGGGTGTTTTCCGTCAGCGAATTGTCGTTGAAGTCGGGAACGCGGTTTTCATCCAGCACGACGTTTTCGAGAACCGTGCCGAAACGGCGGGTCGCGGCGTAGATTTCCGGCTCGGCTTCGGCCGAAAGCTTGATTGCCTTGGCGTAGCAGCCACCTTCGAAATTGAAGATGCCATGTTCGCCCCAGCCATGTTCGTCATCGCCGATCAGCGTGCGCGAAGGATCGGCCGACAGCGTGGTCTTGCCGGTGCCGGAGAGGCCGAAGAACACGGCGGAATCACCCTCAGGCCCGACATTGGCCGAGCAATGCATCGGCATCACGCCCTTGGCCGGCAACAGGTAGTTCAGCACCGTGAAGACCGACTTCTTGTTTTCACCGGCATAGGAGGTGCCGCCGATGAGGACGAGGCCATTGGCCAGATCGCAGGCGATGACGGTTTCCGAACGCACGCCATGGCGGGCGGGATCGGCCTTGAAGCTCGGCAGGTTGATGATGGTGAGCTTCTGCTTGAAGCCCGCAAGCTTTTCCCGTTCCGGGCGGATCAGCAGATTGCGGATGAACAGGGAATGCCAGGCAAGCTCGGTGATGACGCGTGTCGGCAGAGCATTTTCCTCGTCAGCGCCGCCGATCAGGTCCTGCACGTAAAGCGTCTTGCCGGCGGCATGGGCCAGCATATCCTGGCGCAGCAGTTCGAAGTTTTCCGGCGACAGCGGCTTGTTGTTGTCCCACCAGATATTGTCTTCGGTGGAAGCGTCGCGAACGACGAATTTATCCTTCGGCGAGCGGCCCGTATGCTGGCCGGTGACGGCGCGAAGCGCGCCATCGATGGTCAGTTCGGCCTCGCCGTTGCGGATTGCCTCTTCGTATAATTCGCTCTCGTTGAGGTTATAAAAGACGCGGGAAGCCTCGCCCAGTCCGAGTTCCGCAACTCCATTGGCAGGATTATGAACCCCAAGCTCGTTCATGACGCGTTCCTTAGTTAATGACGATAAGGCCGTTGAAATTTTCACGGAAAATACGTGGCAGCTTTTGGAAACGCAAGAGCCGAACTTTAAAAAACTTAGTGATTTCAATATATTAATCGATTTAAAAGATTTTATTTCTTTTTAAATCGGTTGAAGGCGCATTAAAATCCAACTGCGGCGTTTTTCCGAAATCCCCTCGCCGCACCCTTGCTATTTTGGGGCGAGTTTTCCTTTGCCACAATTTGTTCCACCTTTATACTCAAGAGAGTGGCTCGCGGCGCACAACCTTGGCTGGGTGAATGTCGGGAGTTACGAGAAAATGACGATGGAGACCAACTACATGCAGACGATCGCGCTTGTCGACGATGACCGGAATATCCTCACTTCGGTATCGATCGCGCTCGAAGCCGAAGGCTACCGGGTCGAAACGTATACGGACGGCGCCTCCGCGCTTGACGGGCTGATCGCCCGTCCACCGCAGCTCGCCATTTTCGATATTAAGATGCCACGCATGGACGGCATGGAGCTTTTGCGGCGCCTTCGCCAGAAATCGGATCTGCCGGTGATCTTCCTCACCTCCAAGGATGAAGAGATCGATGAATTGTTCGGCCTGAAAATGGGCGCTGACGACTTCATCACCAAACCCTTCTCGCAGCGCCTGCTGGTGGAGCGTGTCAAGGCAATCCTGCGCCGCGCCAGCAGCCGCGATGCCGCGCCAGTGGCTGGCGGCGCACTGAAGCCGACAGCGGACCAGCAAGCCCGCACGCTGGAGCGCGGGCAGCTGGCGATGGATCAGGAACGTCATACCTGCACCTGGAAGGGCGAACCGGTAACACTCACCGTCACCGAATTCCTCATCCTGCATTCGCTGGCGCAGCGGCCGGGCGTGGTGAAAAGCCGCGACGCGCTGATGGACGCCGCCTATGACGAACAGGTCTATGTGGACGACCGCACCATCGACAGCCATATCAAGCGCCTTCGCAAGAAGTTCAAACTGGTCGATGGCGACTTCGATATGATTGAAACGCTTTATGGCGTAGGATATCGCTTCCGCGAAGCGGCCTGAACCGGCGCGCACCGCATGTCGCCCGAAAGCGTGCAGCGGTTTCGGGATGGCGACATGTACAACAAAGACCTGACACATATAGCGTGGCGCCCGTTTCTCGCGCTATGTGTCAGAGGAAGAGACCACCCGAAGAGCGGTGGTGAGGACTTGAATACGTGTTGAAGAAAACGCCGGAAACCGTCTCGGATAGTGACGATGCCGAAGAACGCGGCAGCGAACGCCGCCATCGTATCCATCCGCTGACGATCATCCGGCGCATTTTCGGCAATGCGGTGTTTTCCAGCCTCACACGCCGCATTCTTTTCTTCAATGTCGCCGCGACGGTCGTTCTGGTCGGCGGTATTCTCTATCTCAACCAGTTCCGCGAAGGGCTGATCGATGCGCGGGTGGAAAGCCTCCTGACGCAGGGTGAAATCATCGCCGGCGCGATTTCCGCCTCCGCTTCGGTTGACACCAATTCGATCACCATCAATCCGGAAAAACTCCTCGAATTGCAGGCGGGGCAGAGCATTACCCCTGCCCCCAATGATGAGGATTTGAGTTTCCCGATCAATCCGGAACGGGTAGCCCCGGTTCTGCGGCGGCTGATTTCGCCGACGCGCACCCGCGCGCGGCTGTTCGATGCCGATGCCAATCTGCTGCTCGACTCGCGGCATCTTTATTCGCGCGGGCAGGTTCTGCGCTTCGATCTGCCGCCGGTAACACCGGAAACCCAGACCTGGGGCGACTGGTTCACCAGCATGTTCAACCGCATGCTGCAGCCGAGCAGCCTGCCGCAATACAAGGAAGCGCCGGGCGGCGACGGCTCGATCTATCCGGAAGTGATGAATGCGCTGACCGGCGTGCGCGGCGCGGTCGTGCGCGTGACCGAAAAAGGCGAGCTGATCGTTTCGGTCGCCGTGCCGGTACAGCGGTTCCGGGCGGTGCTGGGTGTTCTGCTGCTCTCCACCCAGGCCGGCGATATCGACAAGATCGTGCATGCGGAACGCCTTGCCATCATGCGCGTGTTCGGCATCGCCACCCTTGTCAATATCGTGCTGTCGCTGCTTTTGTCCTCGACCATCGCCACGCCGCTGCGGCGGCTGTCCGCCGCCGCTATCCGCGTGCGCCGCGGCGCGAGAACCCGCGAGGAGATACCGGATTTCTCGGCGCGTCAGGATGAAATCGGCAATCTTTCGATTGCCTTGCGCGAGATGACGACGGCGCTTTACGACCGTATCGATGCCATCGAAAGCTTCGCCGCCGATGTCAGCCACGAACTCAAGAACCCCCTGACCTCGCTGCGCAGCGCCGTGGAAACCCTGCCGCGCGCCAAGACCGACGAGTCGAAACAGCGGCTGACCGAGATCATCTTCCACGATGTTCGCCGCCTCGACCGCCTGATCAGCGATATTTCGGACGCGTCGCGGCTCGATGCGGAACTGGCGCGCGCCGATGCCTCTCCTGTTGATCTTGATGTGCTGATGAAGGGTCTGGTCGATATATCCCGCCAGATTGGCACCAAGAAAAAGAGCGTGACGATCGATTATACTGTGGACCGCAAGGCAGGGAGCAAAACCTCCTTCGTGGTGAATGGCCACGATCTTCGCCTCAGCCAGATTGTCACCAATCTGATCGAGAATGCCCGCTCTTTCGTATCGGAGGAAAGCGGCCGCATCACCGTGCGGCTGTCGCGCCACAAGGACCGCTGCCTCGTGCAGGTGGAAGACAACGGACCTGGCATTCAGGCGGAAGATATCGACCGGATTTTCGAACGGTTTTACACCGACCGCCCGGCAAGCGAAGGCTTCGGCCAGAATTCGGGCCTTGGTCTTTCCATCAGCCGCCAGATCGCCGAAGCCCATGGCGGCAGCCTGAGGGCGGAAAATGTCGTCGACAAATATGGCGTGATATCAGGCGCGCGCTTCACCCTGTCGCTGCCGGCGGCCGAAACCCATGAACGCTGAACGCTTCAACCTGCACGCCACCGCAATCGTCGTCGACAACACCGGCGTTCTCTTCACCGGGCCTTCCGGAAGCGGTAAAAGCGAGCTTGCCTTCAGCTTTCTGACGGAGGCCGGACGATGCGGATTGCCTGCGGCGCTGATCGCGGACGATCAGATTTTCGTGTATCGCGACGGCGAAAACATCATTGCCGAGCGGCCGCAAGCGATTGCCGGTCTGCTGGAATTGCGCGGCAGCGGTATTGTTTCGCTCAACAGCGTTGCGAGCGCACCACTACATTTCGCCGTCACGACAGTTCTTTCAGGGGCAAATCCAAGACTTCCCGAAGATGACGACGTGTTTTTGCTGCCCTGCGGCGGGCATCTTCCGCTCCTGCGCATTCCACTTTCCAGTCTTACGCCTTATGGAAAATTTGCTGCACTTGCTCAGAATCTTTTTAAAACGAATGTGAAGTGACCGTGATTCGGGCGATTTTAGGCTTGCGATTCGCATTTTCCTCATCAAGATGAAATCCCACCGATGGACAGGATTGCCGCGTTGCGATAGTCGGCAATGAGAGTGCGTGTGCAAGGGAGCATTTCATGATCGGACTAGTGCTTGTCACCCATGGCAAGCTGGCTGAGGAGTTTCGCCATGCGTTGGAGCATGTCGTCGGTCCCCAGAAATTGATCGAGACGGTCTGTATCGGTCCCGAAGACGACATGGATCAGCGCCGGCAGGATATCATTGACGCCGTTGCACGCGCCAATGACGGCAATGGCGTCATCATCCTGACGGACATGTTCGGCGGCACACCCTCCAATCTCGCAATCTCCGTCATGAACAACGGCAATGTCGAAGTCATCGCCGGGGTCAATCTTCCCATGCTGATCAAGCTCGCCGGCGTTCGCAGCGAGGACAACATGGACAAGGCCCTTCAGGATGCGTCCGATGCCGGCCGCAAATATATCAACGTCGCCAGCCGCGTTTTGAGCGGCAAATAAGAAGTCAGCCCATGTCGCCTCTTTCCCGGGAATTGCCGATCATCAACAAGCGCGGTCTCCACGCCCGGGCATCCGCGAAATTCGTGCAGATGGTCGAGGGCTTCGATGCGACGATCACGGTTTCCAAGGACGGCATGACCGTTGGCGGCACTTCCATCATGGGCCTGATGATGCTGGCCGCCAGCCCCGGCTGCAGCGTCTATGTCGAGGCGAGCGGCAACCAGGCCGCAGAGGCGCTGGCCGCACTGGAGGCGCTGGTCGCCGACCGCTTCGGTGAAGAAGCCTGAGCCAGCACCATATAAAGACATAAAGACTTCTTTATATCATCATTGCCAGATCGTTCGTGGCCTGCTAAACCGCTGCTACGTTTAAAAGCCGGGCCGCAAGGCGTGGCGTTTCTGATCTGGAGAACTTCATGAGCCTTGAGAAGGACTACATCGTCGCCGATATCAACCTTGCCGCATTCGGCCGCAAGGAGCTGGACATCGCCGAAACCGAAATGCCGGGCCTGATGTCCTGCCGCAAGGAATTTGGCGAAAGCAAGCCGCTGAAGGGCGCACGCATCACCGGTTCTCTTCACATGACGATCCAGACCGGCGTTCTGATCGAGACGCTGAAGGAACTGGGCGCGGACATCCGCTGGGCCTCCTGCAACATCTTTTCGACCCAGGACCATGCGGCAGCGGCCATTGCCGCAGCCGGCATTCCGGTCTTCGCCGTCAAGGGTGAAACCCTGACGGAATATTGGGAATATACCGACAGGATCTTCCAGTGGACCGATGGCGGCCTCTCCAACATGATCCTCGACGATGGCGGCGACGCCACCATGTATATCCTGCTCGGCGCACGCGCCGAAGCCGGTGAGGATGTTCTGTCCAACCCCGGCTCCGAAGAAGAAGAAATCCTCTTCGCGCAGATCAACAAGCGCCTGAAGGCTTCTCCCGGCTGGTTCACCAAACAGCGCGACGCACTGAAGGGTGTCACGGAAGAAACGACGACCGGCGTTCACCGTCTTTACGATCTCAGCAAGAAGGGCCTGCTGCCCTTCCCGGCGATCAACGTCAATGACAGCGTCACCAAGTCGAAGTTCGACAACAAATACGGCTGCAAGGAATCGCTCGTCGACGGCATTCGCCGCGCAACCGACGTGATGATGGCCGGCAAGGTTGCCGTTGTCTGCGGTTATGGCGATGTGGGCAAGGGTTCTGCCGCCTCGCTGCAGGGCGCCGGCGCCCGCGTGAAGGTCACCGAAATCGACCCGATCTGCGCGCTTCAGGCTGCCATGGACGGTTTCGAGGTCGTTCGTCTGGAGGACGTGGTTTCCTCCGCCGATATCTTCATCACCACCACTGGCAACAAGGACGTCATCCGCATCGAGCATATGCGCGAGATGAAGGACATGGCCATCGTCGGCAATATCGGCCATTTCGACAACGAGATTCAGGTCGCCTCGCTGCGTAACCTGAAGTGGACGAACATCAAGCCGCAAGTCGACATGATCGAGTTCCCGAAGGGCAACCGCATTATCCTGCTGTCGGAAGGCCGCCTGCTGAACCTCGGCAACGCGACCGGCCACCCGTCCTTCGTCATGTCGGCTTCCTTCACCAACCAGGTGCTGGGCCAGATCGAGCTCTTTACCAAGCAGGGCGAATACAAGAACGAAGTTTACGTGCTGCCGAAGCACCTCGACGAGAAGGTCGCACGCCTTCATCTCGAGAAACTCGGTGTGCGGCTGACCGAACTTTCCGACCTCCAGGCAGATTATATCGGCATCTCCAAGGAAGGTCCGTTCAAGGCTGAACACTACAGATATTAATATCATAGTTAATATCCACTGAAATTACACAATATCTAGATGCCGTGCGCTTGACAAAGCGTGCGGCATCTTTTTTGCGCCCTCCCTTTCCGCAGATTTATGAAGGCGGTATTGTCATCAGACTTGATTCGGACACGCCACAGGGCGGCGCGGACGAAATGGGATGTCTTGTCGAAGATGCGGCACATAGGACGGAGACAGACCGGGGATGACGGTTCACAATTCGGATCTGCGCGAGCAGACAGTTCAACGCGTTGAAAACACGCAGGCTGGCGTGACATTGAGCGCGCAGGCTCTGGCGCGTTGCCGGCTGGCGATCAGCGCGGTCCGGACAGGCTTCTCACGGCTGCCCGTGCTGATGTCGGGTACGATACTCGCCGGTTCGGCAAGCGTTGCGCTGGCTCAGGACGGCCTTGTCGCAAAGACCGGCGCAAGACTGTTCTCTTCCGGGGAAACAATTACCTATTCGCTGTTCGTCGGCATGCTTTCGGCAACGCTGTTTTCCGTCGTCTGGCTGGTGCGCCAACGGGGCAATATCGAGGCGGAAAGCAGCGAATACCGCCAGGCGCTTGCCGAAACCCATCACAAGATTGCCAAATATGAAGCGCTGATTTCCGACAAGGGCCGGCGCATCGTCATCTGGGACGGCGCCGACAAGCGGCCGGAGTTTCTGGGACAATTGCCCATGGAAACCGGCGCCCCGCAGGCGGACCATGATTTTCTTGCCTTCGGACGCTGGCTGAAACCGTCCTCCGCGAGCCAGCTTGAAAAATCCCTCGAAAAACTTCGCAGCCACGCACAGAGTTTCGATCTGACCGTAGAGACGCAGCGCGGCGAAGTGATCGAAGTTCAGGGCCGGGTTTCCGGCGGCAATGCCTTTGCGCGTTTCGTGGCCCTCAACAATCTGCGTGCAGAGCTTGCCGAACTGCAGGTGGAGCGCGAGCGCCTGATCGCCTCCGTCTCGACATTTCAGGAGCTTCTCGATTCCATCGAGCAACCCGTCTGGCGGCGCAATGGCGAAGGCGACCTCATCTGGGTCAACCATGCCTATGCACAGGCGGTGGATGCGCGGAGCACCGAACAGGCCGTTCAGGAAAAACGCGAGCTGCTGAACACTGTTACCCGGCAGAAGATACGCGCGGCGGCGACCCCGGAATCGCCCTATCATGACCGTATTTCGACGGTGGTTTCCGGCAACCGCACCTTTTTCGATGTCGTCGATATCAAGACGGCGGCCGGCTCGGCCGGCATCGCCATTGATGCAACCGAGGCGGAAGCCATCAGCGAGGAACTCAAGCGGGTCCTGAAGAGCCACGCCGAAACGCTGGATCATCTGGCAACCCCCGTCGCCATTTTCGATGGCCGGCAGCGGCTGCAATTCTACAACCAGGCTTTTGCGACCCTCTGGGGCTTCGATCTGGTTTTCCTCGAATCCGGGCCTGACAATTCCGAACTTCTGGACAGGCTGCGCACCGCCGGCAAATTGCCGGAGCAGCTGAACTGGAAGAACTGGAAGGAGACGGCGCTTTCCGTCTACCGCTCGCTCGATACCAAGACCGATCTCTGGCACCTGCCGAACGGGCAGACGCTGCGGGTAATCGCAACGGCTCATCCGCAGGGTGGCGCTACCTGGGTTTTCGAAAACCTGACCGAACAGGTCGACCTGCAGATGCGCTACAACACGCTGGTAAAGGTGCAGGGCGAGACCATCGACCATCTGGCGGAAGGGGTCGCCGTGTTTGGCGCGGATGGACGCATTCGCCTGTCCAACCCGGCATTCCGGGCGCTCTGGGGCGTGACCGCCGATCAGGCGGAAACGGGAACCCATATTCGCGCCATCGAAACCGCCTGCGCGCAGTCCTACGACAGGCCGGATGGCTGGCGTTCCTTCAGCCAGTTCATCACCAGCTTCGACGACGAACGGCCGTCGCGGCAGGGCACGCTGGAACTGCTTTCCGGTCTCGTGCTCGACTATGCGATCATTCCGCTGCCGGATGCACAGACCATGCTGACCTTCGTCAACATGACCGACAGCGTGCGGGCAGAGCGGGCGCTCAAGGAAAAGAACGACGCGCTCCTCAAGGCCGACGAGTTGAAGAACGATTTCGTGCAGCATGTTTCCTACGAGCTGCGCTCGCCGCTGACGAATATCATCGGCTTTACCGACCTCCTGAAAACACCCGGCATCGGCCAATTGACGGAACGGCAGGCGGAATATCTCGATCATATTTCCACCTCGTCCTCGGTTCTTCTGACCATCGTCAACGATATTCTGGATCTCGCGACCGTCGATGCCGGCATCATGCAGCTCAATTATTCGGATAATGATCTGAACGAGTTGCTTGAAGACGTTTCGGTGCAGATCGCCGACCGGCTGCAGGAGAGCGGCATTTCGCTCGAGATCGTCGCGCCGGCCCATCTCGGCAGTCTGGTGGCGGATCACCAGCGCCTGAAACAGATCCTCATCAAGCTGCTGACCAACGCGATCAATTTTGCGCCGGAGGGGTCTTCGGTTGAGCTCTCCTGCCAGCGCAGCGAAGGTGATTTCGTATTCTCGGTGGCGGACAAGGGACCGGGCATTCCGGAAGACATGCTGAAGACGGTCTTCGACCGCTTCGCAACACGCGGCAATGGCGGGCGAAGGACCGGTGCGGGGCTTGGCCTTTCCATCGTCGAAAGCTTCGTCAGCCTCCATCACGGCACCGTCAGCATCGACAGCCGGCCCGGCAACGGCACCATCGTCACCTGCCGCATTCCCGCCGGCACGCGCCCGCATTCCATCGCTGCAGAATGAGCGAAGACATCTTGCCGATCACCATTCCCCTTGCGGGAGAAAAAGACACCATCAGGCTCGGCGAAGACCTTGCGCTGGCCCTGAAGGCCGGCGATTGCCTGGCGCTGATCGGCGACCTCGGCGCCGGCAAGTCGACCCTCGCCCGCGCCTTCATCCGGGCAATGGCGGATGAGCCTGGTCTCGAAGTTCCAAGCCCCACCTTCACGATCATCCAGACCTATGCCACGCGCATTCCGGTTGCCCATCTCGATCTCTACCGGCTGTCGGACGTATCGGAACTGGACGAGCTCGGCATCGACGAGATGCTGGAGGATGGCATCTGCCTGATCGAATGGCCCGAGATTGCCGGCGAAGTTCTGCCGCCGGACCAGACGATCACCCTGCGGCTTACGCATTCGGGGGAAGGTCGTGTGGCCGTGATCGAGGCTCCCGCCCAACAGAAGACGCGGCTCGATCGTGTTTTCGCCATCCGCGAATTTCTGGCAAGAAATGGCAGGGGCGATGCGGTCCGTCGCTTTTTGAGCGGTGACGCTTCCACACGCGCCTATGAGACCATTTCAACCGAGGGTCCCGACCTTATTCTGATGGACTGGCGACGGCCCTTGAGGGGTGCGATCATCGCCGATGGCAAGACCTATGCGGAAATCGCCCATCTTGCCCAGGATGCCCGCTCGTTCGTGGCGATCGGCAATTATCTGCGAAACAGCGGCTTCCGTGCACCGGAGATTCTGGCGGCGGATATCGATCAGGGCATTCTTCTTCTGGAGGACCTCGGCCGGGATGGTGTGCTTGCGCCTGACGGAACGCCGATGGAGGACCGCTATCTGCAAAGCGTGGCCTGTCTCGCCGCACTTCATCAGGCTCCTTTACCCGACGTGCTGCCGGTGGTTGATGGCAGCGTCTATGAAGTTCCGCCCTTTGACCGGCAGGCAATGAAGATCGAGGTCTCGCTGCTGGCGGAGTGGTATCTGCCCCATAAACGCGGTAAACCGCTCAGCGATAGTGAGAAGAGTGACTATTACGCCCTCTGGGACAGCCTGATCGACTCGCTCGCCGGCTGCGAAACAGGGCTTCTGCTGCGCGATTTCCATTCGCCCAACCTTCTCTGGCAGGCGCAGAATAGCGGCATCCGGCAGGTCGGCCTGATCGATTTTCAGGACGCGATGATCGGCCCGACCGCCTATGATCTCGCCTCCATCGTGCAGGATGCACGGGTCACCATCGCGCCCGAGCTGCAGGCACGTCTGCTCTCCCACTATCTGGAGCGCAGAAGACGTGAACCCTCATTCGATGAAGCCGCTTTCCACAGGGCTTTCGCCATCATGTCGGCACAGCGCAACTGCAAGCTCGCCGGTATCTGGGTCAGGCTGATGGAACGGGACGGCAAACCCGGTTATATGAAACATATGCCGAGGACGCTCCGCTACCTCACCGCTGCGTTTTCGCATCCGGAACTTGCGCCGCTCCGGGACTGGTGCCTCCGCATGGGCATGGAATTTAACGACTGAAAGACGGTTGACCACGATGACGATCAAAAACGCGATGGTGCTGGCCGCCGGGCTTGGCACGCGGATGCGCCCGATCACCGATACGATCCCGAAGCCGCTCGTCAGAATCGCCGGCAAACCGATGATCGATTACGCGCTCGACGCCCTTGTCGAAGCCGGGGCCGAGAAGATCGTCGTCAATGTGCACCACCATGCCGATCAGATGATCGCCCACCTCGGACACCGAAACGACGCGGAAATCCTGATCTCCGATGAACGCACGCAGCTGATGAATTCCGGCGGCGGCCTTGCAAAAGGCCTGAAGCTTCTGGAGCCCGGCCCGGTCTTCGTCATGAATGCCGATCTCTTCTGGATCGGCGAGCAGCTGAATGCCGGCAGTAATCTGCGCAAGCTTGCGCAATTCTTCGACCCGGCCCACATGGATATGGCGCTGCTCTGTGTCGATATGGACCGCACCACGGGCCATAATGGCAAGAGGGATTTCAACCTCTTCGAAGACGGAAAACTGGCGCGTTATCGCGATGCCGACCCGAAGCCTGTGGTTTACGCGGGCGCCATAGCCATGGATTCGCGCCTGCTTGACGACGCACCGGCAGATGCCTTCAACCTCAATATCTATTTCGACCGCGCCATAGAAAAAGACCGGCTTTTCGGCCTTTCGCTGGATGGCCACTGGATCACCGTCGGCACGCCGGATGCCATAGAAGACGCAGAAAACATCATCCGGCAATTCAGGGAAAAACGCTCTGCATGACGCTCACCCACCACGCAAAGCGCGTCCTGACGATCGCTGCGGGAACACCGTTCCTCAAAACGCTCGCGGAAACGCTGTGTGACGGGAGACTGACAGCCGATTATAGATATGATCCAGCCGATCCGCTTTCACTGGCCAAGGTGACGATCTATGTGCCGACGCGGCGCTCGGCCCGCGTGCTGCGCTCCGAATTCGTCGATCTTCTCGGCGGCCGGTCCGCCATTCTGCCGCTGATCCGGCCACTGGGCGAAACGGATGACGATAGCGGCTTTTTCGATATCGAAAATCCCGAGATCATGGACCTCGCACCGCCGATTTCCGGCACCGGCCGGCTGATCGAACTCGCACGTCTCATCCTGGCCTGGCGTAACAGCCTGCCGGACGCCATCCGGGCTGTCCATCTGGATTCACCGCTCGTCGCTCCCGCCAGCCCCGCCGATGCCATATGGCTGGCGCGTGCGCTCGGCGAGGTGATCGATGCCATGGACACGGAAGAAAAGGACTGGGAGGCGCTTCAGCATCTCGATACCGGCGACCACGCGCAATGGTGGCAGCTGACGGCGGATTTCCTGAAGATCGCCAGCGTATTCTGGCCCGCTCGTCTTGTCGAGCTCAACCGGTCGTCCGCCGGCCGGCATCGCAACGCCATCCTGCGGGCGGAGGCGAACCGGCTTGCAAATTTGCCGGATACGGGACCGGTCATCGTCGCAGGGTCGACGGGCTCCATTCCTGCGGCAGCCGATCTTATCGCCGCCGTTGCCGCCCTGCCCCAAGGCACTGTCGTGCTTCCAGGGCTCGACCTTGCCATGCCGGAGGAGCAATGGCAGGCGATCGCCGAAGACCCTACCGATCCTTCGAGCCGCACGCATTCGCAATACGGGCTTTATATGCTGCTGCAGAAGCTCGGTATCCTGCGCGACGACGTGGTTCAGATCGGCGCCATCGACCGCGATCTCGAAAAACGCGCAGCCGTGTTTTCTGCCGCACTCGCACCGGCCAAATCCACCAGCGACTGGAACCGTTGGCGCGAAGACAGGGAACCCGGCTTTTTCAACGCGGCTTTCGCAACGGCCACATTGATAGAAGCCGCCAACGAGCGCGAGGAGGCAACCGCCATAGCCGTGGCGCTCAGGCTGGCGCTGGAGGTCCCGGGTGCGGAACGTCCTTCACAGGCGGCATTGATAACACCCGACCGCGGACTGGCGCGGCGCGTGGCAACTGAGCTGCAGCGCTTCGGCATCGAGGCGGACGATTCCGCTGGTACACCGCTTTCCGCCACACCGCAGGCGGGGCTGACACAATTGGCACTGGAGGCAATCCTCAGGCCGGGAGACCCGGTGCCGATCATTTCGCTTTTAAAACACCCCCTCGCCCGCTTCGGGCTCTCCGCGGATGCTTTCGCACAGGCAGCGAAAGCGCTGGAGCTGATCGCGCTGCGTGGCGGCAGGGTCGAGACGGGGATTGGCGATCTGGAAGCGGTTCTCGACGCGCAGCTTCTGGCGCAGCGCGATGACCGGCACCCCCCCGCCTGGCGGCTGGCGCTGCCGGAGGCCAGCGCGGAAGCCGCGCGCGATCTGGCACGGCGGATCGCCGTTGCGACCGAGCCGCTTGGCTCTGCCTTTGTCCGTCGGGATCGATCCGGCCGCGCCTTCACCGACAAACTGGCACTTTCCGATTGGGCAGAGCGGACAGGTCGCGTGATCGAAGCCATCTGTGCGGATGATACCAACGATCTGGCCACGCTCTGGTCCGGTGAGGCGGGAGACAAGCTCTCCAGCCTCTTTGCGGAACTGATGGAAAGCGGTGAAATCCTCGATGCGGACGGACCGCAATGGATCGATATTTTCGCAGCGCTGGTGGCCGGTGAATCGATCAAGCCGCGATCCATGCGCCATCCGCGTATTTTCATCTTCGGTGCGCTTGAGGCACGGCTGCAGAGCGTCGACACCGTCGTCATCGGCGGTCTCAATGAAGGGCTCTGGCCGGGCCAGACGGCGAATAATCCGTTCCTGTCCCGCACCATGAAAACCGCTATCGGACTGGAGCCGCCGGAACGTCGTATCGGCCAGCTGGCGCATGACTTCGAGATGGCCAATGGTACGCGACAGATATTCTATACCCGTGCGCTCAGGCAGGGCTCCACACCTGCCGTCGCTTCGCGCTGGCTGCAACGGCTGCTGGCTCTGGGCGGTGAGGATTTTGCCGGAGAACTGAAGAAACGCGGCGAGACCTATCGGCATTGGGCCGGCCTGATGGATGAAAGCATCGATCAGGAAGCCGCCAAACGCCCTGCACCGAAACCGCCGGCCGCTCTGCAGCCGACGCGCTATTCCTTCAGCGAAGTGGGACGGCTGCGGCGCGATCCCTATTCGATCTATGCGCGGCGCATTTTGAAGCTCGATCCTCTCGATCCGTTCAACCGCGATCCCAACGCCGCCGACCGCGGCACGCTCTATCACACGATTATCGAGCGTTATTCCCGCGAGGGGCATATTCCCGGCACACCGGCTTCGCTTGAGGCGATGCAGCGCATTCTGGACGAGTGTTTCGATGCGGAGAACCTGCCCCCGCATGTGGATGTCATCTGGCGGCCACGCTTTGCAGCGGTAGCCCGTGCCTTCATCGACTGGGAGAAGGAACGCCATCCAGCCATTCGCCACAGTTTTTTTGAAGCGCGCGCCGGACAGGAAATCACCGAGGCGGGCATAAGACTGACCGGCATTGCCGACCGGATCGACATCAAGACCAACGGTCAGGCGGATATTATCGACTACAAGACCGGGCTTGCGCCATCCGTCAATCAGGCGCGCGCGCTGCTCGACCCGCAGCTCGCGCTGGAGGCGGCGGCACTGATGCGCGGTGCCTTCCGCGAAGCCGGATCACCCACGCCTGAAAACCTTATCTATGTACGCCTGCGGCCGGGCGAGCGCTTCTTTGCCGATCAGGTCAATAACGAACATTCCAGCCGCAGCGGCAAGAGACCACCAAAATCAGCCATTGAACTGGCGACGGAATCGATCGAGCAACTTGCCAAGTTCGTGCGCTCGCTGCGCGAAGGCGAGAATGGTTTTGCCTCACGGCTGGTGCCGGAAGAGCAGCAATCCTATGGCGGGGAATATGATCACCTCGCCCGCGTTTCGGAATGGTCGACGGCAGAACCGGGAGACGGCGATGACGATTGACCCCTTCGACGCCGGCCCCGCCGCTGACACGCCTGAGAGCTGGATCGACTGGACCAGCGCGCGGCAGCGGCTTGCCTCCGATCCGTCGAGCTCCGCCTGGGTGTCCGCCAATGCCGGCTCGGGCAAGACCCATGTGCTGACCCAGCGTGTCATCCGCCTGCTTCTGGCCGGATGCCGTCCCTCCGCGATCCTCTGCCTCACCTATACCAAGGCTGCCGCGTCGGAAATGTCGAGCCGTGTCTTCGACCGCCTGGCGGAATGGGCTACTTTGCCGGATTCCGATCTTAAGGACCGTATCACCGCCATTGAAGGAAGAGCGCCAGATCGCATCAAGCTTGCGGAAGCGCGCAGACTGTTCGCCAAGGCGCTGGAAACGCCCGGCGGCCTGAAAATCCAGACCATCCACGCTTTCTGCGAGGCACTGCTGCATCAGTTTCCGCTGGAGGCCAATGTCGCCGGTCATTTTTCCGTACTCGACGACCGGGCCGCAACCACCCTCCTGGCTGAAGCACGCCGTTCGCTTCTGACGGCGGTTTCGACGGAGCGCGATGCGGAACTGGCCCAGTCGCTGGCCTATGTGCTCGATCTCGCCGACGAAAGTGGGCTGGAATCGCTGCTCTCCGCCATCATCGCCAATCGCAGCGCCCTTCGCGGCTTTCTGCTCGACGCCAAACAATCTGGCGGCATTGATGCCCGGCTGCGGCAGGCGATGAAGATCGCAGATGGAGAGACCGAAGAAACGGCAGCGGCGGCCTTCTGGCCCTTGCCCGGCCTCTCCGGGCTCGCACTCGATACCTATCTGACACTTGCAGACGAGGTCGGCGGATCGCGTGTCATCGATGTCGCTTACGCCCTCAGGGAGGCGAAACGGCAGTCGGACCCGGTGCGGCGGATGGAATTCATCGAGGCCGCACTGCTGACGGCCAAGGGCGAAAAGAAATCGGATACCTATGTCATCAACAAGGGCATGCAGAAATCCGCTCCTGATCTTGTCGACGCATTGACGCTGGCGCGCGACCATGTGGTTGCCTGCCGCAACCGTTACCGCCTGGTGCGGATGCTGGCGGCGACCAAATGCGCCCTTATTCTGGCCGAACGGCTGATCGGTGATTTCGAGGATTTGAAAAAGCAGCGCAGCCAGCTCGATTTCGAGGATCTGATCGAGCGCGCCGCCAATCTGCTCAACCGCGATACGGCGGGTGCATGGGTGCATTACAAGCTCGATCAGGGCATCGACCATATTCTCGTTGACGAGGCACAGGATACGAGCCCGGTGCAATGGTCGATCATCCAGTCGCTGGCGGCGGATTTCTTCACCGGCGAAAGCGCCCGCATGGGGCAGCGGACGCTGTTTGCCGTGGGTGATGAAAAACAGTCGATCTACTCCTTCCAGGGTGCGCGGCCGGAACGGTTCTCGCAGGAGCGCGACGAGACCAAAAGGCGCGTCGATTCGGTGGAGCAGGCCTTTCACCGCATCCGCCTGCCTCTTTCTTTCCGCTCCACGGAAGATGTGCTGGCCGCCGTCGATCAGGTCTTCTCGATCCCGCAAAATGCCAGCGGCCTCAGCGCCGATAATGAGCCGGTGGAGCACCGCTCGAACCGCGCCGGCCATCCCGGCACCGTGGAAGTCTGGGACATGGTGGCGCCCGAAACCACTGAGGACGAAGAGGACTGGACGGCGCCTTTCGATGCGCTGCGCGAAAGCGCGCCGGCCACCATCGTCGCGCGTCGCATCGCCGCACGCATCGCCGACATGATCGGACGTGAAACCATCATTGAAAAGGGCGTGGAACGGGCTGTCGAGCCGGGTGACATTCTGGTGCTGGTGAGAAAACGCCATGCCTTCGTCAATGCGCTGACCCGTGAGCTGAAGCGGCGCAAGAATATTCCCGTTGCCGGCGCCGACCGTCTTCGTCTGACAGACCATATTGCCGTGCAGGATCTCCTGGCGCTCGGCCGGTTCGTGGTATTGCCTGAGGACGATCTGTCGCTTGCCGCACTCTTGAAAAGCCCGCTTTTCAACCTGACGGAAGATGACGTCTTCGAGATAGCCGCCGCGCGAACCGAGACGGAGAGCGTGTGGTGGAGGCTGCAGATGCTTTCACAGAAAGAAAATAGCCACCTTTCCGTCGTTACCGGCAAACTGCAAAACTTCATCGCGCTCTCTAAAACAGCCACCGTGCATGACTTCTTCGCGGCGGTTCTGACGCTGCATGACGGGCGCAAGAAGTTTCTCGGAAGGCTTGGCAACGAAGCAAGCGACGTTCTGGATGAATTCCTGTCCTTTGCACTGGACCACGAAAGAACGGGGTTGCCCGGCCTGCAGGCCTTTCTTTCCGTTCTGGAGACCGATTCGCCGGAAGTGAAGCGCGAGCAGGACAAGGATCGCGGCGAAGTGCGCATCATGACCGTACATGCCTCCAAGGGGTTGGAAGCGCCGGTCGTTTTTGTCGTCGATGGCGGCTCGAAGGCCTTCAATCACAGCCATGTGCCGAAACTGCGCTTCATCGAGGCGGGCGAAGACACCTTCCCCGTCTGGCTGCCCGGCAGCGGCTTCTCCAACCATCTCATCCGCTCGGATGAAGAACGGCTGAAGACGGCTGCGGAAGATGAATATCGCCGGCTGCTTTATGTGGCGATGACCCGTGCCGCCGATCATCTGGTCGTCTGCGGTTATCGCGGCCAGAAAGAAAACCCCGAATGCTGGCACGCCATCGTCAAGGCGGCGCTTGCAGACAATCAGGACCATTGCCGGCCGCACGTATTCGTGGCCGATGGCGAGGAGTGGCAGGGGCTTGTGTGGCGCAAATCCGAGCCTCGTCCGGCATCCACCCCGCAAATGTTGCCGGAGACGCAGCAGGAGGAGGACCACGCTCTTCCGGCGGGGCTTCTCGCCCCCCTGCCGGCCCTGCCCGCTCTGCCAAGACCGCTCAGCCCTTCCGGCGCAGGCACCATCATCGATGACGGCGCGGACGATCTGGCCGTGCGTTCACCGTTGTTCGGAGAAAAAGCGGAGGCATCCAGCCTTGCCTTGCAGCGCGGCCGGCTGGTGCATCGCATGCTGCAGGCCCTGCCGGATTTTACGGAGAATGAGCGCGAAGAGGCAGCCCGCCGTTATGCGGAGCGGGCAGCCCGTTTCTGGCCCGCTGCCGAGCGCGAGCATTTGATACAGGCGGTTTTGCGGGTTCTGTCCGAACCGGCGGTGCAACCGGCCTTTTCCGCCAACAGCCGTGCGGAAATATCGATCATGGGCACGATGACGATCGGCAGGCAGCAATATGCCGTCTCCGGCCGCATCGACCGGCTGGCAGTGGAAGGCAACCGCGTCATTCTTGTCGATTACAAGACGAACCGCGTTCCCCCACGTGAAGCACGCGAGATCCCCTTCTCCCATGTCGCGCAGCTTGCGATTTATCGTGAAATTCTGGCACCGCTCTATCCCGGCAAGGAATTTGTCTGCGCACTGATCTATACGGAAAATGCCGCTTTTGTGCGGGTTGACGACGATGCCATGGCGGAGGCCCTTGCCGCAATAAAGACAAAGTGAGATACCGGGGCATTGAAATTCCGTCGCGCCCGCATCACATCGATAGCGGAAAAGTTTAGCTGAAAGGAGAGCCAGATATGGCTACCGTAAAAGTCGATGCCGCCAACTTCCAGTCCGAAGTCCTCGAATCCGCCGAACCCGTCGTAGTGGATTTCTGGGCCGAATGGTGCGGCCCGTGCAAGATGATCGCGCCGAGCCTTGAGGAAATTTCCTCCGAGCTCGCCGGCAAGGTCAAGGTCGCAAAGCTCAACATCGACGAAAACCCGGAACTGGCCGCCAAGTTCGGCGTTCGCTCCATCCCGACGCTTGCCATGTTCAAGGGCGGCGAAGTGGCTGATATCAAGGTTGGCGCTGCTCCCAAGACCGCGCTTTCCGCCTGGATTTCCAGCGCCGCATAAGTGCTGTCTTATGGAATTGAAAAAGCCCGGCGATAACGCCGGGCTTTTTTATTGGGGAACCGTGCCGTTCAGGGCGAGCGCGTTTCCGGCAAGATAAAGCGATCCGCCGATGAGAATGCGTGGTGGTGGTCCTTCGGGATCGACACGGCGCGACAGCTCTTCCAGGGCGTGGGTGAGCGACGATGTCGGGGCTGCCACCAGTCCCGCGTCGAAGGCCGCGTGGGCGAGCACGACGGGATCGATCGCCGCATCGGTGCCGCCGATCGGCACGGTGAACACATATTCGGCGATATCGGTGAAGGCCTTGAAATAACCCACCGGATCCTTGGTGTTGATCATGCCGGCAATGATGAACAGCGGGCGCGGCGTCTTTTCCTCAAAACCCGCCATGGCCTCGGCAATGACTTCGCCGGCACCCGGATTATGACCGCCATCGATCCAGATTTCTGCACCCTTCGGCGCCATATCAGCGATTTTGCCAGTCAGGACGCGCTGAAGACGGCCGGGCCACTCCACGGAGGTCATGGCCCTCTCGATCATCCGTTCCGTCACCTCGAAACCGGCAGCCTTGACGGCACTGATCGCAGCAGCGGCGTTGGCAAGCTGGTGACGACCGGGAAGCCGCGGCAGCGGCGCATCGGTCAGGCCAAATTCATCCTGATAAACCATGCGGCCAAATTCCTCATGGGCGGAAAAATCCTGTCCATAGACGGAAACGGGGCAGCCAAGCCGCTCAGCAGTGGCGACGAGCGTTTCCAGCGCCGCATCATATTCCTGATGACCGATGACGACGGGAGAGCCCTTTTTCATGATGCCGGCCTTTTCAGCCGCGATCAGTTCCACGCGGTCACCTAGATAAGCCTGATGATCCAGCGAAATCGGCATGATGACGGAGACGGCCGGATTGTTGATCACATTGGTGGCATCGAAGCGTCCACCTAGACCAACCTCGACGATGGCGGCGTCGGCGGGCTGTTCCGCAAAAAGCACGAACATCGCGGCCGTCAGGATTTCGAAAACCGTGATCGTTTGACCAGCATTGGCGGCTTCAATACGGCGCAACGCGTCCGCGAAAATGTCGTCTTCGACATAACGACCTTTATCACCGGCGACGCCGATACGATATCGCTCATGCCAGTTCACCAGATGCGGCGAGGTATGGACATGAACGGAAAGCCCTGCCGCCTCGAGCAGGGCACGGCAAAAGGCCGTCACCGAACCCTTACCATTTGTGCCTGCAACGTGGATAACAGGTGGCATCCTGTTCTGCGGATTGCCGAGTTTTTCGAGAAGACGGGAAATTCTGTCGAGCGAAAGATCGAACCCCTTGGGGTGGAGCTGCATCAGCTCTTCAATGATCTTCTCGGCCTCACTGATCGCGGGCTTCGTCATGTCTTCCGTTCGCCTTTCAGGCGTTTTGCTTGCCATTTGTCCGCCGCACCAAAGATGAAATCATGCAACGTATAGCATCATCCCGAAGGCAGTTTATGCCTTCGGGCGACATATTTTTTTCCTCAGGCCGAAGCGGCCAGCGGGACGACCGCATTTGCAGTCTCAGCAGGCGCTTTGGTCATGATCTTGAGCAGATTGGCCAGAGTGTCGGGGATTTCGCGGCGGTCGATCACCATGTCCACCATGCCGTGTTCCAGCAGATATTCCGATGTCTGGAAGCCTTCCGGCAGTTTTTCGCGAATGGTCTGCTCGATGACGCGCTTGCCTGCGAAGCAAATCTCAGCGCCGGGTTCGGCGATATGCACATCGCCCAGCATGGCGTAGGAGGCCGTGACGCCACCCGTCGTGGGATTTGTCAGAACCACGATATAGGGCATGCCGGCTTCTTTCAGCATGTTCACCGCAACGGTCGTGCGCGGCAGCTGCATCAGCGAAAGAATGCCTTCCTGCATGCGGGCGCCGCCGGAGGCCGGGAACATGACCAGCGGGCAACGCTCGGAAATGGCGCGCTCGAAGGCCTTGACGATAGCTTCGCCGGCGGCGATGCCCAGCGAACCGCCCATGAACTGGAATTCATGCACGACGGCCACGATCTTCAGGCCCTTCAGCAGGCCGACGCCGGCGAGGATGGTGTCTTCCTGCTCGGTCTTCGCACGGCTGTCGCGCAGGCGATCAGTGTATTTTTTGGAGTCACGGAACTTCAAGGGATCCTGCGCCACCTTCGGCTGCGGCAGGGCCTCATAGACGCCGTCATCAAATAGATCGACAAGGCGTGCCTTGGCTGGCATCTTCATATGATAGCCGGAAGCCGGGATGACCCACTTGTTGTCTTCCAGATCCTTGTGGAAGACCATTTCGCCCGTTTCCGGGCACTTGATCCACAGGTTCTCCGGAACCTCCGGGCGGCGGCCAAGCATGGAATTGATCCGCGGCCGAACGTAATTGGTGATCCAGTTCAACTGTCTACTCCTGACTGGGCCGCGCGCTTATTCCGCAGCGGCAAGGCGCGATGCACGCACGCCCGTTGAAAGTCCTTTTACCAGCGTCGTGACGGCCGGCACGGTATCGGCGGTCGCCTTTCCGTCCCTGGTCAGGCTGCCGGCAATCTGGTTGACGATGGCGGAACCAACCACCACGCCATCCGCCACGGCGCCAATCGCCTTGGCATGATCGGCCGTCTTGACGCCGAAACCGACACACACCGGCAGTTCCGTATGCGCCTTGATACGACCGACAGCGCCCGAGATCAACGAGGGATCGGGAAGTGCTGAACCGGTGATACCGTTCATCGAGACGTAATACACGAAACCTGAGGTATTTTTAAGGACGACAGGCAGACGCTTGCCATCCGTCGTCGGCGTGGCGAGACGGATAAAGTTGATGCCGCGCGCAAGCGCCGGAATGCAGAGCTCATCGTCCATTTCAGGCGGCAGATCGACGACGATCAGACCATCAATGCCGGCCGCCAGTGCGTTGTCCAGAAACTTTTCGACGCCGTAAATATAGATCGGATTATAATAGCCCATCATCACGATGGGCGTCGCATCATCACCCTTGCGGAACTCGCGGGCGAGATCGAGCGTGGTCTTCAGCGTCTGGCCGCCCTTCAGCGCGCGCTGGCCGGCCAGCTGAATGGCCGGACCATCCGCCATCGGGTCGGAAAAGGGCATGCCGAGTTCGATAACGTCGGCGCCCGCTTCCGGCAGCGCCTTCATGATGCCGAGCGAGGTTTCAAAATCCGGGTCGCCACCCATGAAATAGGTAATCAGGGCCGGGCGATTTTCAGCGCGCAGATCGGCAAAGCGCTTGTCCATACGTGCAGTCATGATCTTATACATCCATTCCAAGGAACTTGCTGACGGTGTGGACATCCTTGTCGCCACGGCCGGAAAGGTTCATCAGGATGATCTCATCCTTGCCCATCTTCGGCGCGCGCTTGATGACTTCGGCCAAGGCGTGGCTCGGCTCGAGAGCCGGAATGATGCCTTCGAGGCGGGTCAGCATCTGGAAGGCGTCCAGCGCCTCATGGTCCATGATCGGCACATATTCCACGCGGCCGATATCGTTCAGCCAGGAATGCTCAGGGCCGATACCGGGATAATCGAGACCGGCGGAGATCGAATGGCCTTCCTTGATCTGACCGTCCTCATCCTGCAGCAGGTAGGTGCGGTTGCCATGCAGCACGCCCGGCGAACCGGCGGTGATGGAAGCGCAATGCTCGTCGCCCAAAAGACCCTTGCCGCCGGCTTCGACACCGACGATGCGGACATTCTTGTCATCGAGGAAAGGATGGAAGATGCCGATAGCATTCGAGCCGCCGCCCACGGCTGCCACGACCAGATCCGGCAGGCGGCCTTCCGCCTCCAGCATCTGCGCCTTGGCTTCCTCGCCGATAACGGCCTGGAAGTCGCGGACCATTTCCGGATAGGGATGCGGGCCGGCGGCCGTGCCGATCAGATAATAGGTATCCTCGACATTGGTGACCCAGTCGCGCAGGGCCTCGTTCATGGCATCCTTCAGCGTGCCATGGCCAGCCGTGACCGGCTTCACCTCGGCGCCCAGAAGCTTCATGCGGAACACATTCGGAGCCTGACGGGCAACATCGGTCGCGCCCATGTAGACGACGCAAGGCAGGCCGAAGCGTGCGGCAACGGTTGCCGAGGCAACACCATGCTGGCCGGCGCCGGTTTCGGCGATGATGCGGGTCTTGCCCATGCGCTTGGCCAGCAGGATCTGGCCGAGGCAATTGTTGATCTTGTGCGAGCCGGTGTGGTTCAGCTCTTCGCGCTTGAAATAGATCTTCGCGCCGCCGAGTTCCGCCGTCAGGCGTTCCGCAAAATAAAGCGGGCTCGGGCGACCGGTGTAATGCGCGCCGAGGTGCTTGAGTTCGGCCTGAAACTCGGGATCGGTCTTGGCCTTGTCCCACTCCGCCTGCAAATCCAGAATGAGCGGCATCAGCGTTTCGGCAACGAAGCGACCTCCGTAAATGCCGAAACGGCCGTCCTCATCGGGACCAGCGCGAAAAGAATTGGGTGTTGGCGCGTCGTTCACTTCAAGCTCCCTTTGGGCCTTTCGACCAATCATTCACCACATCGAAAAATGCGTCGATCATCGACAGATCCTTGACGCCCGGCGCGCTTTCGACACCGGACGATAAATCTAGTCCGCTTGCCCTGGTCTCCGCCAGCGCCTCGGCGACATTGTCCTTGTTCAATCCCCCGGAAAGCATGTAATCCACACTTCCGTCAAGTGATCGCAGGATGGTCCAGTCGAAGGAGACGCCGTTGCCGCCCGGAAGCTCGGAGCCGGCGGGCGCCTTGGCATCCAGCAGAAAACGGTCGGCTATTCCAATATAGGGGTCGATTTTGGCAAGATCAGCGGCGTCGCGAATGGAAATCGCCTTCATGACAGGCAAACCATAAAGCGCCTTGATGTTCAGCAGCCGTTCCGGGCTTTCATTGCCATGCAGTTGCAGGATGTCCGGTTTGACGAGATCAACGATTTCATCGAGATAATCATTATCGGCATTGACGGTGACGGCGACCACCCTGGCGGCGCCACGGGCGGCTTGCGCCAGCCTTCCGGCAATATCGGGCTCGACGTTGCGAGGGCTTTTTTCAAAGAAAATAAAACCGACATGGGACGCGCCGCGCCTGACGGCGCGCTCCAGCGCTTCCGGTGTCTTCAATCCGCAAATCTTGATATCCGGTTTCATACCCGCGACCTGACATGAAATGCGACAAGAGTCGAGCCAAATCGCATCCATTCCCGATGGAATGTTTCACGTGAATCCAGATGGCGATCCGCGTCGCAGGTTTCAATCGAAATCGATAGCGTGAAGTTTGGAACCGTGGCGTTTCAACCAGCCCTTGGCCTCATCGGTGTGCGGGCAAAGCTTTTCGCACAAAGCCCAGAATTTCGGGCCGTGGTTCATTTCGCGCAGATGCGCGACCTCATGGGCGGCGAGATAATCGATGACCTTTTCCGGGGCCATGACGATGCGCCAGGAAAAGCTCAGATTTCCATCATGGGAACAGGAGCCCCAGCGGCTGCGTGTATCCTTCATGCTGATGGACCGCACCGGCCGGCCGGCCGCGCGCGCATGAACGGCAACCAGTCGCTCCAGATCGGCCTTCGCTTCCTTTTTCAGGAAAGCCGCGATCCGTCTTTTCAGATGCTCGGGCGCGCCGCTCACTTTCAGAACAGACACGCCATCGGCGTCTTTCGCGATGTGGGTCAGCCCCCGCAGGCTGCCGGTATGGTCGATGCGATGGGATACGCCACGAATATCGATGGTGGCGCCGGGACGTAAACCGTCATCGGGGCTGAATTTCAGAAGCTTGCCTTCCAGCCAGCCCTGATGCCTCTCCAGAAAATCATCGACCTGGCGGTGATGCAGACCCATCGGGATCGTCAGCTTCAGCGCCCGGCCGCCCGGTTCGATGCGCAACGTAATGCGTGTCGCACGCGGGTTTTCCCTGACCGTGATCGGCACCTGCCGGCCAGCCACCGCAACGGTGCGCTGGCTCGGCGCGACCTTCTTTGGCGCCGGCGACTTCAGGGATTTTCTGAGGAGCGAAAACATGGACCCTTCATAGCCGATTCGTCCGTCGCTTGGCCATGCAAATGCGTGGCGCCTCCTGCCCTCTCACCTAAGCCGTCTGGTGTCTGCGGATGAAATCCAGCATGCGCGGCACGATTTCCCTGCGGAAGCGCGAACCGTTGAAGACGCCGTAATGGCCTACATCCGGCTGCATGTAATGGGCGCGTTTGTCTTCGGGGATATTCCGGCAGAGATCATGCGCGGCCTTTGTCTGGCCGACGCCGGAAATATCATCGTTCTCACCTTCCACGGTAAATAATGCGACTTTGCGAATGGCCGCGGGATCGACCGCCCTGCCCCGGTGCAGCATGTTCCCTTTCGGAAGCGCGTGGTCAATGAAGACGGTTTCCACCGTCTGCAGATAGAATTCCGCCGTCAAATCCATGACGGCCAGATATTCATCGTAAAATTCGCGGTGTTTTTCAGCGGAATCACCGTCATTCTTGACGAGGTTCAGGTAAAAATCCTTGTGCGCCGTCATGTGCTTGTCGAGGTTCATGGACATGAAACCGGACAGTTGCAGGAAGCCCGGATAGACGTTGCGACCGAAAGCGGGCTGCGGCCACGGTACCTGCATGACGACATTGTCGCGGAACCACTCGATCGGCTTGGCCTTGGCAAGACCGTTGACGGCAGTGGGGTTGATGCGCGTATCGATCGGTCCGCCCATCAGCGTCATGGATGCCGGCGCGAAAGAATCCCCATCCGCCTCCATCAGTGAGACGGCGGCCAGAACAGGCACCGACGGTTGACAGACGGCGACCACATGCGCACCCGGCCCGATCTCGCGCAACATCTCGATGACATAGCCGATATAATCGTCGAGATCGAAACTCCCCTCACTCACCGGCACCGTGCGGGCATCGGCCCAGTCGGTGATATAGATATCCGCCGATGGCAGCAGGGCCTCCACCGTCCCGCGCAACAGGGTGGCGTAGTGGCCGGACATCGGCGCCACCAGCAGCACCTTCGGATAGGACTGGCGGGCTGGATCGGGTTCTTTCTTGAAATGAACGAGATTGCAGAACGGACGCGACCAGACGGTCTCTTCGGCAACATTGACGGGCTGGCCATCGACAACCGTGCTGCCGAGGCCGAACTCCGGTTTCGCGTAACGGCGCGTCATCCGCTCGAAGACCTCAAAACCGGCATCGAGGCTTCTCCCGAAAGCCGTGCTGGAAAGCGGGTTCAGAGGATTGTTACAGGCCTGGCGCATCATGTCGGCACCGGCGCGCAGCGGCGCCATGGCCGCATGGTTCATTTCATAAAGATGGTAGAACACTGATGGCGCCTCCCTCGCGGATCAAGCTCTTTTCCTGACCATAGCAGCTTTTCGCATGTGCACAAAATCGAAGGCGCCGGCGGTTTCCCGCCGGCGCCTCACTTTCCGTTGAATGCCTGCTGGCGATCAGATGTCAGCAACAAAAGTCTGCTTCTGGGAACCGAGGCCTTCAATACCGAGTTCCACGACATCACCAGCCTTCAGGTAACGCGGCGGCTTCAGGCCCATGCCGACGCCCGGAGGAGTACCGGTGGAAATGACATCGCCGGGATGCAGCGACATGAACTGGCTGAGATAGGAAACAACGTGGGCAACGCCGTATACCATGGTCTTGCTGGAGCCGTCCTGCATGGTCTGGCCGTTCACTTTCAGCCACATGCCGAGGTTCTGCGGATCTGCGATTTCATCCTTCGTCACCAGCCAGGGGCCGATGGGGCCGAAGGTGTCGCAGGACTTGCCCTTGGTCCACTGACCGGCACGCTCCGTCTGGAACGCGCGCTCGGAAACATCGTGCGAAACGCAATAACCGGCGACGTAGTCGAGGGCATCGGCTTCCGACACGTATTTGGCGGTCTTGCCGATGACGACGCCGAGTTCGACTTCCCAGTCGGTCTTTTCAGAGCCGCGCGGAATGGTGACATTGTCATTCGGGCCGGCGATGGCCGAGGTTGCCTTCATGAAAATGACCGGTTCCGGCGGTACGGTAGCACCCGTTTCGGCGGCATGGTCGGAGAAGTTGAGACCGATGCAGATGAATTTTCCGGTACCGGCAACGCAGGCGCCGATGCGGTCTTCGCTCAACACCGGAAGGGTGCTCAGGTCGAGCGCGGCAATCTTCTTGAGACCCTCGGGAGAAATGGCATCACCGCCAATATCCTTCACATGGGCGGACAGATCGCGGACTTTTCCTTCCGCATCGAGAATGGCAGGCTTTTCCTGGCCGGGCTGGCCAACGCGCATCAATTTCATGGAACTCTCTCCCGGTTGTCAGACAAGGTGATGCATATATGAACGATGCATTCATACTTGTCACCCCTTGACTACGCCAAGTTTCGAAAAATACCTTTTCCTTCCCGTCAATCAAAAGGACATGGCCCGTGACGAACAGCAATAACCGGCAATCCGAATATCCCGTCGATCCCCTCTTCCTTGATCGCTGGTCTCCACGCGCCTTCGATGGCAGCGCCATGCCGCAAGAGCACCTCTTGACCATTCTGGATGCGGCGCACTGGGCGCCTTCGGCATCCAATCTGCAGCCATGGCGATTTGTTTATGCCCATCATGGCAGCAAAGACTGGCCGCTTTTCGTGGAGCTTCTCATGGAAGGAAACCAGCGCTGGGCGAAAAATGCCTCAGTGCTGCTGTTCGTCGTTTCGCGGAGCTACAATATCTCGCGCGAAGGTGAGAAAAAGCCCTCTGCGACCCATTCCTTCGATGCCGGCGCGGCCTGGTTCTCACTCGCCATGCAGGCACATCTGCTCGGTTACCACGCCCACGGCATGGGCGGCATTTTGAAGGACAGGATTGTTGAGGCGCTCGATATTCCGGAAGGCTACAAGGTGGAAGCCGGGATCGCCATTGGCACGCTGACCGACAAATCCGTCCTCCCGGACGATCTGGCGGAACGGGAAATACCCAGCAAGCGCCTGCCGCTTGCGGACGTCGCTTTTGAAGGACGTTTCACCGGCAAGGCCGATTGATATCCGCTACCCACGTAAAAAGGCCCGGCGTACATAGTCCGTCGGGCCTTTTGTTAAATTTGCGTTTCACGTGAATCGTTACGCGAGACGCTCCACAGGATTAAATGTCGAGGTTAGCGACGCTGAGGGCATTTTCCTGAATGAAGTCGCGGCGCGGTTCCACTTCGTCGCCCATCAGGCGGGCAAACAGGCCATCGGCGTCGGTCGCATCACTCACCCGCACCTGCAGCAGAGAGCGGACATTGGCATCAAGCGTGGTTTCCCACAGCTGTTCGGCATTCATCTCGCCAAGGCCCTTGTAGCGCTGCATGGAGAGACCCTTGCGGCCGGCGGCGAAAATCGCATCCAGAAGCGCCCGCGGTCCGGCCAGCTCCATGCTGCCGTCCTTGCGCTGCAGCACGGGCGGCGTGGCGTAGATATCACGCGAGCGGACAGCGAGCTGGTCGATATGGCGGGCATCGGCCGAACCGAGCAGGCCCATATCCAGCGTCGAGACTTCCTTGACGCCGCGGACCATGCGCTCGAAGCGCAGACCACCGTCTTCCAGCACCGTGCCGGACCAACCACGCTCGGTTTCCTCCGCGATCATGTCCAGTCGCCGCGCCACTTCGGTCACGGTTTCCTCAGCGCGGGCGGCATCGGCCGAAAGCTCGGGGTTCAGCGCGCCGGCAATGGCCGCCTGTTCGACAATCGAGCGATTATAACGCGAATGCAGTCCGTCGATCAGCGAGCGCATGCGCACCGCATCCAGAATGGCCTCGCGCAGATCGGCACCGACCCGGACCTCCCCGGAGCCGAGGGTCAGCGACGCCTCCTCGATACCCATGGAGATAAGATACTCTTCCAGTGCCTTTTCGTCCTTCAGATACTGCACGGATTTTCCGCGCGTGACCTTATAGAGTGGCGGCTGGGCGATATAGAGATGGCCACGCTCGATCAGCTCCGGCATCTGGCGGAAGAAGAAGGTCAACAGCAGGGTACGGATGTGGGCGCCGTCGACGTCAGCATCCGTCATGATGATGATCTTGTGGTAACGCAGCTTGTCGGCGTTGAATTCATCCTTGCCGATGGACGTGCCGAGCGCCGTGATGAGCGTGCCGATTTCCTGGCTGGACAGCATTTTGTCGAAACGGGCGCGCTCGACGTTCAGGATCTTGCCACGCAGCGGCAGGATCGCCTGGGTTTCGCGCGAGCGGCCCTGCTTGGCGGAACCGCCGGCAGAATCGCCCTCGACGAGGAAAAGCTCGGATTTCGCCGGATCACGCTCGGAGCAGTCGGCAAGTTTGCCGGGAAGCGAAGCGATATCGAGAGCGCCCTTGCGGCGCGTCAGTTCGCGTGCCTTGCGGGCAGCCTCGCGGGCGACAGCCGCTTCCACAACCTTGCCGACGAGGATTTTCGCATCGGAAGGATGTTCTTCCAGCCAGGTGGACAGGGCTTCGTTGACAAGGCTTTCCACGACCGGGCGAACTTCGGACGAAACGAGCTTGTCCTTCGTCTGCGAGGAAAACTTGGGATCGGGAACCTTGACGGAAAGAATGGCCGTCAGGCCTTCACGGCAATCCTCACCCTGCAGGCTGACCTTTTCCTTTTTCAGAATACCGGATGTTTCGGCATAGGAAGTCACCTGGCGGGTGAGCGCCGCGCGGAAACCGGCCATATGCGTGCCGCCGTCGCGCTGGGGAATGTTGTTGGTAAAGCAAAGCACGTTCTCGTGGTAGCTGTCGTTCCACCAGAGCGCGACCTCGACGGTGATACCGTCCTTCTCGCCCCTGATGGCAACGGGCTTGTCCACCAGCGGCTTCTTGGAGCGATCGAGATAACGGACGAAAGCTTCCAGGCCGCCATCATAAAGCAGCTCTTCCTGTTTTACGTCCGAATGACGCTTGTCGGTGAGCAGGATGCGAACGCCGGAATTCAGAAATGCCAGTTCGCGCAGGCGGTGCTCGAGCGTGGCGTAATCATAGTCCGTCATGGTGAAGGTTTCGGGGCTCGCGAGGAAGGTGACTTCCGTGCCCGAGCGGCCTTCATATTCGCCAATGACGGAAAGCGGCGCGTCGGCGACACCATGGGTGAAGCCGATCTCATGCAGCTTGCCGTTACGGCGGATCCGGAGCTTCAGCCAGACCGAGAGCGCATTGACCACCGAGACGCCCACGCCATGCAGACCGCCGGACACCTTGTAGGAATTCTGGTCGAACTTTCCGCCCGCATGCAGCTGCGTCATGATGACTTCGGCGGCGGAAACGCCTTCGGAAGAGTGGATATCGGTCGGAATGCCGCGCCCGTTATCCGTGACCGTCACCGACCCGTCGGCGTTCAGCGTCACCGTCACCAGATCGGCATGACCGGCAAGCGCCTCGTCGATGGCGTTGTCGACCACTTCGTAGACCATGTGGTGCAGGCCGGAACCGTCATCGGTATCACCGATATACATGCCGGGCCGCTTGCGCACGGCATCAAGACCCTTGAGGACCTTGATAGAATCGGCTCCATATTCGGTGTTCGCGCCGACTCCGCTTGACGATGTTTCGGTCATAAGTACTCTTTCCAAAGTTTCCTGGCCAGGTTTTCAGTGAGAAGGCCTGAAGCCAGCGAATCACTCAAATCCGACATGCGACTATAGAAATTCTACACCCAATCCCAAAGGCCGCATGCTTCAGGATGCTGCATAAAGCAGGGGATAGAGGGGGTTTCAATCGCAAGAACGGCTTTTTTGCAGCACCGCTGACAGTTCCTCTATCATACTCGGCGACAGCTTGCGAATATCCCGCGCCAGACGATTGGCGAAAGCCGTATATTGCGGCGGCAGGCCGATCGTATCGATCACCACTTTCGGGTCGGACGAACCGGCCAGAAAGAACAATTCCTCCGCCTCGTCCCAGATGATATTAAAATATCCGGCGATGCGCTGCAAAAGATCGAAGCTCGGCTTGCCGCGCCTGCCATGTTCCAATGCCGATAGATAGGCAGGCGACACGCCAATGGCAGCGGCCATTTCCTTCTGGGTTACGCCCTTGCGTTCGCGAAGCTGCCGTACGGCTTCCGCAAAGGGCGTCATGATTTTTCACCCCGCCTACGCGAAAGCCGCACATAAAGCGCGCCGTCGCCACCATGATTGGCCGATGCATCCTCATAGGACGAGATCAGATGGCGATATTCCGGTTTTGAGAACCACATGGGCACGGCCCTCTTCAACGCTCCGTCGCTGCCAATCGAGCGCCCCTTGCCGGTGATGACCAGCACGTGCCTGAGGCCCCGTTCATGTGCACGCAACAGAAAATCGAGCAGCACCGCATGGGCCTCGCTCTGGAACATGCCGTGCAGGTCGATCCGCCCTTCCAGCGGCAGCCGGCCACGGGTGAGCTTGCGCTTGACCGGCTTTTCGAGCGGCTGATGGATTTTCGGCTTCTTGTCCGGTGTCGCGGCCGGCGCTCCCGCCGCCTCCACAAGCATGCGCGGAAAGGCGCTTTGGCCGGTTTGCGGGACAACGGGTTCGGCCGCGGTTTCCTCTATCTCGTCGAAAGCCAGCAAATCCTCCAGCCTGCCGGAAATCGGCCGCGCGGTTCTTGCGACCTTGCCCCACAGAATGCGTTCTTCCTTGCCAAGCTTGCGACTGCCTTTCATCGCCGATACCTTTCCGCAGCAACGCGCGGCAGCAGTATATAAAAATCAGCCTCATTGCGCACCGTACCGGCAAGCTCTCCCGCTTCGAAACCGGAACCGGTGAAAATATCGCCCCGCGCCGGCCCGACGATGGCCGAGCCCGTATCGAGCGCCAGCATCAGCCGGGCAAAGGGTTTTCCGTCATCCAGATGGGTGAGCGACGGCGCATGGATGAAGAAAGGAAGGCCAAAAGTATGGATCAGCCTGTCGACCGCAAGCGCGCGACCGGCAACCAGTGGCACCTTGGCGGCAGCAATCGGCCCCATCTCCTGACCGGTAACATCCGCCTCCCGGAAAAAAATGAAGGAGCGGTTATGCCACAACACCGCGTCCACCTCATCCGGATGTTCAGCGAGCCACTTGCGGATCGTCTGCATCGAGATCGTTTTCGGATCAAGTTCCCCTCGGTCGAGAAGCAGCCGGCCGATCGGCGAAAACGGATGACCGGCCTTGGCCGCATAGGTGATGCGTTTTACCGCACCGTCCGGAAACACAAGGCGGGCAGCACCCTGGACGTGAACGAAAAACAGGTCGACCTTCGATTTTGCCCAGGCAATCTCCAGACCCCTGCCCTCCAGATATCCCTCATCGATCGCCCGGCGGTCAGGAAAATAGGAAATGCCGTTGCCGTCCGATTTGCCGAAAGCATAGGTGGGATCGAAGCCAGCGGGACGATTATCGTCGCCAATATCCACCAGTTCCGCCGGCCTGCGGTAAATCGGATAACGCCAGATGTCATCCGGCTTTGACGATACTTCCAGTTCCGGCTCATAGAAGGCCGTTACAAAACCGCTTTTTCCCTGGGCGGGAGAAATCCTAAACGGAACGCAATTGGTCTCGAAGAAATGGCGGGCCTGTTCGGGACTATCGGCTTTATTTCTCTCAGCCGCTTCCAGCAGGGAAACCAGTTCCGCAGCGGTGACCCCGAGAGCGCCGGTCCGATAGGGTTTTGAATTCCGAAGATGCGACAGGATCGTACCCATCGCCGGAAAAAGCTTGCCCGGATCGTCTTGTCGCCACCCGGGCAGGTCGCGGAAAGACACCTCATCGATCGAAAAGGGCGTATTCATTGCTCGGATTCGGTAGCAATCAGCTTCCAGTTCGGATCGCGCGAACGGATATCACGCGAGAAGGTCCAGATGTCGTCAACTTCCGCAACAGCATCCGGATCACCGTCGACCAGCTTGCCATCCTTGTCATAGGTCGCCGAAATCAGCTGGCTGACAATTCTGAGCGTGATCTGTATTTCGGAATCGCGAATGCCGGCCTGGGTAATGTCGGCTTTTTCGATGCCAACAAAAGTCGACTTCACGACTTCGCCGCGACCTTCACGTTCGGAAATCGCCGCCTCGAAGCCGTCAAAGACCTCCCTCGACAGAAGGTTCCTGAGCGTCTTGCGGTCGCCATCGGCAAAACCCATGACGATCATCTCATAGGCCATACGCGCCCCGTTCAGGAATTCCTTCGGCCTGAAAGACGGATCCCTGGTCATTACATCACGCAGCGACGCGTTCAGGGCGCTATCCGCCGGAGCCAGGGCATCTGCCTCGGCAAAGCGGTTTTCATCATCTTCCGTTTCGCTGCGCCTCGGCAGGGTCACAACCTTGTTATCATCCGTGACGGGGCCTTTTGCGACATCGCGGGGGCTATAGGGATCGAATGGCGGCTTCTCGTTGCCCGTGCGGCGGCCGAGAACGCTGCGCAGCTGAAGAAAGATCAGCACCGCTGCAACGAGAAAAAACAATGTGATAAAGTCGCTAAAGCCCATCTTTTACCAAAACCGCCATTTAAATTCGAAAACCACACCATCATATAGTCTGCATCTTATCATCATTCAAATGTGCAGATTCAATCATCGGTGTCCCGGGAACCGGCAATCTGCCAGAGATGCACACGCAAGGCTAGAAGATGCGTTTTTCCTTTCTCCCCATCGTCATCCTGATGATGCCCATCCTCGAAATTGCCGGCTTCATCATCGTCGGCAAAGCGATCGGTCTGTGGCTGACTTTGGCGCTCGTCCTGTTCACGTCGTTTCTCGGCCTGCTCATCCTGCGTCTTGGCGGCATCGGCATGGTGAGAAATCTTCAGGATGCCGGCCGCACCGGCGCCCAGCCGGCGGATGAGCTGGTCAATGGCGCCATGCGGGTGGTTGCCGGAATCCTGCTTTTCATCCCCGGTTTCATCACCGATATCCTCGGACTTCTGCTTCTGTCGCCAGCAATCCGACGCTTTTTCTGGAAAGCCTTTGGGCCGCGTGTCGTCGTAGCCGGCTCTTTCCGGCAATCCGGTCCCCGGCCCGGTAATTATTCCGGGTTCGACAACGGTCCGGGACGGGCAGGCGATTCCAAGGTGGTGGATCTGGACGAAGAGGAATTTCATCGCGAAGGTTCCGCAGAATCTCCCTGGTCGCGCAAGCCGGACGACCGCGACCTGCCCAAACCCTGAGCACCCGCGAACGCCGGGGCGAAGGCGCCATCACGAAGGGTTGTAAGGCTCCGGTCGAAATGATAGACCGCCTTCCACGAATTCACGCCGCGAGGAAACGTAATGACCGCTGAAAATGGCGCACAGGGCGCAGTTAGTCCTTCCCTCAACATTCTTGCCCAGTACATCAAGGATCTTTCCTTCGAAAATCCGGGTGCTCCTCGCTCGCTTCAGGCCCGTGACAATGCGCCGTCGATCAACATCAATGTCAACGTCAACGCAAACCCGATCTCCGGTTCGGATTTCGACGTTGTCCTGACGCTGAATGCAGAAGCCAAGGATGGCGACAAGGTCCTGTTTGCGGCCGAACTGGTTTATGGCGGTGTGTTCCGCATCGCCGGTTTCCCGCAGGAGCATATGCTGCCGGTCCTGTTCATCGAGTGCCCACGCCTGCTGTTCCCCTTCGCCCGCCAGATCATCGCCGACGTTACCCGCAATGGCGGTTTCCCGCCGCTGATGATCGATCCGATCGATTTTGCGCAGATGTTCGCGCAGCGCGTTGCCGAGGAACAGGCCAAGGCCAAGGTTCAGGCCGTACCGAACTGATACTCTTCAGAGTGCCTGACAAAACAAAACCCGGGTTCTTCGCCCGGGTTTTTCTTTGACCCTACCGGTCATTTGGGCGTCTCAGCCCATGTCAATTCTGGTAGCGATTCCAGATCGCCTTGTCGCCCATGCCGAGAACGAGTTTGCCATGGGCTGCGGCGGTTTCCGCATCCAGCCTTGCGGGTAAAGCCCTCGGCCGCTGCAGCGGCTCCAATGGCACATCTTCCTCGACGACAATGGTTTCCTGCTTGGCGGCGGAGCCGAAACCGAGCGCCGTCTGACGCCCGCCGATCATTTCTATATAGACTTCGGCCAGCAGTTCGGAGTCGAGAAGCGCGCCGTGTTTGGTGCGGTGGGAATTGTCGATGCCATAACGGCGGCAAAGCGCATCCAGCGAATTCGGCCCCATTGGATGTTTGCGGCGGGCAAGTGAAAGCGTGTCCGTCACCAGGTCAGCCGCAACGGGTTCTATGCCAAGACGGGCGAATTCCGCATTGATGAAGCCCATATCGAACGTGGCGTTATGGGCCACCCAACGCGCGCCATCAAAGAAGTCACGAATCTGATCCACGACCTCACCGAACTTCGGTTTGTCTTTCAGAAACTCATCGGTAATGCCGTGAACGGCAAGCGCGTCGGGATGAACCCTGCGATCTTCCGGGTTGATATAAAGATGCAGCGTGCGGCCGGTCGGGAAATGGTTGATCAGCTCGATGCCGCCGATCTCGATCACCCGATCCAGTTTCGATTCAAGACCCGTGGTTTCCGTATCGAAAATGATCTCACGCATTTTTCTCTCCACGGCGCGACTCGGCGGCCAGTTTCTGCAATATTCCTCTTACCTGATCCCGTGCCGCTTCGACACCGTTTCCGGAATCGACGATGAAATCCGCACGCCTGCGTTTTTCGGCATCTGGCATCTGCCGGGCAAGGATCATTTCGAATTTCTCCCGCGTCATGCCGGGACGGGACAGAACCCTTTCGCGCTGGATCTCCGGCGCACAGCTCACCACCACGACCTTATCAACGCGGCTTTCCGCCGCCGTTTCAAACAGCAGGGGAATATCAAGGAGAGCGAATTGCCGGCCATCCTTCGCCGCTTCCGCCAGAAAAACATCCTGTCTTCTGCGTACCAGCGGATGGACAATCGCTTCCAGTCTGGTGAAATTAGCCGGATTCTCCCGCAACACATCAGCGAGCTTCCGCCGGTCGACCGTTCCGGAAACGGTGGTGCCCGGAAAGGCAGATTCGATCAGGGGAACGGCTTCCGCCCGATAGAGCCCGTGCACGACCTCATCGGAATCGAGAACCGGAACACCCTCTTCGGCAAACAACTTCGCCGTCGTCGTCTTTCCCATTCCAATCGAGCCGGTGAGACCGATAACGATCATCAATGTTTCTCCATATCCTCGATGATGAGCGAACGCAGCGTTTCATCGACGTCAGGCATTTCGCCGAACCACCGCTTGAAACCCGGCTTTGCCTGGTGAAGCAGCATGCCAAGCCCATCTACGGTTGCCATGCCCTGCTCTTCCGCCATCTTCAGGATCGGTGTTTTCAGCGGCACATAGACGATATCGGTCACAACCGCATTGGCGGCGAGCGGCGAAAAATCGAGCTGTGGCGCTTCGCTCCCATCCATGCCGAGCGAAGTTGTATTCACGAAAAGCCCGGCATCCCGCATGACCTCGTGAAGTGCCGCCTGCGGATGGGAGAAGACGCGCGGGCCAAAACGATCGGCCAGTTCCCGGGCCCGCTCAACCGTCCGGTTCAGGATGTGAATCTCGGCAATGCCCCGGTCACGCAGGGATTGAACGATTGCACGGCTCGCGCCGCCTGCCCCCAGAACCACTGCACGGCTGGTCCTGTCCCAGCCGGGGTGCCGCTCATCAAGATTGGCGACGAAACCATAACCATCCGTATTGGTGGCATGGACCCTGCCCTCCTCCACCCAGATGGTGTTGGCAGCGCCAATCTCCTCCGCCAAGGCATCCGGACTATCCGCCAAACGGTAAGCCGCTTCCTTGTGGGGAATGGTGACATTGCCGCCCACCGCCGTACCCGGTTTGCCCTCTTTGAGCATCGCGATAAAATTCGGAAAATCGCCCGGAGAAATTTCGATGGCCTTGTAGGAACCGGCAATGCCGAATTTCTTCAGCCAATAGGAGTGGATGATGGGTGATCGAGAATGCTTTATCGGATAGCCGGCAACGAAGGCATTTATGGTTAATGTTTCACGTGAATCAGCCATCAATGACATCCATGTCGCGCAGTTTCGATAAAAGTGGCAAAAGCGGCAGGCCGAGAATCGTGAAATAATCCCCCTCTATCGAGGTGAATAGCTGGATTCCCTCCCCTTCAAGCTGATACGCACCAACGCTGGTCAAGGCCCTGTCACCCACACGCTGCAAGTGGCGCGAAACAAATTCGGCGCTCAAGGTCCTGACAGCAAGCTCGGCGCTGGAAACGGTCTGCCACAGAACCTCGCCGTTCAAGACAAGAACGGCCGCGCTGTTCAGGCGATGAACCTTGCCCGACAATGACAATAGATGGGCTTCAGCCTCCGCCATGGTTTTCGGCTTGTGATAGACCCGGGCTCCGAGCGCCATTGTCTGATCGCAACCAAGGACGAGTGCTTCGGGATACAGGGAACCAACGGCAAGAGCCTTCGCCCTTGCGAGTTCCAGCGCGACCTCTTCCGGGCTTGCGCCGTTTCGCTCCAACCGCTCATCAAGCGCACGCTCATCGATATCCGCCGGTATCGCCGAAAATGTCAGCCCCGCATTGCGCATCAGCATCTGGCGGGATGCGCTGGACGAGGCGAGGATCAACTCTTGTTTCATCGACTGTCTGCTCCGAATGATGCGATCCGGATTATCGTGTCCTCGGGCGAAGGGCAAGGATGGCGGCGGCCGTTTCCTCAATGGAGCGACGGGTGACATCGATCAGCGGCCAATTGTTGCGGGCGCAAAGCGCGCGCGCATATTTCAGCTCCTCCATGATTGTGGCCCGGTCCGTGTAACGGCCGCTGTCAAATCCGCCCGTCGCGCCCAGTTCCCGGTTTTCACGCACCTGCGATATGCGGTCGGATGTTGCAACGAGACCGACGATCAGCGGCCGGGTGGCGGTATAGAGGCTCTCAGGCAGCGGCACATTGGGGACGACCGGTATATTGGCGGTCTTTATGCCCCGGTTGGCAAGATAGATGCTGGTCGGGGTTTTCGATGTGCGGCTGATGCCGATGATGACGATATCGGCCTCGTCATAGGTTTCCGGCATTTGCCCGTCATCATGGTCCATGGCGAAGTTGAGCGCTTCGATCCGGGCGAAATAATCGGCATTCAAGGCGTGCTGCGCGCCCACCCGCCTTCTGGATGGCGCACCGAGATAGGTCTGGAAAATGCCGATGATCGGTTCGAGAACGTTGACGCAGGGCACCCCGATCGCGTGGCAGCGCAGATCCAGGAACTCGGCCAGCTGCTGGTCAACGATGGTATAGAGGACGATGCCCGGTTCCTTGTCGATGAGATCCACCACCTGCGCCAGCTGCTTCTGGTTCCTGATCATCGGATAAACATGTTCCACGGGCATGGAGGCATGAAACTGAGCGGAGACGGCACGGCCGGCCGACATCAGAGTCTCTCCCGTTGAGTCCGAAATCAGGTGCAGATGGAAGAAGCTTTTTTTGTTCTCCACGCTGTTTTTCTCCCGCTGTTGATAAACCGGGACAAACGTCCGAATTGTCCTGCGGGCCGAACCGCGCCGTGAATAAGGTGGTGTTTTTCCACAATCCGCAAGCGGCTTCAATCATCATCGGCGCGGGCTGTGAATTATTGGGAGAAGCCAGACTTGTTCAAATTTGTCCCCACGTCATCCACAGACAAAGTCATTATGATTTTCTACTTAAACATATGAAATAATTTAATAAATTATGGTTTTCCAGTTTATCCCGCCTTAGTTGGGTCCCAAATATCCTCTGGCGGTTTTCAAATCCTGTCGCTGCGGCATTTCGACTGGAATGATTTTAATCCTTGCTACCCACAGACTCTAAGAAATAGAAAATCTTTTAAATCTCTTTGATTTTATTTTGGAAGTTGGATGCCATGAGCGAACGCAAGGTAATGACGGTGTTGAACGGAGAGACGGTCACACCGCCGCCCATATGGCTTATGCGGCAGGCCGGCCGTTATCTTCCCGAGTACAGGGAAACCCGGAAGAGTGCCGGAAGTTTCCTTGATCTCTGTTATAATCCCGAGCTGGCAACGGAGGTCACCCTTCAGCCCATTCGCCGGTTCGGGCTCGACGCCGCCATCCTGTTTTCCGATATTCTGGTGATACCCGATGCGCTTCATCGCAACGTGTCATTCAGCGAAGGAAAAGGTCCAGCAATGGACCCGATCGATGTGAGTGGTATCGAGAAGCTGGATGCCGTAAATGTCATGGCGCATCTTTCCCCCGTTTTCGAAACCGTTTCCCGTCTGCGCCGAACATTGCCGGATGAAACAACGCTTCTCGGCTTTTGTGGCGCGCCATGGACGGTTGCGACCTATATGATCGCCGGCCATGGAACGCCGGATCAGGCGCCGGCGCGACTGTTCGGTTATCAGGAGCCGGCCGCGATGGAAAAGCTGCTGGCTTTCCTGGCGGATGTTTCCGCTGATTATCTGGTGGCGCAGATCGATGCCGGAGCGGATGCGGTTCAAATCTTCGATTCCTGGGCCGGTGTGTTGGGCGAGAAGGAATTCGAGTCCTTTGCGATAAAGCCGGTTGCCCGCATCATCGCTTCCGTGCGCGCCCGCCGGCCTGCCGCAAAGATCATCGCTTTTGCAAAAGGGGCCGGTTATCTCCTGAAGGATTATCGCCGCAAAACGGGTGCCGACGCCATCGGGCTCGACTGGTCGGTCCCCTTGAGCTTTGCCGGTGATTTGCAGAAGGAAGGCCCGGTGCAGGGCAATCTGGACCCGATGCTCATGGTGGCGGGCGGCAAAGCGCTGCAGGATGGTATTGATGCGGTGCTGCAGGCTCTCGGACAGGGGCCGCTGATCTTCAATCTTGGCCATGGTATTACCCCGCAGGCCGATCCTGAAAACGTCGCCCGTCTGGTGCAGCGGGTGCGTAGCGGTGGAGCCGGGATATGAGCGACGACAGACAGACTTCGGCCCGCTCCGGAAACAGGGCGGCCTTGCGGGCCGGCATCGCACTCGGTGTCTTTGCCGCCTTCGTCGCGCTGCTGTTTTATGCCGACCCTGCCGATCTCTATCTCTGGATCAAGGCGCTTCACATCATCGCTGTGATTTCATGGATGGCCGCTATTTTTTATCTGCCGCGGCTTTTCATCTATCACACCGATGCGCCGGCCGGTTCTCAGCAATCCGAAACCTTCAAGGTGATGGAGCAGCGGCTGATCAGGGTCATCATGAACCCCGCGATGATGATATCCTGGATATTGGGCCTTTATCTCGCATGGTCGGTTTACGGTTTTTCCGGCGGATGGCTGCATGCCAAGATCGGGCTGGTGGTGCTTCTGACCGCGGCACATGTTTATTTCACCCGAAGCGCCAAACGCTTCGCACGCGATGAAAATACGAGACCTGCCCGTCACTGGCGGTTGATGAACGAAGTTCCGACCGTTCTGATGATCCTGATTGTCATACTTGTGGTTGTGAAACCCTTCGGTTAAGTCGGTGCGACGATAAATTTCGCGGAATTCGTGCTTTCCTCTTGCAGCGGCCGTGTTCAATCGCTATTTTCGGACCACTCATCTTCGTGGCATGTGAATTATTCAGTCATCTGCGGTATCTCCCACAGCATCTGATTCGCGAACACGCCCTCCCCCGACATTACATTATCAAACGGTCTTCTCTTCATGGCTGAAATGAAGCTTCAGGAACTTAAGAGCAAATCGCCTACCGACTTGCTGACTTTTGCCGAATCCCTGGAAGTTGAAAATGCGAGCACCATGCGCAAGCAGGAACTCATGTTCGCAATCCTCAAGGTTCTCGCGAGCCAGGACATCGAAATCATCGGCGAGGGCGTCGTTGAAGTCCTGCAGGACGGTTTCGGCTTCCTGAGATCCGCTAACGCAAACTATCTGCCCGGTCCGGATGATATCTATATCTCGCCCTCGCAGATCCGCCGCTTCTCGCTGAAGACCGGCGACACCGTTGAAGGACCGATCCGCGGCCCCAAGGAAGGCGAGCGTTATTTCGCGCTTCTCAAGGTCAATACGATCAATTTCGACGATCCGGAAAAGATCCGCCACAAGGTTCACTTCGACAATCTGACGCCGCTTTATCCGAACGAGCGCTTCAAGATGGAACTGGATGTTCCGACATCCAAGGATCTGTCTTCGAGGGTTATCGATCTCGTTGCTCCGCTCGGAAAGGGCCAGCGCGGATTGATCGTCGCGCCGCCGCGTACCGGTAAAACGGTTCTGCTGCAGAATATCGCTCACTCGATCACGGCAAATCATCCTGAATGTTACCTGATCGTTCTGTTGATTGACGAACGCCCGGAAGAAGTCACCGACATGCAGCGTTCGGTCAAGGGCGAGGTTGTGTCCTCGACCTTCGACGAACCGGCGGTGCGCCACGTTCAGGTCGCTGAAATGGTCATCGAAAAGGCGAAGCGCCTGGTCGAACATGGTCGCGACGTCGTGATCCTGCTCGATTCCATCACCCGCCTTGGTCGCGCCTATAACACGGTCGTTCCCTCCTCCGGCAAGGTTCTGACCGGTGGTGTGGATGCCAATGCCCTGCAACGCCCGAAGCGTTTCTTCGGTGCCGCGCGTAACATCGAAGAAGGCGGTTCGCTGACGATCATCGCCACTGCGCTGATCGATACGGGCAGCCGTATGGACGAAGTCATCTTCGAAGAGTTCAAGGGCACAGGCAACTCGGAAATCGTGCTCGATCGCAAGGTTGCCGACAAGCGCATCTTCCCGGCGCTGGATATTCTGAAGTCCGGTACACGTAAGGAAGACCTGCTGGTGCCGCGCCAGGATCTGCAGAAGATTTTCGTTCTTCGCCGTATTCTTGCGCCGATGGGAACGATGGACGCTATCGAATTCCTGATCGACAAGCTGAAGCAGACCAAGAACAATTCGGATTTCTTCGAATCCATGAATACCTGATCCGGATTTTAGCCGGATTCGTCTGAAGACCTTGAAGCCGCATTCGTTCATTCGGATGCGGCTTGACTGTTTTAAACCGAGGTGAGCGATGTCAGCTTCCGCTGATACCATTTATGCGCTTTCAAGCGGAGCCTTGCCGGCGGGCGTTGCTGTGATCAGAATCAGTGGGCCTGGCGCTCTGGTGGCTTTGACGGCATTGACGGGGCGGCAAGCGCCGCCGCCGCGCCGAGCCGTATTGAATTCGATTCGGAATCGAAACAACGAGATTATCGACCAGGCGCTGGTCATGGTTTTCCCATCGCCGAGTTCTTTTACCGGTGAGGATTGCGTGGAGATTCACAGCCACGGAAGCCGGGCGGTTCTGGCGTCGATTTTCGCCGAGCTTGAAAGTCTGGACGGGTTCCGCCCTGCTGATGCCGGTGAATTCTCCCGCCGGGCCTTCGAGAATGGCAAGATGGATCTTCTTGAAATCGAAGGGCTGGCAGATCTGCTGCAGGCGGAAACGGAAATGCAGAGACGGTTGGCCGTGGAGCAGAGTACGGGCAAATTGTCGGCGCTCTACGATGGCTGGGCAAGCCGTTTAACGCGGGCACGGGCGCTGATCGAGGCCGAGTTGGACTTCGCCGACGAGGATGATGTCCCGGATTCGGTTGCCTCTCAGGTCTGGGAAACGATGGCGCAATTGCGGCAGGAAATATCGGCTCACCTTCATGATGGTGGAAATAGCGAAATCATCCGTGACGGTTTCAAGGTGGCGCTGGTTGGGGAGCCGAATGCAGGAAAATCAACCCTGCTTAATGCCCTGAGTGGTCGTGACGTCGCGATTGTGACCGATATAGCGGGAACCACGAGAGACGTGCTCAGTGTCGATATCAATCTCGAAGGCTATCTTGTCCGGATATTTGATACGGCCGGTATTCGTGAGACACAGGACGTGGTGGAGCAGGAGGGTGTAAGGCGCGCACGGCTGACTGCCGAGAATGCTGACCTCGTCCTGTTACTTCAAGATAATGATTCGTCTCCGAAACAATCTTCCGTCTCCTTTGAGCATTCACGCCGCCTTTATATCAGAACGAAGGCCGCGCTCGCTTCCGGATCGGTTAAAAATGGCTTCGATCTTTCGATCTCGGCAAAAGAAGGACAGGGGCTTGATGGGTTGCGTGGGTTGATCAAACAGGAGATCGAAAACCGCATAGGCGGAGGGCTGACATTGGTTCCTGCCCGCGCCCGCCATAAAAAACGACTTGAAGAGACGCTGAACTATGTTAGTGATGCGCTCGATTCCGAAGCCATGGACCTTGCGATAAGGTCGGAGCACTTGCGGCTTGCGGCGACATCGCTCGGACGCATTACCGGGCGCGTTGATGTGGAAGACTTGCTCGGTGTAATCTTCTCGGAATTCTGCATAGGAAAATGATTCACGTGAAACATTGGCGGCCCCTTGGGCTATGCCGGTGATTTGGGATAGGGCGCAGGAATATGCACCAGTCATTCGATGTTATTGTTATCGGCGGTGGACATGCGGGCAGTGAAGCGGCTGCCGCTGCCGCACGGCATGGTGCAAAAACCGCTCTTGTTACCCATAAGCGCGAAACCATCGGAGTGATGTCCTGCAATCCGGCAATCGGCGGTCTTGGCAAGGGGCATCTCGTTCGGGAAATCGATGCTCTTGACGGCCTGATGGGCAGGGTCGCCGATGCGGCGGGCATTCAGTTCCGTATGCTTAACCGCAAAAAGGGGCCGGCAGTCCGTGGGCCACGGACGCAGGCCGACCGGCGGCTCTACCGTGAAGCTATGCAGCGGGAAATCGGTGCAATCGAGAATCTGACGATTATCGAAGGCGATGCCTTTGATATTGAGATGGTCAATGATCGGGTTGCCGCAGTTTTAATGGAAAACGGTAGCCGGATTCCCTGTGGAGCTGTCGTCCTCACCAGCGGGACTTTCCTGCGTGGGCTTATTCATATCGGTTCCGAAAAGATCCCTGCCGGCCGTGTGGGTGAAAAACCGTCGGTTGGTCTGTCTGATACACTTTCGCGGCTCGGTCTGGTCATGGGACGGCTAAAAACCGGTACACCTGCACGGCTTGATGGCCGAACGATTGACTGGAGCGCTGTAGACCGGCAGGCGGCGGATGAAGATCCCGTGCCCTTTTCCTTCATGACCGATCATATTGCCAATCCGCAGATTGAATGTGGTGTAACCCGCACGACGCCTGCCGGACACAAGATCATAAGGGACAATATACATTTGTCGGCGATGTATTCCGGACAGATCGAAGGAGTCGGTCCGCGTTATTGCCCGTCGATCGAGGACAAGATAACCCGCTTTGGCGAGCGCGACGGTCATCAGATATTTCTGGAGCCGGAAGGCCTGGATGATCACACCATTTATCCGAATGGTATCTCGACCTCCCTGCCCGCTTCGGTTCAGGAACAATTTATCCGTACCATACCGGGGTTGGAACAGGTTGCCATTCTTCAGCCCGGCTATGCGATTGAATATGATTATGTTGATCCGCGTGAACTCAAGCCATCGCTCGAATGCCGCAAAATTCCGGGGCTCTTCCTCGCCGGACAGATCAACGGCACCACTGGTTATGAAGAAGCCGGCGCTCAGGGTCTTGTTGCCGGACTGAATGCCTCTCTGTATGCAAGCAATACCGACGCGCTCTATTTCAGTCGCACGGAATCCTATATCGGTGTCATGATCGATGATCTGACGTCCAAGGGTGTGAGTGAACCCTATCGTATGTTCACATCCAGGGCGGAATACCGGCTTTCCCTCCGGGTAGATAATGCCGATCTGCGGCTGACACCGATTGGTCAAAGGGCGGGCATTATCGGCGCCGAGCGGGAAAAGCGCTTTGAAGCATTTATTGCGGACCTGGAATCAGGTCGCGAGCTGATGAAGACTATCTCCATCAGCCCGTCCCAGGCGGCGAAACAGGGATTAAAACTCAATCAGGATGGCCAGCGCCGTTCTGTTTATGAACTGCTCGCTTATCCCGATATAACGCTGGACGTTCTGACGCAGCACTGGCCGGAGCTGGAGTCTCTCCGCGGTAAAGTTGCGGAGGTTCTGGAGATTGAAGCCAGTTACGCGGTTTATATGCAGCGACAAAGTGCCGATATCGTCGATATCAAGCGGGACGAAGACAGAAAGATTCCAGAGGACTTCGATTTTCAGAGCCTGTCGGGTCTTTCCAATGAATTGAAACAAAAGTTGGAAAAGGCACGACCCGAGAACATTGCGCAGGCAGCGCGTGTTGACGGTATGACACCTGCTGCGATATCGCTGCTGCTCGCGCTCCTGCGGAAAAACTCCACAGCGCGAAATGAAAAATTGCGCATGCACCAATAGCGAGTCGGATTATGAAGATAAACGGCCAGAGTGTTTCACGTGAAACACAAGAAAGGCTCGAGCATTTTGTCGAGCTTTTTAAGAAGTGGAACAAAACCACGAATCTGGTCGCGCCTTCCACTCTTGGCGAGCTTTGGAGCCGGCACGTTGCCGATAGCGCGCAGATATTTCAACTTTTTCCCCATCCGAAAAAATGGATCGATCTGGGCAGCGGTGGCGGCTTTCCTGGCGTTGTCACCGCTATTTTTCTGGCGGAACTTGGCGATGGCTGGGTAGATTTGATCGAAAGTAACAATAAGAAAGCCGCGTTTTTGCGGATTGCGCTGAAGGAAACCGGCGCAAGAGGTGCAGTTCATCCCGTGAGAATCGAAAAAGCGCCTGAAATCGTTGCAACCTGCGATGCTGTTTCGGCGCGGGCACTGGCGGAGCTGGATCTGCTCTTCGAATACATTCACCCGTGGGCGCGGAATAATCCAAATCTCAAGGCTTATTTTAATAAAGGCCGGGATTATGATTCGGAAGTGCAGAAAGCGCATGGTCGCTGGCAGTTCGATCTGGTAAAACATCAGAGTGCCATTGAGGCAGATTCTGTTGTTCTTGAAATCAGCAACCTCACCCTGAGGCGCTGATAAGCTGGCCAGGTGCGGCATGACTTTTGAAAAAAACCGGATTATCGCAGTCGCAAACCAGAAGGGTGGGGTCGGTAAAACGACGACTGCCATTAATCTGGCAACGGCGCTGGCGGCTATCGGCGAACGCGTGTTGATCATTGATCTTGATCCGCAGGGAAATGCCAGTACCGGGCTTGGAATTGATCGCAAGGAGCGGAAGCTTTCATCCTATGATCTTCTTGTGGGCGATCATGGCATCAGTGAAGTTGCTGTTCCAACAGCCGTTCCAAATCTTGATATCGTACCCTCCACGATGGATTTGCTCGGCTTCGAAATGCAGGTCGCGAATGTTTCCAATCGTGTGTTTCTCTTGCGCGCGGCTATGGAAACGCAGGAGGCGAGAGGTTACTCCTATATTCTCGTTGACTGCCCTCCTTCCTTTAATCTTCTGACCATGAATGCAATGACAGCCGCGCATTCCGTGCTGGTGCCGCTACAATGCGAGTTTTTTGCACTGGAGGGCCTTAGCCAGCTGCTGGATACGGTCAGCCAGATCCGTGGTTCGGTTAATCCGCAACTTGATATTCAGGGTATTGTTCTGACAATGTTTGATGCGCGCAATAATCTTGCGCAGCAGGTCGTTTCGGATGTGCGGACGCACCTGGGAGAAAAAGTTTACCACACGCTCATTCCGCGCAATGTTCGTGTTTCGGAAGCGCCCTCTTATGGTAAACCGGCAATTCTTTATGATCTGAAATGTGCCGGCAGTCAGGCCTATCTGCAGCTGGCATCGGAAGTGATTCAGAGAGAGCGTTTGCGCAAGGCCGCCTGACGTTTGCCGGAATGTATGGAGTAATGTCTTATGAGTGATGATCTTTCCAAGCGCCGATTGGGGCGCGGCCTTGCTGCCTTGATCGGTGAAATGGACCAGCCTGTCCCGGTGGGCGAACCGCAGCGGGCCGTTAACGCTGATCGGACCATCCCGATCGAATTCATCGCTCGCAGTCAAAGAAACCCCCGGCGGCACTTCGATGAGAATGAGCTGCAGGATCTGGCCGCATCTATTCGTCAGCACGGGATTGTTCAGCCTGTGGTAGTGCGAACGGTTGGAGTCAATCGATACGAGATTATTGCAGGTGAAAGGCGCTGGCGCGCCGCGCAGCTGGCTGGCTTTACCGACGTGCCGGTTATCGTTCGCGATGTGGATGACCGTACCGCGCTGGAACTGGCCATTGTCGAGAACGTGCAGCGTTCAGACCTCAATCCGCTTGAAGAGGCGATGGGTTATGAGCAGCTGATTGCCGAACACGGATATACCCAGAACGATCTCGGTGAGATCATCGGCAAGAGCCGAAGCCATGTCGCCAACAGCCTTCGGCTCCTCAAGCTTCCCGATCCGGTGCGGGATATGCTGGCGGATGGTTCGCTTTCCGCCGGTCATGCGCGTGCGCTCGTGTCCACTTCCGATCCGGCGAGCCTTGCGCGTACGATCGTTTCCAAGGGATTGTCGGTGCGTGATGCCGAACGTCTGGCACAGAACGACATTAAGTCTCAGGACGTTGTCGAGAAGCGGCCGGCGGCTGAAAAGGATTCCGACACGATAGCGCTGGAGCGTAGCCTGTCGGACGCTCTGGGGCTTGATGTAAAGATCATCCACAAGGGCGGATCGGGGCAAATCCGTATCGGCTACCGTACGCTGGAGCAGCTGGAAGCGGTCTGCCGGCTGCTAGAGCAAAAATAGCTAAATATCTGTTTTAATTGATAAATACCCGCCTCTGGCGGGTATTTTTATTTCGCGCGGCTCAAAAGTCGATGGCCCGGCCCTTTATTTCGTAGTCGCCGAAACGGACGGGTTCGGCACCGCCGCGGCCGCCGGTTTCCGGCGGCAGCTGAAGATCAGCCTGTTGCCTGCGCCGCTCCTCCGCTTCTTTCAGGGCCCGTTCTGCGGCCGGCGACAGCCGTCTCGGCTTTTCCGCGCCATTGTCATTATCTGCGTCCTGCATGAGAAATCCTCCCTATGACGGGATATTGAAATATGTTTGCCGTTCACCAGATTATATAATCTGACGGGCTTTATAAACCCCGTAACAATTCTGGTGAGCGACAGGGAGATTTCAACGGATGAACATGATGCGCACGGCAATGCTTCTGGCCTTCATGACCGCATTGTTCATGGGTGTCGGTTTTCTGATCGGCGGCCGGGGCGGCATGATGATTGCGCTGCTTATTGCCGCTGGTATGAATCTCTTCTCCTATTGGAATTCGGATAAAATGGTCCTCTCCGCCTATCGGGCACGGGAGATCGACGAGGCGAACGCGCCCGAATTTTTTCACATGATCCGGGACCTCTCGCACAATGCCGGCTTGCCGATGCCGAAGGTCTATATTTATGACAGCCCGCAACCCAATGCTTTTGCGACGGGGCGAAACCCGCAGAATGCTGCTGTGGCAGCTTCAACAGGATTGCTGGAGCGTTTGACGCCGGAGGAAGTGGCCGGCGTCATGGCGCATGAACTGGCGCATGTGCAGAACCGCGATACCCTGACCATGACGATCACCGCCACGCTGGCGGGTGCTATTTCCATGCTCGGCAATTTTGCCTTCTTCTTCGGCGGCAACCGGGAAAACAACAACAATCCGCTTGGTTTCATCGGTGTACTGGTTGCTATGATCGTGGCGCCGCTTGCGGCGATGCTGGTGCAGATGGCGATCAGCCGCACGCGGGAATATTCCGCTGACCGGCGCGGTGCTGAAATCTGTGGTAATCCGCTCTGGCTCGCCTCAGCCTTGCAGAAGATTTCCGGCATGGCGCAGCAGATTCATAACGACGATGCTGAGCGCAACCCGGCAACGGCGCATATGTTCATCATCAATCCCCTCTCTGGCGAGCGGATGGACAATCTCTTCTCCACACACCCGAACACCGAAAACCGGGTTGCAGCATTGCATGCCATGGCACAGGAGTTTTCCCCGCGAGCATCGACGCCGCCGCCGTCGGGTGATAGACCTCTGCGCAAATCAGGCTCCGTGCCCAATACGGGTTGGGGACGTGGCAACGAAAACGAGCGCAAGGGGCCGTGGTCTTGACATCCGATATTCAGAATAAGCCGGCGCGGTTTAAAAAATCGAGACCGGCCCAAGGCAGGGGCCGTGAAGACGGCCCTTCGTCTTTCCAGGACAAGCCAGGCCTTGCCGCACGCATTGCCGCGACCCGCATTCTCGCTGCCGTTCTGGAAAAGAAGACCTCGCTGGACGGCATGCTGGACAATGAAAACGGCAATCCGGTCTATCGCGCGCTGTCGCTTGCGGATCGGGCATTGGTGAGGGCCATCGTCAATAGTGCACTTCGCCACCTTCCCCGCATCGAAAAGGCATTGGCGATGCTGCTGGATGGTCCGTTGCCGCAAGGCGCTCGATCATTGCATCATGTTCTCGTCGTCGGCGCGGCGCAGATGCTCTACCTTGATGTTCCCGATCATTCCGCTGTCGATCTGGCTGTCGAACAGGCGCACCGGGATCCGCGCAACCGGCGTTTCGTGAAGCTGGTCAATGCGGTCCTCCGGCGGCTGGGCCGGGAAAAAACGGAGATCGAAACGGCTCTTGCCGATGTGCCCGTGTTGCCGGACTGGTTTTACGCCCGGCTTGTTTCGGCTTACGGCGATGTGGTCGCACAACTCATTTCGGAGGCGCAGTTGACGCCTTCCTCCATCGATATCACCGTCAAAACCGATCCTGGTCTCTGGGCGGAAAAGCTGGGTGGCACACTTATGCCGAATGGCAGCGTTCGCCTGGGTGAGTTCGAAGGCCAGATCCCTTCGCTTGACGGATTCGCCGAAGGCGCGTGGTGGGTGCAGGATCTTGCGGCCAGCATGCCGGTGAAGCTGTTGGGGGATATTTCCGGCAAGCGTGTCGCCGATCTCTGCGCGGCACCGGGCGGCAAGACGGCCCAGCTCGCACTTGCAGGTGCAAAGGTGACGGCGCTGGATCAGTCCGGAAATCGCCTGCGCCGTCTCAGGGAAAATCTCGACCGGCTTGGTCTCCACGCCGAAACGGTGGAGGTCAACATGTTGAAGTACCAGCCGGAGCAGCTTTTCGACGCCGTTCTTCTGGATGCGCCATGCTCGTCGACGGGTACGCTGCGCAAACATCCGGATGTCTGCTGGACCAAGGATGAAACGGACATTGCCAAGCTTGCGGCTCTTCAGGGCCAGATGCTGCGCCATGCCTTGACGCTGGTGAGGTCTGGCGGTGTCGTGGTGTTCTCCAATTGCTCGCTGGACCCTTCGGAGGGCGAAGCGATGATTGCCGAGGTTCTGGCGGAGAATCCCGATATCGAGCGCATTGCCGTGCGCAAGGAGGACTGGCCGGGAATGGAGGTGGCGATCAGCCCGCAGGGAGATTTGCGTACAACGCCGGATATGTTTGGCGGCGTCGATGGGTTTTTTAGCAGTGTCTTGCGTAAGAAGTAGAAAAAAGCGAAGCTTTAGCGAATCATTGATATTATCGATAACGTTCCGGTCATCACGGTTCACTGATAAAAACAAAACTATGTGAAGCGGGAAACACAGCTTGTTTGGGTCCTTTGCAGGCAGCATGAATGCGGCCGGTCTTCTTTCACGGATGGCATATCGTCATCTGTGTGTCGGCCTCACACCTTTGCGTCTGCATGTCTCACGGTTTGCCAACCGTGTTCCCGATGGTCTGGTTGCGGCGCCGACCGATCTCAGGGCGATTGATCCGTATTTTGCCGAGGAATTGTTGCGCGGCCGGATCGCGCTTGCCGGTCGTGTTGTCGAAACCGGTGGCCTTTCACCATTCCAGGTGGATTACCCCTCCCTCGTTTTTGAAGAACGGTTGCACGCTTTCGGCTGGCTGCGGCATATCCGTTCCGACAGGTCGAGCGAGGCATGCAAGCGGGCGCGCCGCATCGTGGCCGAGTGGATTGCCCTGAACGGCAGACGCGTTACGGGCACCGGATGGTCGCCGGAGATTGCGGCACAGCGTTTGATCGCCTGGTTATCCCATTCCCCAGTGGTTTTATATGAGGCTGACGCCGGCTTCTATCGTCGGTTCCTGAGAAGCCTCGCTTTTCACGTGCGGTATCTCGACAGGATCGTGAAACATGCACCGGATGGCGAAGCCCGGCTGCGGATCAGGATCGCGCTTGCCATGGCCTCCATTGCCATGCCAACACGCCTGTCACGTATTACCCGGCATGGAATGAAGCTGGCTCAGGAAATGGAACGCCAGATTCTACCCGATGGCGGGCATGTTTCCCGCAATCCGCGGGTCATGCTGGATCTGCTGCTCGATCTTCTGCCGCTTCGGCAAAGCTACATCAATCTTGGCCACGACCTACCCTCGGGGCTGGTGCCGGCAATAGACCGGATGTTTCCGGCAATCCGGTTTTTCCGGCATCAGGGCGGCGATCTCGCACTGTTTAATGGCGCGACGGCAACGCTTGCCAATGAGCTTGTCTCCGTGCTGCGTTATGACGAAACCGCCGGCCGGCCTTCGAAAATCTTGCCGGATGTGAATTACCACCGGCTCGCGACGGATGAGACTGTCATCATCGTGGACACGGGGTATCCCGGTTCGGCCGAGCTTTCGCGCAATGCCCATTCGGGTTGCCTGTCCTTCGAAATGTCCTGCGGCAAGAACCGGTTTATCGTCAATTCCGGTTTTCCACGAAATGCCGCGCCGGAATATCAGCGGGCCAGCCGGTCGACGGCCGCCCATTCCACCGTTACGCTTGCGGATACCTCCTCCTGCAGATTATCGCGCTCCAGACTTCTGGGTCCGATCATGGTTTCGGGTGTCAGCCAAGTGGATAGCGAGCGCGGAACGGATGAAAACGGCAATGATGTGCTGCGGGCGTCACATGATGGATACCTGCAGAACTTCGGCTGTTACCACGAGCGTGAAATCGAGTTGAATGCCGCCGGCACGAAGATCAAGGGCCGTGACCTGCTCCGCGCTGACGAGAATGCAGCAAAGGTGCAATTGCAGTCGATCTCGGCGGTTTCACGTTTTCATATCCATCCTCATATTCAACTGCATCAGCGGGATGAAGAGTCGGTTTATATGGAAGCGGCGGACGGAACCACCTGGCTGTTTTCAGCGCCTGGTCTGGAGGTTTTCGTTACGGAGGATGTTTTCATGGCGGATGCCTCGGGCATGCGTCCGTCGCAACAGATCGAACTGCCTTTCAATCTCGCCAATACGCGGGAGATCCGCTGGATCATCGAGCGCAAGGCCTAGGAAAATTCCGACGGAGCGGGACAAAAACCACCATAGTTTTCACCGTTCGATGTCCCTGCTGTTTATTAATTCGGTAAGCTGTGTTAACGCGGCGGCAATTGCTGGATCAATCCCATTCCAGCCTGTCCTCCCCGTTAAACGGAGTATGCCCGATGGCCGTCGTGTCCAAAAAAATCCCCGCCCCCGATAAGGTCAAAATCCGCACGGCGCTTCTTTCCGTGTCCGACAAGACTGACATTATCGAGCTGGCGACGGTTCTCTCCAAGCTTGGTGTCCGGCTGCTTTCGACCGGCGGAACGGCGAAGGCCATTGCCGATGCGGGACTGCCGGTGACGGATGTTTCCGACGTGACCAATTTTCCCGAAATCATGGATGGCCGCGTCAAGACCCTGCATCCGAATGTGCATGGTGGGCTTCTCGCTATCCGGGATGACGCCGAACATGTCGAGGCTATGAAGGCACATGGCATTGAGGCGATCGATCTGTCGGTGATCAATCTTTATCCCTTCGAGGAAGTTCGCGCCAAGGGCGGCGATTATCCGACGACGGTTGAGAATATCGATATTGGCGGACCGGCAATGATCCGTGCTTCTGCCAAGAACCATGCCTATGTCACGGTGGTTACCGATCCCTCCGACTATCCTGATCTGGTTGAAGCCCTGCAGGCTGATGACGGCCAGACGTCCTACGCGCTGCGCCAGCGTTTCGCTGCCAAGGCCTATGCTCGAACCGCGGCCTATGATGCGGTGATTTCCAACTGGTTCGCAGAGGCGCTTGCAATCGAGACGCCGGATTACCGCGCCATCGGTGGCGTGCTGAAGGAAAAGATGCGTTATGGCGAGAACCCGCACCAGAGCGCCGGTTTTTACCTGACCGGTGAAAAGCGCCCCGGCGTCGCAACCGCGACGCTGCTTCAGGGCAAGCAGCTTTCCTATAACAACATCAATGATACGGATGCCGCTTACGAGCTGGTGGCGGAGTTCCTGCCGGAAAACGCTCCGGCCGTTGCCATTATCAAGCACGCCAATCCCTGTGGTGTGGCGACGGGTCCGACCCTTGCCGAAGCCTATCGGCGGGCGCTGGCATGCGATTCCGTATCCGCATTTGGCGGCGTCATTGCGTTGAACCGTACGCTTGATGCGGAAACGGCGGAAGAGATCGTCAAGCTCTTTACCGAAGTCATCATCGCGCCTGATGTCACCGAAGAAGCCAAGTCCATTATCGCCCGCAAGCCGAATCTGCGCCTTTTGACCGCCGGCGGCCTGCCGGACCCGCGCGCAGCCGGGATTACGGCGAAGACCGTTTCGGGCGGCCTGCTGGTACAGAGCCGCGACAATGGCATGGTCGAGGATCTCGATCTCAAGGTCGTCACCAAGCGCGCGCCGACGGCGCAGGAGCTTGAGGACATGAAATTCGCCTTCAAGATTGCCAAGCATGTGAAATCCAACGCCGTCATCTATGCCAAGGATGGACAGACGGCGGGCATTGGCGCCGGCCAGATGAGCCGCGTGGATTCCGCCCGCATCGCCGCGCAGAAGGCGGAAGATGCTGCCAAGGCGCTCGGTCTTGCCGAACCGCTGACACGCGGTTCTGCCGTTGCTTCGGAGGCGTTCTATCCCTTCGCTGACGGCCTGCTCGCCGCGATTGCCGCAGGCGCTACAGCTGTCATCCAGCCGGGCGGTTCCATGCGTGACCAGGAAGTGATCGACGCCGCGAACGAGCATAATGTCGCGATGGCCTTTACCGGCATGCGCCACTTCCGCCACTAAGTGCGGAAATAGTCAGGAATAAAGAAGGCCCGGAAAGCGATTTCCGGGCCTTTTGTTTCACGTGGGACAGTCTCGATTTTTGTTCAGGTCACTGCACCGACCTGCCACGGCACAAATTCGTTGTCGCCGTAATCGTAAATCTCGCTAACCGTCTTGTCGCCGGAAGCCACGGCGAGAATATGCTCGAAAATTCGTTTGCCGGATTCTTCGATGGTTTCCGCCCCGGTAACGATCTCGCCGCAGTTGATATCCATGTCTTCCTTCATGTGTTCATACATTTCGGAATTGGTGGCGATCTTGATGCAGGGTGCCGGCTTGAAGCCCGAAACCGAGCCGCGCCCGGTGGTGAAACAGATGACGTTGCAGCCGCCGGCAACCTGGCCGGTGACGGCGACGGGGTCGTAGCCGGGTGTATCCATGAAGACGAAGCCCTGTTCCGTCACGGTCTCGGCGAATTCATAAACTGCCTTCAGCGGCATGGAGCCGCCCTTGGCAACCGCGCCCAGCGATTTTTCCAGAATGGTGGTCAGGCCGCCAAGCTTGTTGCCATGGGAGGGATTGTTGTTGAGTTCGTCGCCATTGCGGGCGGTATAGTCCCGCCACCAGTCGATGCGTTGCAACAGTTTTTCGGCGACTGCCGGCGTGACGGCGCGTTTTGTCAGCAGGTGCTCGGCACCATAAATTTCGGGCGTTTCGGAAAGAACCGTGGTGCCGCCGTTGCGGACAATGAGATCGGATGCATAACCCAGGGCCGGGTTCGCCGATATGCCGGAATAGCCATCGGATCCGCCGCATTCCAGCGCCACCTTCAGCTTCGAAAGCGGTTGCTCGGTGCGACGGGCGGCATTGACCATCGGTAGCATGGCCTTGATCTCGGCGATTGCCGCATCGATCGTCTTGCGCGTGCCGCCATGCTGCTGGATCGTCATGGTGCGCAGCCGCTCGCCCTCTTCCATCTTGTAGTGTTCGAGGATGGGGGCGATCTGGTTGGTTTCGCAGCCGAGGCCGATCAGCAGAATGCCGCCGAAATTGGGGTGGCGGGCATAACCCTGAATGGTGCGGATCAGCAGGCGATAGCCTTCCGATTTGGTGTTCAGCGCGCAGCCGCCACCATGGGTCAACGCCACGACACCATCGACATTGTCGAAACCGTCAAGGCCGCCCTGCTTGTTGAAATAATCGGCGATATAACGCGACACGGTGGCGGAACAGTTCACCGAAGCGATGACGCCGATATAGTTGCGCGTGCCGACACCGCCGAAACCACGGTCATAACCCATGAAGGTGCGGCGCTCGGTTTCCGGCACCATGCCCTTTTCTTCGATATCGATGCTGAACTGATGCGCGTGTTCGGAAGGCACCATGGCGAGATTGTGCAGGTGCACGTGCTGGCCGGGTTCGATATCCCGGGTGGCAATACCGATGACCTGTCCGTATTTCAGCACCTCATCGCCGGATTTGATGAATTTGAGGGCCACCTTGTGCCCGCGCCCGATCAGCTCGAGCGCTGCCAGATCGCCCCTGCCCGTCGCGCCGCCGGCCGGAATGGACCGACGCGCCACCGCGACATTGTCGTTGGCGTTCAGCAAAATGGTTGCCTCGGAATTCTCACTCACGGGTTTTCCTCCTCCCGGTATATTGCCTGCTATGTTCTTAAATCAGCTTTCCACCCAGCGCCGCTTGGAGCCTTCCAGATGGGTATGCATGGCCGCCTGCGCCAGCAGCGGATCCTTGAGTTCCAGCGCCGCCAGAATCGCTTCGTGCTCCTGAAGCGCATAGGTCCAGGTGTCGCGGTCCTCGAATTTGACACGCAGCTGAGCTGAAATAGGGCTGTGTCGTTCATCAAAGAGGTTCGCTACCAGCCGTGCCAGAACGCTGTTGCCGGATTGTTCGGCAATGGTGACGTGAAACAACCGGTCCTGATCAAGAGGTTTACGCCCGGCCTCGATTTCCCTCTGCATGGTATTGAGGATCTGGCGAAGGCTTGAGATCGTCTCGTCGGTCATGCGGCTCGCCGCCAGCACGATCGTCGCACCTTCCAATGCGGCGCGTGCCTGCATCAGTTCGGAGGGGCTGTCGCCCAGCGATTTGGTGTGATGGGTCGTTTGGAGAGCCTCGGTCGACACATAAACACCGGAACCCATACGAATTTCGACGGTGTTGTCGATTTCAAGCGCAATCAGCGCCTCACGCAGCGAGGGTCTCGATACACCGAGCTTCTGGGCCAGTTCCCGTTCGGCAGGAAGCCGTGTGCCGGGCAGGAATTCACCGAGATCGATGAGTTCGCGTATCTGGTCCGCAATCTGCTGATAAAGCCGGCGCGGTTCCGTTATTTTGGCCTGACCACTCATGTGTTTTTTGCTGAAGCCTTTGTGATATCGGTATTTGGCCTTACCGTAACGCCAAGTGCAACAATACGCAAGAAATTACTTAAATATCTGAAAATACGTTGTTATTTTAATGTTGTCTTCGATGGCTCTTCGTTCTCCTGAATGCACCTCTTCACTTTTTGACCTAATTGGCTTGACCATTCTTCAAAACCGGCCTAACCATTTGGCCTGTTCATGACCCCCGGTGGGGCGGGGAGTGCGGGTGGAGGTTTTCTGATGTCGCAGGGCGCATCGACAATTCGGGGCGAATTTTCGCCTGGGGAGATGGCGCGCGCGGAGCGTTTGGTCCTTCTGCGTCTCGAAAACATCAGCAAGGAATTTCCAGGCGTCAAGGCGCTGTCGAATGTGCATTTCGATCTGCGCAGCGGCGAAGTGCATGCGGTCTGCGGTGAGAATGGCGCGGGAAAATCGACGCTGATGAAAATTATCAGTGGCGTCTATCAGCCGAGCGACGGCACCATCCTGCACAAGGGCGTGAAGGTGCAATATGCATCGCCGCTGGAATCCGAAGCCGCCGGCATCGCCATCATTCACCAGGAACTCAACCTCGTTCCGCATCTTTCCGTTGCCGAAAACATCTATCTTGCGCGCGAGCCGCGCCGCGGTTTCCTCGTCGACCGCAAAAAGCTGCGGCTTGACGCCAAGCGCTGTCTCGACCGGCTGGGTGTCGATATCGACCCCGACCAGATCGTGCGTGGCCTCTCGGTCGCGCAATGTCAGATGGTGGAAATCGCCAAGGCGCTCTCTCTTGACGCCGAAGTGCTCATCATGGACGAGCCGACCTCCTCGCTGACCGAGCAGGAAACGCGGCTCCTGTTCAAGGTCATCCGTGATCTCAAGGCATCCGGTGTCGGCATTGTCTATATTTCCCATCGTCTGGATGAAATGGCCGAAATCGTCGACCGGGTGACGGTTCTGCGTGATGGACGTTATATTTCGACCGACGATTTCGCTTCGATCACTGTCGATGACATCGTCACGCGCATGGTCGGGCGTTCGCTGGAAGACAAGTTCCCCGAACGCACGTCCCGCCCGACGGATGACATCATCTTCTCGGTTGAAGGCCTGACGCGCAGCGGCGTGTTCCACGATGTCGGTTTTTCGCTGCGGCGCGGTGAAATCCTCGGTTTTGCCGGGCTGATGGGCGCCGGCCGCACCGAAGTCGCCCGGGCCATCTTCGGCGCCGATCCGCTTGATGCGGGCAAGATCGTTTTCAACGGGCGCGAACTTTCCATCAGCTCGCCGCAGGACGCTATCCGGGAGGGCATTGCCTATCTCTCGGAGGACCGCAAAAGCGATGGTCTTGCGATCAAGATGTCGGTTGCGGCCAATACCACGCTTGCCAATCTCGGCGAGGTTTCCAACCGCTTCGGCCTGATCGATTTCAAGAAGCATGACGACGTTGCGAAGCGCTACGTCGATCTCCTGAATATCCGCACCCCCTCGATCGAACAGACGGTGCGGCTGCTTTCGGGCGGCAATCAGCAGAAAATCATCATCGGCAAATGGCTGTTCCGGCAGTCGCGCGTGCTGTTCTTCGATGAGCCGACACGTGGCATCGATGTCGGCGCGAAATTCGCGATCTACAAGATCATGGACGAACTGGCCGCGCAGGGTATCGGTGTCATTCTCATCAGCTCGGAACTGCCGGAAATTCTCGGGCTGACGGACCGTATCGCCGTTTTCCATCAGGGCCGTATCACGGGCGTGCTCGAAACCGCCAAGACCAATCAGGAAGAAATCATGCGGTATGCGTCCGGTTACGGCCGGGCCGCGCAGTGAGGAACGACATGGCCAATATTGCAGAACCCAAGAAGAGCTTTGCTGTCAGCGACCGCCAGAAGGACATTATCCAGAAATTTGCCGCACTTGGCAGCCTCTTTGCGCTTGTCGCGGTCTTCTCCGCAACCAGCAGCGCTTTCTTCACCGTCAATAATGGCATGACGATCGCGTTGCAGGTCACGTCCATCGCGCTTCTCGGCATTGGCGCAACCTGTGTCATCATCACCGGTGGCATCGATCTTTCCGTCGGCTCGGTGCTGGCGCTTGCCGGCGTCGTTGCGGCGCTTGCGGTGAAGGAACTCGGCATGCCGGTGCCGGTCGGCATGTTGCTCGGCATTCTGACGGGGTCGCTCTGCGGCCTCATCAACGGCCTTCTGGTCACCCGTTTCAAGCTGCCACCCTTTATCGCCACCCTGGGCATGATGCTGATCGCCCGTGGCGTGGCGCTGCAGATCACGGGTGCACGCGCTGTTTCAGGTCTTGGCGAGTCCTTCGGTGAACTCGGCAATGGCGCTCTTTTCCGCATCGTCAATATCGGTGACGATGGCTTTCCGAATGTGGTGTTTCCCGGTATCCCCTACCCCGTCATCCTGATGGTGGTGATTGCGCTTGCGGTTTCCTTCATGCTCAACCGCTCGATCCTCGGCCGTCACATCTATGCTGTCGGCTCCAATGCGGATGCCGCGCGTCTTTCTGGTGTCAATGTCGCCCGTGTTACCAATTTCACCTACATCCTGTCCGGCACGCTCGCCGGCCTGACGGGCTGCGTGCTGATGTCGCGCCTCGTCACCGCCCAGCCGAATGAAGGTGTGATGTATGAGCTGGATGCGATTGCCAGCGCGGTTATCGGCGGTACGTCCCTCATCGGCGGCGTGGGCACGATTTCCGGCACGGCCATCGGTGCCTTCGTCATCGGCATCCTGCGCAACGGTCTCAACATGAACGGCGTCTCCGCCTTCACGCAACAGATCATCATCGGCCTCGTCATTCTGGTCACCGTCTGGATCGACCAGCTGCGCAACCGCCGCTGATCAAGGGCCTGCGGACCCTTTCCGCAAAAAAGATCGGCAAGGGGAGGCCCGGTATGCCGACATCACGGAGGAAGAAATGAAGAAAATTGCGACTGCCCTTCTGACATCCGCAATCGCGCTGTGGAGCGTTTCCACCGTGCAGGCCGGCGAAATCGCCGTCATCGTCAAGACCGTCAATTCCACCTTCTGGCAGAACGTCCAGAAGGGCGCCGATGCGGCGATGAAGAACTCTTCCGGCAACACCATGACCTTCCAGGGTCCGGCAGCCGAATCCGCGATCGCCGACCAGGTCAACATGGTTGAAAACGCCATCAACCGTAAGGTTGCGGGTATCGTTCTTGCTCCTTCCGATCCGGACGCGCTGGTGCCTGCCGTCAAGAAGGCCTGGGAAGCCCGTATTCCCGTGGTGCTGATCGACTCGCAGCTGGCGAGCGGCTCGGAGCAATATTACCAGTCGTTCCTCGCGACCGATAACAAGAAAGCCGGCGAACTGGCCGCACAGGCGCTGATCGACAAGGTGGGCAAGGAAGGCAAGATCGCCGTCATGTCCTATGTCGCCGGTGCCGGTTCGGAAATCGGCCGCGTTGGCGGTTTTACCGATTACATCCAGATGAACTCCAACCTGAAGATCGTCGGCCCGTTCTATTCGCAGTCGCAGATGGCGACCGCGCTGAACCAGACCACCGACGTTCTGGCCGCCAATTCCGACCTCAAGGGCATTTTCGGCGCCAATGAGCCGACCGCAATCGGCGTCGGCCGTGCGCTTGCCCAGAGCGGCAAGGCCGGCAAGGTCGTCGCCATCGGCTTCGATGGCAATCAGGACCTTCAGGGCTTCGTCAAGGATGGCACGCTGGCCGGCATCGTGGTTCAGGGTTCCTATCAGATGGGTGAAAAGGGCGTGGAGACCATTTCCAAGCTCATCAACAAGGAAAAGGTCGAGAAGTTCGTCGATACCGGCGTCGTTGTTGTCACCAAGGACAATATCGAGAAGCCGGAAGCCAAGAACGTCCTTTACTGATTGCGTGATGGCGCGCCGCTGTGCGGCGGCGCGTCCTTCCAAAGACAAGCTGGAAAGTCCCTGCGATGAAAGTCTCCGATACACGTAAATTGCCGCGCCGCGCCGTTGATGTCACGGTCATGGGCCTCGGTTGTGCCCAGATGGGCAATCTCTACCGGGTCACGCCCTATGAGGAATCCAAAGGCGCGTTCGACAAGGCGTGGGAAAGCGGCATGCGTTATTTCGATACCGCGCCTTTTTACGGCTATACGCGGTCGGAGCGTCGTCTCGGCACCATGGTGACCGAGCATGAGCGGGGTGACTATACGCTCAGCACCAAGGTCGGCCGTGTGATGGTTCCAGATGAAACCGTCGGACCGGAGGAGGACGCCTATATTGCGCCGCTGCCCTTCCGCCCGGTCTATGATTATTCCTATGACGGTATCCTGCGGTCCTTCGAAGCAAGCCAGCAGCGGCTTGGTGTTTTGAAGCCGGATATCCTTTATGTGCATGATATCGGCTCCTATACTCACGGCGAAAAGCATCAGCATTTTTGGGAGCAGCTGACCACCGGCGGCGGTTTCCGGGCGCTTGGCAAGCTGCGTGAGGAAGGATCGACGGGCGCCGTTGGTCTCGGCGTCAATGAGTGGCAGATCGTCAACGATGCCATGGATGTCTTCGATATCGATGTCGCCATGCTTGCCGGACGTTATACGCTTCTGGAACAGCAGAGCCTTACCTTCATGAACCGCTGCGCGGAAAGCGGCGTTGGCATCGTCGTTGCCGGGGCATTCAATTCGGGCATTCTGGCCGGCAACCGCAAGTTCAACTATGCCGATGCGCCTGCCGATATCCTCACCCGCGTCGATGCGCTGCAGGGCGTGTGCGAGGAGCTGGGCGTGTCGCTGCAGGCGGCCGCGCTGCAATTTCCGCTGGCGCATCCGGCTTCGGTCACGGTCGTGTCCGGCGCGCGCAATGCACAGCAGCTTGCCTCCAATATCGAATGGTTCGAGCAGTCGATCCCGGATGAATTCTGGTCCGAGCTGCACAGGCGTGGCCTGATTGCCGAAGGTGCGCCCGTGCCGGTCGGAGAGGCTTGAGGCAATGTTCATAGACGCCCACCAGCATTTCTGGTTGATGAAGGATCGCACCGGCCAATGGCCGCCGCCATCGCTTGCCGCCATCTACAGGGACTTTCTTCCGGCCGATCTGTCGCCGTTGCTGGCCGCTGCCGGGGTTTCCGGCACGGTGCTGGTGCAGACGATGGAGACCGCGGCTGACACAGATTTCATGCTGGAGCTGGCGGAAAAGACCGATTTTATCAAGGGCGTGGTCGGCTGGGTCGACATGAAGTCTTGCGATGCCGTGGCGGAAATCGGCCGCCGGGCAAAACACCCGGCCTTCAAGGGTGTGCGCCCCATGTTGCAGGGCATGGAGGATGTCGCCTGGATAGACGATCCGGCACTCGGTCCTGCCGTGGAAGCGCTGGTGCAACATGGGCTGGTGTTCGATGCGCTGGTTTTGCCGCCCAATCTGCCGCATCTCCTGTCTTTCGCCCGCCGCCATCCGCAATTGCCCGTTGTCATCGATCATGGTGCAAAGCCGTTGATCGCCACTGGCCACTACAGGGACTGGCGCAGCGACATGGCCGCTTTGGCGGCTCTGCCCAATCTCTATTGCAAGCTTTCGGGTTTGTTGACCGAGCGTGGCGAGCAGCGGCCGGAAGCGGTACGGCCTTATGCCGAAACCATTCTGGAACTGTTCGGCGCAAACCGCGTGATTTTCGGTAGCGACTGGCCGGTGTTGCGCCTGGCGGGCGATTATCAGGGCTGGCTGGATTTTTGCCGCGATATCGTGCCGGCGGAAGACCATGCGGCAGTTTTCGGCGGCAACGCCATCCGTTTTTATTCCCTTTCCGACAGGTGATGCATGCTGGCGATTTTCTGTGACACCCCCGGTCAACTCACCGCCAAGGACCTGCCCAAGCCTGTGCGCGGTGAAGGTGAAGTACTGGTGCGCGTTCGCCGCATCGGCGTCTGCGGTACGGATCTGCACATCTTCACTGGCAACCAGCCCTATCTTTCCTATCCGCGCATCATGGGCCACGAGCTTTCCGGCACGGTTGAAGAAGCGCCGGAAGATAGCCATCTTTCCGCTGGCGACGTGGTCACTGTCATTCCCTATATCTCCTGCGGCAAATGCAGCGCCTGCCTGAAGGGCAAGAGCAATTGCTGCCGCAATATCGGTGTGCTCGGCGTTCACCGTGATGGCGGCATGGTCGAATATCTGAGCGTGCCGCAGCAATTCGTGCTGAAGGCGGAGGGGCTGAGCCTCGACCAGGCGGCGATGACCGAATTTCTGGCCATCGGCGCGCACGCGGTGCGCCGTGGCGTAGTCGAAAAGGGGCAGAAGGTCCTGATCGTCGGCGCCGGCCCGATTGGCATGGCGGTTGCGGTGTTCGCGGTCCTCGATGGCGGCGAAGTGACCATGATCGATGGGCGCACAGACCGGCTGGATTTCTGCAAAAAGCATCTCGGTGTTGCCCATACGGTGGCGCTCGGAGAGGGCGACGGGGATCGCCTTTCCGAAATCACCGATGGCGATTTCTTTGATGCGGTCTTTGATGCGACCGGCAATCCGAAGGCCATGGAGCGGGGGTTCTCCTTTGTTGGCCATGGTGGTTCCTATGTATTGGTATCCATCGTCGCCAGCGATATCGGCTTCAACGATCCGGAATTCCACAAGCGCGAAACGACGCTGCTTGGCAGCCGCAATGCTACGCCTGAGGATTTCGAGCGCGTTTTGCAGGCGCTGCGGGAAGGCAAGGTACCGGAAGCGCTGATTACCCACCGCATGACGCTTGCCGATGTACCCACCAAATTCGCCGGACTGACCGATCCGAAAGCCGGAGTCATCAAGGGCATGGTGGAGGTCGCATGACGTTCAATACGCCCATTCTGCAATTCGGCACCAGCCGCTTTCTTCTGGCGCATGCGGACTTGTTCGTTTCGCAGGCGCTGGATAAAGGCGAGGCTCTCGGACGCATCGCCATTGTCCAGACTACCGGCAATGCCGAGAGCCTGAAGCGTGTTGCCGCGCTGAATAGCGGCATGCCCTATCCTGTGCGCATTCGCGGCATTCGCGATGGGCAGGAAGTGGACGAGGAAATTCCGGGTAAGGCTGCCGCGCGGGCGCTGACCGCTGCAACCGACTGGGCCGAGGTGCGGCGTCTCGCCTGTGTGGCCAAGGTCATTCTGTCCAACACGGGCGATCGCGGTTATGAGCTGGATTCCACTGACGGGCCAAGCCTTGCAGCCGACTTCACAGTGGTTCCGAAAAGCTTTCCGGCCAAGCTGTGCATGTTGCTGCTGGAGCGCTTCACGACCAATCCGGAAGCGCCTTTGTCGATCTTCCCCTGCGAGCTTGTGCCGCGGAATGGCGAGCGGCTGAAGCAGATCATTCGCCAGCTTGCAGATGAATGGCAATTGCCGGCGGGTTTTGCCTTTTATCTGAATGAGAAGTGCCGTTTCGCCAACAGTCTGGTGGATCGTATCGTCTCCGAGCCGATCGATCCGGTTGGTGCTGTGGCAGAACCCTATGCACTCTGGGCGATCGAGAGCCAAGAGGGGCTTGTCCTTCCCTGCACCCACCCTGCCGTGGTGCTGACGGACGATCTCGATCACTATGAAAAGCTGAAACTTTTCCTGCTCAATCTCGGCCATTCCTATCTGGCGGAACGCTGGTTGCAGGATGCGCGTGCGAAGGACGAGACGGTGCGGCAGGCAATGGCCGACGACGCCCTCGTTGCGGATCTGGAAACACTCTGGCGAGACGAGGTTCTGCCGGTCTTTGTTGCGGAAGGCATGGGAGATGAGGCTGAGGCCTATATCGCTGTGTTGCGCGAACGTTTGCGTAATCCTTTTCTCGCGCACCGGCTCGCAGATATCGCCGGCAATCACGATGAAAAGAAGCGTCGTCGATTTACCCCGATCATCGCTGCTGCAGAACGGCTGGGATTGAACCTGCCGCAACACGGGCTGCGCGCGGCGCTCGCCACCATCAAGCAATAACGGAGTTTTTCATGCAGCGCATGGGCATGGTCATAGGCGTCAAACCGGAGATGATCGCAGAATATAAAAGGCTGCATGCGGCCGTCTGGCCGGAAGTTCTGGCGCTCATCAGCGACTCCAACATCCGTAACTATACGATCTTCCTGCGCGAGCCGGAGAATCTGCTCTTTGGCTATTGGGAATATCATGGCAGCGATTTCAGCGCCGACATGGCGAAGATAGCCGCAAGCCCCAAGAACCAGGAATGGTGGTCTTTCACCATTCCCTGTCAGCAACCGCTCGAAAGCCGGAAGGAAGGCGAGTGGTGGGCAATGATGGAAGAAACCTTCCACCACGACTGAACGATTTCCTTTGACACTGACCGCGAGTGACCGGCCATGACCAAAATTACTGATCTGCGTGTTTTCGACCTGCGTTTTCCCACATCCCAGAGCCTTGACGGTTCGGATGCGATGAACCCCGATCCGGATTATTCGGCGGCTTACGTCATTCTCGACACCGACGAGCCGGGCCTGAAGGGCCATGGCCTGACCTTCACCATCGGCCGCGGCAACGACATCTGCTGCATGGCCATTGAAGCGATGCGTCATCTGGTGGTCGGCACCGATCTCGCCACCGTCACCGAGAACCCCGGCAAATATTGGCGGCATCTGACGAGTGACAGCCAGCTGCGCTGGATCGGACCGGACAAGGGCGCGATGCATCTCGCCACCGGCGCCGTCGTTAATGCGGTCTGGGATCTGCTCGCCAAGAAGGCGGGCAAGCCGGTGTGGCAGCTTGTTGCCGATATGAGCCCGGAAGAAATCGCCGATATTGTCGATTACCGTTATCTGACCGATGTGCTGACCCGCGACGACGCTCTCGCGATCCTGAGACAAGCCGAGAGCGGCAAGAAGGAGCGTATCGAGACGCTGAAGAACGAGGGTTATGCCTGCTACACGACGTCAGCAGGATGGCTCGGTTATGACGATGCCAAGCTGCGCCGTCTTTGCCAGGAAGCCATCGATGCCGGTTTCAACCATGTGAAGATGAAGGTCGGCCGTGATCTGGAGGACGACATTCGCCGTCTCACCATCGCCCGCGAAGTGATCGGCCCCGACCGTTACCTGATGATCGATGCCAACCAGGTATGGGAAGTGGATCAGGCAATCGACTGGGTCAAGAAGCTCGCCTTCGCCAAGCCTTTCTTCATCGAGGAGCCAACCAGCCCTGACGATGTCGCCGGCCATCGCAAGATCCGTGCTGCCATCGGCCCGGTGAAGGTGGCGACCGGGGAAATGTGCCAGAACCGTATCATGTTCAAGCAGTTTATCGCCGAAGGTGCGATTGACGTGGTGCAGATCGATAGCTGCCGCATGGGGGGCCTCAACGAAGTGCTGGCGGTTCTGCTGATCGCCGCCAAATACAATCTGCCGGTCTGGCCGCATGCCGGTGGCGTCGGCCTTTGCGAATATGTGCAGCATCTGTCGATGATCGACTATCTGGTGGTGTCAGGCACGAAGGAAGGCCGCGTGATCGAATATGTCGACCACCTGCACGAACATTTCATCGAGCCCTGCGATATTCGCAATGCCGCTTACATGCCGCCGAAGCTGCCGGGCTTCTCCATCGAAATGAAGCCGGAATCGATCGAGACCTACACTTTCGAGGGATGATTAAAAGATGACAGCGCTTCATCGAGGCGCTGCCATTCCGCTTCGCTGCCGGGAAGGCCAAAACGCATGTCGTTCGGCCTTTCATCGAAAATGCGAACCAGAATACCGCGCCTGCCGAGATGGCCGAAGAGTTCGCCGGCCCGATGGTCCCGCACCAGCGTAAACAGGGATGCGCCGCCGGCAATTTTCAGCCTTGTTTTTTCCAGCAGAGCATTCATGCGCCGGGCTTCCTGCGAAAGCCGCAGGCGCATGGATGATTGCCATTCCCTGTCCGCCAGAGCTTCAGCCGCTATGTGCAGCGCCGGGCCGGAAATGGCCCACGGACCAAGCCTTGCTTCGAGTTCGGCGGCGACATCAGGATGCGCAATCGCGAAACCCAACCGCACGCCCGCCATGCCGTAGAATTTGCCGAAGGATCGCAAGACTACCAGCGCGTTCTGATCGGTGGCGTTTGCGAGGGTTTCGGCGTGACCTGTTTCGATAAAAGCTTCATCCACGACGAGCAGGCCGTCCTTGCGGCACATGAATCCGGCCAGCGAGAGCAGGCTTTCGCGATCAGCCACACGACCATCCGGATTGTTGGGATTGACCACCACGGCATAATCGTAAGCCGACAGGTCGTGAATATTCTCCACCTCCGTCATTGTCAGCCCGGCCATGCGGGCGGTGCGCGCATGTTCGGCATAGGCGGGCGAAAGCACGGCGCCGTTCTTGGCACCCCGGACAAGCGCAATCTGCGCCAGCAGCGGCATCAGCATCTGGGTGCCGGGAGACAGCGCCACATGCCGGGCGGAAGGCGCGCCGAAATGCGCTGCCGCCAGCTGTTTCAGTTCTTCGGCGGCACCAGGTTCCGGCAGGCGGGCGAAGGCGCTGGCGGGAACGGGCGAATGCGGATAGGAGTGTGGGTTGATCCCGGTCGAAAGGTCGATCCATGGTTCAGGTGCGTCAGGAAACATCAGACGCGCCTTGCCGAGATTGCCGCCGTGACGGATCGCAGCCTGCGCCTTTTCTGATACTGTCTCGCCCATGTTCTTTGCTCTCGCTTTCCTGTCGCTCGTGATCGAACGCCTGACCGGTTATCCGGACTGGTTGTTCAACCGTATCGGCCATCCCGTCACCTGGATCGGTTCGCTTATCGCGCTGCTGGACAAAAAATGGAACCGGGAGAGTGCATCATTTTCGCAGCGCAAGGCGGCGGGTGTGTGGGCACTCGTTGTTATTCTCGGGCTGACGGCGATCCTCGCATGGTTTGCGCAATCAGCTTTGCTACTCCTGCCTTTCGGCCTTCTGGCTGTGGCAATCCTCGGTGCGTCTCTCCCGGCACAGAAAAGCCTGGAGCAGCATGTGGAGGCTGTCGCTGCGGCCTTGGAGCGCGATGGGGTGGACGGTGGCCGCAGGGCGGTATCGATGATCGTCGGCCGCGATCCGCAAAAGCTGGATGAGGCGGCGATCTGCCGGGCGGCGATTGAAAGTCTTGCCGAAAATTTTTCCGATGGCATTGTCGCGCCTGCCCTTTGGCTCGGCCTGCTGGGCCTGCCGGGCGGCGCGGCCTACAAGGCGATCAATACGGCCGACAGCATGATCGGCCATCGGTCACCACGCCATGAGGCTTTCGGCTGGGCCTCGGCGCGGCTGGACGATCTGGTCAATCTGCCGGCCTCGAGGCTCAGCGGCGGTCTTTTTGTGATTGCGGCCTTCTTCGTGAAAGGCGCATCGCCCAAAGGGGCCATTGCCGCGATCCGTCGCGATGCGCGCCACCACCGTTCTCCCAATGCCGGCTGGCCGGAGGCGGCGCTTGCCGGCGCGCTCGGTTTTGCGCTTGCCGGGCCGCGTTCCTATGGCGGGCAGATGATCGAGGCGCGTTTCATGGGTGAAGGCGGAAGGGCGACGCTCGTTGCTGGTGATATTCGCACGGCACTTCAGCTGGCACGGATCGCCGACGGGTTGCTGATCGGCCTGTTTGGTCTTCTGGCAATCCTCATCGCGCTATAGCAAGCAGCCTGTCGAGATCGAGATGCTGCTCCATGTGTGCGGCAAGACGATCAAGGACGGCCTCCACCTGCGCATCATAATTCAGTTCCGAACGCTGGCCGCCAAGCCGCTTCAGCCAGGCGCTGCGCTGGTGATCATCCGCGAAAAGACCGTGAATATAGGTGCCGAAGACGCGGCCGTCCGGCGATAACGCTCCATCGGCATGTCCGTTGACTATCGAAAACGGCTGGCTGTTTCCAGCGCTTCTGGTTTCACCGACATGCATTTCATAGCCGGATAAATCAACGCCATCGAAAGTCGCTCCGCTCACGGAGACCAGTCGCTTGTCTCCGGTCAGAACCGTGTCGACATCCAGCAGACCAAGCCCGGCAACCGTCGCCGGCGGTCCTTCGATGCCCTCGGGATCGGCAACGGTTTTTCCAAGCATCTGGTATCCGCCGCAAAGCCCGAGAACATAACCGCCGCGCCGGGCATGGGCCTTTATATCGATATCGAGACCCGCATCTTTGAGCACGGCGAGATCGGCGATGGTGGATTTCGAGCCGCAAAGCAGCACCAGCCGGCAATCGGCTGGAATTGTCTCGCCCGGCCGTATGCGGATCAGCTCCACATCCGGTTCCATGTCGAGGGGATCGAGATCATCGAAATTGGAAATATGCGGCAGGATTGGCACGGCGACGCGGATTTTTGCACCGGCTTTTTGCTGTGCCGGGCCGGATAGTCCGAGCGCATCCTCTGCGGGCAGTTTCGCGGCGTCGGAAAAATGCGGCAGAAGCCCTATGGAAGCCCAGCCGGTCTTTTCCGCAATCATCCGCATGCCATCGGAAAACAGTGCGGGATCGCCGCGAAAACGGTTGACGATGAAGCCCGCGATCATTGTCGCATCATCGTTTTCGAGCACGGTTTTGGTGCCGACAAGGCTGGCGATGACGCCGCCCCGGTCGATATCGCCGATCAGGATGACGGGGGCATCGGCTGCGCGGGCGAAACCCATATTGGCGATGTCATTGGCGCGCAGGTTGATTTCAGACGCGCTGCCCGCCCCTTCCACCAGCACCAGATCGGCCTGTTGTTTCAGGTGTTCAAAGCTCTCCAGCACGCGCGGCATCAGCCCGGCCTTCATATGCTGATAATCGGCCGCTCTGGCATTGCCGACGATCTTGCCCTGCACCACCACCTGTGCGCCGGTTTCGCTCTGGGGTTTCAGGAGTACCGGGTTCATGTGAACCGAGAGCGGTACACCCGCCGCCCGTGCCTGCAACGCCTGCGCACGGCCGATCTCGCCGCCATCGGCGGTCACCGCCGCGTTGTTAGACATGTTCTGTGGCTTGAACGGCATGACGGACAGGCCGCGCCGGGTGAAGGCCCGGGCAAGGCCAGCCACCATCAGCGATTTGCCGACATCCGAGCCGGTTCCCTGAAACATCAGCACCCGCGCGGTCATGTCAGAATTCTATCCCGGCCTGCGCCTTCACACCCGCCTTGAAGTGATGTTTCACCAGCGTCATCTCCGTCACCATATCGGCGGCGTCGATCAGTGGTTGCTTGGCATTGCGACCGGTGACGATGACATGCAGATCGGGCCTGCGACTGGACAGGGTTTCAACGACGTCTTCCAGCGGCAGGTAGTCGTAACGTAGCGCGATGTTCAGTTCGTCGAGGATCAGGAGGCCGATGGTTTCGTCGGCCATCAGGGCCTTGGCTTCTTCCCAGGCCTTCGTGGCTGCGGCAACATCGCGCTTCAGATCCTGCGTGTCCCACGTGAAACCCTCGCCCATGGTGCGCCAGACAACCTTGTCGCCGAACAGCGTCAGGGCCTGCTGTTCGCCCGTCGACCATGCGCCCTTGATGAACTGCACGACGCCGACCCGCCGCCCGGTGCCGAGCATGCGTAGCGCAAGGCCGAAAGCAGCCGTGGACTTGCCCTTGCCGGGGCCGGTATTGACCATCAGCAGGCCTTTTTCGATGGTTTTTGCCGCGACTTCGGCATCCTGTACCGTCTTGCGGTTGACCATTTTCTGCCGGTGGCGTTCGGCTTCGCTGTCGCTGATGTCGCGTGTCATCGCATGTTCCTTCTTATCCAGCTGCGCGGGAACCGGTGTGCCCGCCATTCGGAGCGGCGACTATACCCAATTTGCCGCACCCGGCAATGTGCCGGCCGCAGGCCCCCGGCATTGACCCTTACGTCCGTTCGGCCTAAGGGTAACGAACTGACGGTCTTTTCCCGGCAACGGGAAAAGCTAAGAGGGAACACGGTTCCACCCGGAAAATGGGTTACTCCGTGGCTGCCCCCGCAACTGTAAGCGGTAAGCCCGCACCGTAAAGCCACTGGACCTTTGAAGATGGGTTCGGGAAGGCGGTGTCCGGGTGTTGATCGAGCCGCAAGCCAGGAGACCTGCCGTTTCAGGAAAAAACGTCTGCCGGGCGGGGTGCTCCGGTCAGTCGGTCAGATCGAACAGCCGGTTTGCGCCTGTCCGCGTGCCGTTTTCGATATCCGCACCCCCGAATATTTTTTTAATGGCGCGGGAAGCGGGACGGTTTGGATATTTCAGCGACATCTGCAGGCGCAGGCGGAAACACACAGGATGAAACAGCATCCGGCGTGACTGTCTTCGTTTGCCGAAGCTGTCGCGATGACGCCGATCCGAATGCCGAACCGCGTCCCGGTTCGCGTCTTGCCGATGCCACCATCGCGAAGGCGGAGGAATTCGGAATTGCCGTCCGTTCCGTCAATTGCCTCGCCAATTGCAAGCGTGGCCTCAGCGCCGTTCTGCGCAGCGCCGATGGCTGGTCCTATGTGTTCGGCGGCCTGACACCCGGTGACGCTGAAGACCTGCTGACTGGCGCAAGGCTGCTGGCCGCCGCCCCCGATGGCCTGATGCCCTGGCGCGGCCGCCCCGAACCGTTAAAGCGCGGCATGGTGGCGCGCATTCCCCCATTCGATTTTACCGAGGAGAGATTATGAGCACCCTTCTGGACCGCGTTCCCTGCACCATCGTCACCGGCTTTCTGGGGGCCGGAAAAACCACGCTGCTGCGCGGCCTGCTCGAAAAGCTGGATGGCAAGCGGCTCGCCATCATCGTCAATGAATTCGGCGATATCGGCATCGATGGCGAAATTCTCAAGGGCTGCGGTATTGAAAGCTGCCCGGAAGAAAACATCGTCGAACTGGCCAATGGCTGCATCTGCTGCACGGTGGCGGATGATTTCCAGCCCGCTATCGAACAAATCCTTAGCCGCCAGCCGAAGGTGGAGCATATCCTCATCGAAACGTCGGGTCTCGCCCTGCCGAAGCCGCTGGTGCAGGCCTTCCAGTGGCCGGCGATCAAGAGCCGCGTGACGGTGGATGCCGTGGTGGCCGTGGTGGATGGCGCAGCCCTTGCCGAGGGACAGGTTGCCCACGATATGGAAGCACTTGCCGCCCAGCGGGCCAATGACGAGGCGCTCGATCACGATGATCCGGTAGAGGAAGTTTTCGAGGATCAGGTCGCCTGCGCCGATCTTATCGTGCTGACCAAGGCCGATCTTCTTGACGATGCCGGTCTCGAGAAGGCGAAGGCTCATGTGCTCGAACACCTGCCAAGGGCGGCGAAGATCGTTGTCGCGTCGAATGGCGCCATCGATCCTGCCGTGCTGATCGGCCTTGGCCTTGCGGTGGAAGAGGATATCGAAAACCGCCGTACCCATCACGATGGCGCGTTCGACCATGAACACGACGATTTCGACAGCTTCGTCATCGACCTGCCGGCCGTGAGCGACCCGGAGGCGCTGGCAGCCCGCATCGCCGAGACGGCGGCTGCGGAAAATGTCCTGCGCATCAAGGGTTTCATCGAAGTTTCCGCAAAGCCGATGCGCCTGCAGGTGCAGGCTGTCGGCAGCCGCGTCAATCATTATTATGACCGCCCATGGGCGGCGGGTGAGGAACGCCGCAGCCGGCTCGTTATCATTGGTGAAAAGGGCATCAACCGCGAAAAGATCGAGCAGATGCTGGCCGCCTGACCGCTACGGACTTTTACTGGGAATGCCTTAGATGCATATTCTCGCCACCACATCCTCGTCCCTGGACGATCTGATCGAGCCGGTTGATCTCAACCAGCCCCGTTCGGATGTGGTGATGCTGTCTTTTTCGGCAAGCGATCTTGCCGGGCTGGAAAGGGCGTGGCGGCAGGCTGGCGATGTTCTCCCGTCGCTCTCCGCCGCCAACCTCTCCGAGCTTCGGCATCCCATGTCGGTCGATCTCTGGATCGAAAAGACGGCGGAGCGCGCCCGCGTTATCCTTATCCGGATTCTCGGTGGAGCGGATCGATGGCGCTATGGTGTCGATCAGCTTGCCATGATGGCCCGACGGCGCGGCATCAAGCTTCTGCTATTGCCGGGCGAATGCAGCGACAGGGACGAAAAGCTCGAAGCGGCCTCGACCGTGGACAGGCAGATACTGGCCTCTGCCCTTTCCTTTTTCCGTGAAGGGGGAAAGGCGAATATGGGCAGCCTTGCAACTGGTCTTGCGGCTCTGGCAAAGGATGGCGCGTGGCCGGATATCGAGGCCGAGCCTCTGCCGAAGGCCGGATTTTACCGGCCCGGGCAGGGTGTTGTCAGTCAAGCGGAAGCCCTTGCCGATTTTCCAGCCGATGCAGTCATACTGCCCATTCTCTTTTATCGCTCCATGCTGCTGGCGGCTGATGCAGCACCCGTGGATGCGCTCTTCCACGCACTTTCCGGGCACGGTTTTGCGCCACTGCCGATTTTCGTCAGCGGCCTGAAGGACGGGGAAGCGATCCGTTTTCTCGAAAGTGTGTTGCCTGACCTGCAGCCTGCGGCCATCATTGCTGCGACCGCTTTCGCCAGCCAGACGGATGAGGACGGACGGACGCTGTTTGACCGTCTCGGTGTCCCTGTTTTTCAGGTGGTGATGGCGACCACCCGGCGTGATGGCTGGGCGGAAAATGCGCGTGGCCTCAACCCCTCCGATCTTGCCATGCATGTGGTTCTGCCGGAACTGGATGGCCGGATTCTCGCCGGGGCGATTTCGTTCAAGCAGGTGCGGGCGGATGGCGGTGGCAGCCTGCTGAATGTGCCGGAGGCGGATCGTATCGAACAGGTGGCGAAGCGCATCGCGGCCTTTCTGCGATTGAAACAGGCGCCGCCGCAGGATCGCCGTATCGTCATTCTGATGCCGGATTATCCGGGTGCGGCACCGGGGCGCACGGGTTATGCCGTCGGTCTGGATGTGCCGCAAAGCGTGCTTGAAATGCTGCGCGATCTTGCTGATGCAGGATATGCGGTGTCGGATATTCCAGACACGGCGCGAGCGTTGCTCGACTGCGTTGAACAGCAGGAAGCGACGGTCGATCTTTCTGACTATCGCGATTTCCTGACCGCATTGCCGGCCGCTGCCGCAACTGCCCTGAATGCAACATGGGGAACTGCGGAAAGTGACGATGTGCTTGTTGATGGCGCATTCCGCTTTCGCGTTGCCCGCTTTGGCAATGTTTTCGTGGCGCTTGCGCCGGACCGGGGTCGCAATGAGGATCGGCGGGTGGATTACCACGATCCTGCCCTGCCGCCGCGTCACGCGCTTGTCGCTTTCGGCACATGGATGCAGCGGGTAGCGGCTGCACACGCCATCGTGCATGTCGGCGCGCATGGCACGCTGGAATGGCTGCCGGGCAAGACGGTGGCGCTTTCGCGCGATTGTTTTCCCGAAATCGTCACCGGTCCGCTGCCGGTGGTCTATCCCTTTATCGTCTCCAATCCCGGCGAGGCGGCGGTGGCAAAACGGCGGATTGCGGCTGTGACCATCGGCCATGTTCCGCCGGTGCTGGTCAATGCCGGGCTCTCGCCGGAACAATCGGCTCTGGAACAACTGGTTGACGAATATGCGCAGGCCGATGGGCTGGATCGCCGCCGCCGCGATCGGCTGGCGAAACTGATCGTTGAAAAGGCGCTGGAAACCGGGCTTGCGGCAGAGGCGGGCGTGGGTGCGAAGGACGATGCCGATGCGGCTTTGTCGCGCATCGACGCCTTTCTCTGCGACCTCAAGGATTTCGCCATCAAGGATGGTCAACATATTTTCGGCCGCTGCCCGGAAGGCGAGGCCGATCCGTTGAGGCTTGAAAGCGCGAAGGCGGAGAAAGCCGCGCTGCTTGCCGCGCTCGACGGTTGTCACATCCCCCCCGGCCCTTCCGGCGCACCCGCGCGCGGAAGGCTCGACGTGCTGCCCACCGGGCGTAATTTTTATGCTGCCGATCCGCGCACCATGCCGACGCCGACGGCTTTCGAGTTGGGTCGCATGGCGGGTGAGGAGGTGCTGCGCCATCATCTGCAAAGCCATGGCGACTGGCCGAAACATCTGGTTTTTGATCTCTGGGGCAGTGCGAGTCTCCGCAATGGCGGTGAGGATGTGGCGCAGGCGCTGCATCTGATGGGCGCAAGGCCGATCCATGACCCGGCGACTGGCCGCGTTACCGGCATCGAGGTTCTGCCGCCGGCGAGCTTCGGGCGGCCGCGGGTCGATGTCACCTTTCGCATTTCCGGCCTGTTTCGCGACATGTTTCCGGCACTGATCGCGCTGCTTGATACGGCTGCCAAGGCCGTGGCGCGGCGGGATGAGGCGCCGGGCGACAATCCGCTGGCGGAAGAGGCGGCCGCGCTCGGGCATGTTCCGGCGCGCATCTTCGGCTCCGCGCCTGGCACCTATGGCGCGGGTATCGAGGAAAAACTCGCCAGCGGAAAATGGGACGAACGCGAGGAACTGGGGCAGGCCTATCTCGATGCGGCAAGCCATGCTTTCGGCGGTGCTGACGGGCTGGAGATTTTTGAAGATGCCGGTTTTGTGGAGCTGGTACGTCGGGCCGATCTCCTTGTCCATACCGGCGACGACCCCGGCCGTGATCTTCTTGACGGTTCTTCCGATGTGGCCTTCATCGGCGGCTTTTCTGCTGCGAAGGCAGCATTGGGTGGTGTAGCCGATATTGTAGCGCTGGATACGACCGATCCGGCACGCCCGCGTGCAAGGTCGATGACGCAGGCGCTGACGCGGGTAGCGCGCGCACGCGCCGTCAACCCGCGCTTCATTGCCGGCCAAATGCGGCATGGCCCACGCGGAGCGGCGGAATTTGCCGAAACGGTGGATAGGCTCGTTGGTTTTGCCGAAACCACCCATGTGGTTTCCTCTTCGCTGATAGAGGCGCTTTATGATGCCTATTTCGGCAATGAGGAGGTGCGCGATTTCATCCTGCGGGAAAATCCGAAGGCAGCACAGGTGATGGCCGAACGTTTCCTGTCCGCCCGCCGTCGCGGCCTGTGGCACAGCCGGCGAAATGCGGTGGATGCGGAGCTTGAAATGCTGATCATGCCCCGTTCCGAAAGGGTGGGCGCATGATGGCTGCTGCTGCCGATCCCGTTCAGCCATTCGGTCGCCGCGGTCTTTGCCCGGCGCTCTCGGCACCCATGCGGACCGGCGATGGTTTTCTGTCGCGAGTAGCTTTCGAGGCGGATATCTCGCCCCGTATGATGGTGACACTTTGTGATCTCGCCGAGCGGCACGGCAATGGGCTGCTCGACATCACCGCACGCGGCAGCCTCCAGTTCCGTGGCCTGACGCCGGAAAGCGCATGCGCCTTGGAAAAGGATGTGCTGGCGCTTGGCCTGCCGCTGCGCGAAGGGCTGGCGGTCGAGACTTCGCCTCTTGCCGGCCGGGACGATGTGGAAATCGCCGATGGCCGTTTTCTTGCCGACCAGATTCGGAAAGAGGCCCACCGGCTCGCTCTTCATGAAAAGCTCGCCGCCAAGATTTCCATCATCATCGATGGCGGCGGATATCTCTCCATGGGGGAATTACTCGCAGATATTCGCCTGAAAGCGATCCGGCTGGGCAGCCAGATTTTCTGGCAATTGCTTGTCGGTGGGCCGGAAAGCAAGGCGCTGAATGCGGGATTGGTCGAAACGGATGCGGCAGCGGATGTCGTCCTGTCGCTTCTCCTTTATCTCGCCGGCAAGGGGCCGCTCGCCCGTGGCCGCGATCTGGACGCTTCGATCATCAAATCGGTTTGTGGTGATCGGCTGCTGGATCGGGTGATAAAGAGCGAGGCCGTCCAGGCACCTTCTTCGCTGCTGGGATTGATGGCGGCGGGCATGGGTCTTTTTGCCGCCGGTGTCGCGCCTGCCTTCGGACAGGTTCGAGGCTCGGATTTATCGCGTCTCTGCCAGGAGGCAGATATGCTCGACATCAGGGTCTTGCGGCCATCACCAAACCATAGCATGCTATTTTTCGGATCGAAATCTGCTTGCGATGCGTTGCTTGAGGCTGCAGGGACAAGTGGTTTCGTTACCGAGGCCGGCGATGCGCGATCTTCCATTGCCGTCTGTCCCGGCGCGCCGGGCTGTGCATCGGCTTTTCTTCCCACCCATGAACTGGCCGCCTTTGCCTCCCGGGAATGCGCTTCATTGCTCGACGGTTCTTTCACGCTGCATATTTCCGGCTGTGGCAAAGGTTGCGCGCACCCCGCTCCGTCGCTTCTGGCCTTTTGCGGCACGGCCGATGGTATCGCCTTTTCCGTTTCCGGCCGCGCCGGCGAGCCGCCTGACGGGATTTTACCTTTCGCACAGCAGAGGACGGCGCTTTCGCGGCTTGCCCGTCTTTACGAAAAAGAACATAAGCCCGGGGAAAACGGCGCCACCCTGCTCGCCCGTCTGGGCGGGCAAGCAATCGGTGCGGCGCTTCGACAGGATGACCGATGACCGACTATGACTATATTCGCGATGGCAATGCGATCTATGAGCGCTCCTTTGCCATTATCCGTGAAGAAGCGGATTTATCCGCCTTTACCGAAGAGCAGGCGGATATCGCCATTCGCATGATCCACGCTTGCGGGCAGGTGGAAGCGGCCAGCCATTTCCGTTTCTCGGCTGACTTCGTTGCCGCTGCACGGGGTGCGTTGCTGGCCGGAAAACCCATCCTCTGTGATGCGCAAATGGTTGCCCATGGTGTGACCCACGCCCGGCTTCCGGCTGACAATGCCGTCATCTGCACGTTGCGTGATCCACGCACACCGGAGCTTGCGAAAAAGATCGGCAATACGCGTTCTGCCGCCGCACTCGATCTCTGGGCGGATCATCTGGATGGCGCTCTGGTGGCCATCGGCAATGCGCCGACGGCGCTGTTTTATCTTCTCGAGATGCTGGAAAAGGGTGCGCCGCGTCCGGCCGCCATCATTGGCATGCCCGTTGGCTTCGTCGGCGCGGCGGAATCGAAGGATGCGCTGGAGGCAAGCGCGCTCGGCATTCCCTATGCCATCGTCAAGGGGCGCATGGGCGGTTCGGCCATGACGGCCGCCGCCATCAATGCGGTTGCGAGGGCAGGCCTGTGAGTGCGGCTCTTTTTGAACATGCCAAGGGTAAACTGATCGGTGTCGGCACCGGGCCCGGCGATCCCGAGCTTCTGACGCTGAAAGCGGTGCGCGCCATCGAAAATGCCGATGTGCTTGCCTTTTTCTGCAAAAAGGGCGGCAGCGGTAATGGTCGCGGTATTGTCGAAGCCTTTATCCGCCCCGGTACGCTGGAAATGCCGCTGGTCTATCCGGTGACCGTCGAAAGCGACAAGAACGGCGAGGATTATCGCGGCGCGATCGCCGCATTCTTTGATCAGTCGGCGAAAGACATCGCCGCCCATCTCGAGGCCGGGCGCAATGTGGCCGTGCTTTCGGAAGGCGATCCGCTGTTTTACGGATCCTATATGCACCTTCATTTGCGGCTTTCGCCGTCCTATGATGCAGAGGTGGTCGCGGGTATCACCGCCATGTCCGGCTGCTGGTCCATGGCTGGGCTGCCGCTGGTGCAGGGCGACGACATATTGAGCGTGCTCCCCGGAACGCTGGCGGAAGATATTCTCGCGGAACGTCTTTCCGGCACGGATGGAGCCGTGATCATGAAAGTCGGGCGCAACCTGCCGAAAATCCGCCGGGCGCTGGAAAAGGCCGGCAAGCTTAGCGAGGCGCTTTATGTGGAGCGCGGCACCATGGTAAACAGCCATGCGGTGCCGCTTATCGAGCGTGACGCATCGCCCGCCCCCTATTTTTCGCTGGTTCTGGTGCCTGGCTGGAAAACCAGACCCTCTACAGGTGAAAAATCATGACCGGCAGGCTCGTCGTCGTCGGCCTCGGTCCCGGCAGTACAGCGCAGGTAACGCCGGAAGCGCTGGCTGCCGTCGAGGTTTCGGAAGATTTCTTCGGTTACATTCCTTATCTCGACCGCCTGTCGCTTGGTCCCCACCAGCGCCGCCATGCCTCCGATAACCGTGAGGAAATTTCCCGCGCCGAACAGGCGCTGCGGCTTGCGGCCGAAGGTGGCAAGGTCTGCGTGGTTTCCGGCGGCGACCCCGGCGTTTTCGCCATGGCGGCGGCCATTTGCGAGGCGATTGAAAATGGCCCATCCGAATGGCGCGAGATCGATTTTTCCGTCGTACCGGGTGTGACCGCCATGCTGGCGGTTGCCGCAAAGGCCGGCGCTCCGCTGGGTCATGATTTCTGCGCCATTTCGCTGTCGGATAATCTCAAGCCCTGGGGCATCATTGAAAAGCGACTGATCGCGGCGGCGGAAGCCGGATTCGTGATGGCTTTCTACAACCCCGTTAGCAAGGCGCGGCCGCACCAGCTCGGCACTGCTTTTGATCTTTTGCGCGCGCATCTGCCCGGATCGGTGCCGGTGATCTTCGGTCGCGCCGCAGGCCGGGCGGATGAGCGCATTCGGGTCGTGCCCCTGTCGGAAGCATCGAGCGATATGGCTGATATGGCCACCTGCATCATCGTCGGTTCGGTGGAAACCCGTCTGATCGAGCGTTCCGGTAAGGAACCGATCGTCTATTCGCCGCGGTTTTCGAAAAGGGAGAGCTGATGGCGGATGGCGGTGAGCGCAGACGCTATGTCCGGCACCGTCGCGCCCTTCAGGGGCGCGTCACCGAGAGGTTGCGGCCGCTCGATCATGATGACCGGCAGGCCAAGCCGTCTCGCCGCTTCGATCTTGCCGTAACTGGCGCTGCCACCGGAATTCTTGGAAACCACCGTCTCGATGCGGTTTTCCTCCAGCATGCGGATTTCGTCATCCAGCGCAAAGGGGCCGCGCGCGGTGATGTAGCGCGCATCCGGTACGTTCAGCGGCGGCTCCACGGGGTCGACGCTGCGGATGAGATAATTGTGCCGGGGTGCGGCTTCGAAGGGAAGAAGCTCCTGGCGGCCGAGAGCCAGAAATACACGCCTGCTTTCATCTCCGAGCACGTTAACGGCCTGTTTGATGGTTTCGACGCTCTGCCACCTGTCACCCGGCTGGCGCTGCCAGGCGGGGCGCGAAAGCGCGACGAGCGGAATGTCGGCCAGCCTTGCCGCTTCAACCGCGTTGGCGGAAATTCTCGCCGCATAGGGATGGGTGGCATCGACCAGAATATCGAAGCCCTCGGAGCGGATGAAATCCGCCAGCCCCGCCGCTCCGCCAAACCCGCCGCTGCGCATCGGTACCGGCTGTTCCACCGGCGAGAGCGTGCGGCCCGCCATGGACAACAGAATTCGGTAGTCGGAGTCCTCTGCCAGCCTGCCGGCCAGAATGCGGGCATCCGCCGTACCGCCAAGGATGAGTATGGAGCGTGTCATGACGTCTGAATATTCCGGAACGGGCAATGCTTCTACTGAAAAGATAGCTTCTACTGAAAAGAGCGCTGCCGCAGAAAAGAAAAAAGAGCCGTGGCTTTCCATCGTCGGCATAGGCGAGGACGGGCTTGAAGGGCTCGGTAAAAATGCACTCCGGGCGATAGAAGCGGCCGAGGTGGTTTTTGGTGGCAAACGCCATCTGGAATTGGCGGCTGCGGCCATTCAGGGCGAGGCGCGCCCGTGGCCGGTGCCGTTCGATGTGGAGATGAGCGGTGTTCTCGCATTGCGTGGCCGCCGGGTGTGTGTGCTCGCCTCCGGCGATCCATTCTACTACGGTGTCGGTGTTACGCTTCTTCGGCGGATTCCATCGGAGGAGACAGTCTGCCATCCCTCGCCTTCCGCCTTTTCTCTGGCTGCGGCACGGCTTGGCTGGGCGCTGCAATCGGCCGAATGCGTTTCGCTGCACGGGCGCTCCATCGATCTTTTGCGGCCGCATCTGCATCCCGGCGCGCGGATCATCGCGCTGACCTCGGATGAGCGCGACCCCGCTTTGATTGCGGGGTTACTTGCCGAGTCCGGTTTTGGTCGGTCGGAATTCATTCTGCTCGAGGCATTGGGCGGAGCGCGTGAAAGGCGGCGGCAAGCCCGGGCGGCTGATTTTGCCTTTGAAGATATCGACCCGCTGAATGTGGTGGCGATTGATGTCGTTGCGGATGAGGATGCGCGTGTCCTGCCGTTCACGCGAGGGCTCGATGACAGCCTGTTCGAACATGACGGGCAGATAACCAAACGTGAAATCCGGGCGGTGACGCTCTCCTCGCTGGCGCCCCGGCGTGGAGAACTGCTGTGGGACATTGGCGCGGGCTCCGGCTCGATCGGCATCGAATGGATGCTGTCGCATCCTTCGCTGCGCACCATCGCCATAGAGCAACATCCGGAAAGGGCGGAACGGATCGCCCGCAATGCCGATGCTTTTGGTGTTCCGGGGCTGGAGGTCATGATCGGTGTGGCCCCGGCAGCTTTTGAAGGCTTGCCCACGCCGGATGCCATTTTCGTTGGTGGTGGCGGCAGCGAAGCAGGTGTGTTCGAGGCTGCCATGGAGGCGCTGAAACCCGGCGGTCGGCTGGTCGCCAATGCGGTGACGCTGGAAATGGAGGCGGTCTTGCTAGATGCGAATGCGCGGTTTGGCGGTTCGATGATCCGGCTGGAGGTTTCTCGCGTAACGGCTGTCGGTTCCATGTCCGGCTGGCGTCCGGCCATGCCGGTGACGCAATGGAGCTGGGTCAAGCCATGGTGACCGTGGCTGGTATAGGCTGCCGCAAAGGTGCTGCTTCGGATGCGATCATCGCGGCCATACGCGCCGCCGAGCAGGCCTCTGGCATGAAGGTTGACTCTTTGGCGACTGCTCCGCTCAAGGCCGGGAAAGTTGGCCTCGCGGAAGCGGCGAAAGCTCTGTCGCTGTCGCTTGAAATCGTAACGCAGGAACGGCTCGAGGCAGTTGCCGCCGAGACGATGACATTTTCACAGGCCAGCCTCGATCACGCCGGAACGCCCAGCGTCAGCGAAGCCTCGGCGCTTGCGGCAGCTGGAGCAGGTGCACGGCTGGTTGCGCCCCGCCTCATCGTCGGTGATGTAACTGTGGCTATCGCAACGACGGGCAACGCGCCACGTGGTAACGACTGCGCCATTGAATACGGAGAAGAAGAATGACGGTTCATTTCATCGGCGCCGGTCCGGGTGCCGCAGATCTCATCACGGTGCGTGGGCGCGATCTGATCGCTGCCTGCCCTGTGTGTCTTTATGCCGGTTCGCTGGTTCCGAAGGCCTTGATCGATTATTGCCCGCCGGGTGCCCGCATCGTCGATACGGCTGCACTTTCGCTTGATGAAATCGAGGCGGAATTTGTTGCGGCGGCAAAGGCAGGCAAGGACGTGGCGCGGCTGCATTCCGGCGATCTTTCCGTCTGGAGCGCGATGGGTGAGCAGATCCGCCGGCTGGAACGGCTGGGGCTTGATTATACCGTCACGCCCGGCGTGCCCTCCTTCGCCGCCGCTGCCGCCACCCTGCAGCGGGAGCTGACGGTGCCGGAAGTGGCGCAGAGCCTTGTGCTGACCCGCATTTCCGGCCGTGCATCGAAGATGCCTGACGGTGAGACGCTGAAGGCTTTCGGCGCAACGGGCACGACACTCGCCATCCACCTCGCAATCCATGCCATCGGCAGGGTGGCGGAGGAGCTGACGCCGCTTTACGGGTCCGATTGCCCCGTTGCCATCGTGGTGCGCGCCTCCTGGCCGGATGAGCGGGTCATTCGCGGCACGCTGTTCGATATTGAGGGCAGGCTTGCGGCCGAGCCGGTGGAGCGCACGGCGCTGATCTTTGTCGGGCGCGGGCTTGCCTCGACGGATTTTCGCGAGAGCGCGCTTTATAGTACCGACTATGTCCGCCGGTTCCGTTCTCCGAAAGAAGATGCGGCGAGCTGATGCGACGGTGTGGAGGCGGTGCGCCCCTTGAGCGCGCCCTGACGATCGAAAACCACAATATCGAGCGCGATGGCCGGCGTGTTCAGCGCCGCCGCGGCGGTTACCCAGGCTTTTTCCGCAACGGTTGCCCCGAGGTCTATTCCCGCGCTTTCGGCCAGCTGAAAGGCGTGCGCGACCATATTGGCCTGACGGATGGCAATGGCGAGTTTGTCATCCCCTCCCGCCTCCGTGGCCAAAGCCGCCAGTGCTTCAAGGTCGGCAAGGCCTTTCTTGGAATGCACGTCGAGCATGCCCTGGGCGAGCTTGGTCATCTTGGCGACGCCGCCGGCGATCGTCACCCGCTCGACCGGGTGGCTGCGCAGATATTTCAGCATGCCGCCGATGAAATCGCCCATGTCGATCAGGGCGGTTTCCGGCAGGTCATACAGCGCCTGCCCGGCCTTTTCGGAGGTGTTTCCGGTCGCGCCCAGCACGTGGGTGCAGCCGGTTGCCCGCGCCACATCGATGCCGCGCCAGATGGAGTGAATCCAGGCCGAGCAGGAAAAGGGAATGACGACGCCGGTGGTGCCGAGAATGGAAATGCCGCCGAGAATGCCGAGCCTGCCATTCAGGGTTTTTTCCGCCAGTCTTTCTCCGTCACGAACGGAAATCTCGACTTCGAAATCGGCATCCGTTCCCGCCACTTCGCGAATGGCCGTCTCGATCATCCTGCGTGGCACCGGGTTGATGGCGGGTTCTCCCGGCGGCAGCGGCAGGCCCGGCCGGGTAACGGTGCCGACGCCCTTGCCGGCCTTGAAGGTGATGCCGCTTCCGGGTTCTCCCCGTCTGACCGTGCTTTCAATCAGGGCGCCATGGGTGACGTCGGGATCGTCTCCGGCATCCTTGACGACGCCGGCGCGGGCGAAGTTTTCACCTTTTTCCTCTGTCGCGAGGGAAAATGCCGGCCTTGCGCCGCTTGGAAGTTCGACCTCGACAGGATAAGGAAATTCGCCGGTCAGAAGGGCGGCGCAGGCCGCCTTCGTGGCGGCTGCCGCGCAGGTGCCCGTGGTCCAGCCGCGGCGAAGGGTCTTTCCATCCGTTTCCATATGAATTCCTATAGCCGGGACGGCTTTTTCCGTCATCGTTAAAAAGCAGCCAAGAAAATGTCGATACCGCAGATTTTAAACAGCATTGCCGCAAAAGGTCCGGTCTTTGAGGCCGGTCACGTCTGGCTCGCGGGCGCAGGGCCGGGCGATGTGCGGTATCTGACGCTGGAAGTGGCGCTGGCGCTTTCGCAAGCCGATGTCATTGTGCGTGATGCATTGGTGAGCGATGATGTTGTGTCTCTTGGACCTCAGGCCGAAATCGTTTTCGCCGGCAAGCGCGGCGGCAAGCCTTCGGCGACGCAGGACGACATTACCGCGTCGCTGATCGATTTCGCCGCCCGAGGCAAAAAGGTGCTGCGGCTGAAGGGTGGCGATCCCTTCATCTTCGGGCGCGGTGGCGAAGAGGCGGAGGCGCTTGTCCGCGCCGGCATTCCATTCCGTATATTGCCGGGCATGACCTCTTCGCTTGCGGCTCTTGCTTCTGCCCGTATTCCGGCCACCATGCGTGGCATCAGCCGCGCCGTGACGCTCGCCACCGGCCATGCGGCGGGCACTGAAGAAGATCTTGACTGGCTGGCGCTGGCGAAAACACAGGAACCCATCGTCGTTTACATGGGACTGAAGAATATCGGCTCGATTGCTGCACTTCTGATGCAGGGTGGCCGTTCAGGCGCTACGCCGGTTGCAGTCATCATGTCGGCGACGACTGAGCAGGAGCGAATTTTCATCGGCAAGCTGGAAAGCATAGCTGACGATGCAAAGCGGGAAAACTTCGAAGCCCCGGCTTTGATCGTCATCGGCGAGATCGTTTCGATGCGGGAACGGCTTGGAGTTTCAGTATCATGACGGCGCGGGCGATCATCATCGGTGCACCGCGCTCGGGGTCGGGCAAGACCAGCGTCACTATCGGTCTTCTCAGGGCATTTGCCCGGCGGGGCATCAAGGTGCGGGGCATCAAGACGGGGCCGGATTATATCGATCCCGGTTTCCACACCTTCGCCACCGGCACGCCCGGTCTCAATCTGGATAGCTGGGCCATGCAGCCGGATTTGCTGCGGCATCTGTTTTCGCAGCAGACCGAGGATGCGGAACTCGTTCTGATCGAAAGCGCCATGGGCCTGTTCGACGGCATTCCGGTGGCGGAAAACCGCACCGGTTCGGCGGCGGATCTGGCGCGGCTGTTCGGCATTCCCGTGCTGCTGGTATTGGATGTGTCGGGCCAGTCGCAAACGGCCGCCGCTGTCGCCCATGGTTTTGCCCATTACGATCCTGATGTCACCATGGCGGCAGTGGTGCTGAACCGGGCCGGCAGCGAAAGACACCGGACACTGTGCACGGAAGCCATCGAAAAAATTGGCCTGCCCGTTGCCGGCTGCGTCCTGCGCGATCCTTCGCTTATCCTGCCTGAGCGGCATCTGGGGTTGGTGCAGGCCAGCGAACACCCGGAAATCGATGCGCATATAGAACGGCTGGCGGATGCGATGGAAAAATCCATCGATCTCGACGCCTTGCTTTCACTCGCCGCGCCGGTGAATGTGTCTTCCGGTTCGGTGGGCGCGGCGATTGCACCGCCAGGCCAGCGCATCGCGCTGGCGGAGGATGCGGCTTTCACCTTCCTTTATCCGCATCTCAGGAAGCATTGGCATGCGGCCGGGGCCGAGATCGTGCCGTTCTCGCCGCTGGCTGATGAGGTGCCGGACGGGAGCTGCGATGTCTGCTGGCTTCCGGGCGGGTATCCCGAACTTTTTGCCGGAAAACTTGCGGATGCGGCCGGTTTCAAGGCAGGCATTACCCGTTTTGCCGCGACAAAGCCTGTTCATGGTGAGTGCGGCGGTTACATGGTGCTTGGCGAGGCGCTGGAAGATGCCGATGGGGTGACCCATGCCATGACCGGGCTTCTGTCGCATGCCACCAGCTTTGCGACGCGCAAGATGAATCTCGGTTACCGGCAGGCAACGATCGCGGCAAGTGGTCCGCTTGGCGTGGCGGGGAATGTTCTGCGCGGCCATGAGTTTCATTATGCGCGGGTCACCGATCCCGGCCATGATGAGCCTTTTGCCCAGATCGCCGACGGCCAGGGCCGTCCGCTCGGGCCGTCGGGTGGGAGAAGGGGTTTCGTCTCTGGCACTTTCTTCCATGCTATTGCGAGAGGTGGTTGACCTTCTGCATCATCGCCTTTCCATGGGATCTGCGGCAAAGTGGAGCAAGCTGCGAAAGTTTGTAGGCTCTGGCCACTGGAAAGTGCTATAGATCGCCTCAGGGAACATGGAAAAGCGGACATAGCGCCTGCGATCCATGTTCCGTGAAGTCTGGTCGGATTGAAAACTGTTTCATATTTTCCGGCCCGAGCCTGCTATCGCGCATTTTGTCCCGAGCGTGCCTACCGATGATAAAGCCCCGAATTTTTCTCTCTGCCGCTCTTGCTGCATCCATTCTGCTGGTTCCCTTCGGTGGGGGGATTAACAACATGTTCGCTCACGGCGGCGAAGATTATGCGACGCTGGAAAAGCTGGGCGCAGCGCTGTTTGACGATCCCAATCTTTCGATGAACCGGACAATGGCCTGTTCCACCTGCCATATGCAGGCGGCCGGGTTTTCCGATGCACGGGAGAGCGAGAAGGTCGGTCGGGATGTCTCTCTGGGTGACGACGGTATTTCGCTCGGCGACCGCAATGCCCCGACGGCGGCCTATGCGAGGTTCACGCCGCCTTTCAGCAAGAATTCGGCCGGTGAGTATGTCGGCGGGCAGTTCTGGGATGGCCGGGCCTCCATGCTGGAGGACCAGGCGGGCGGACCGCCGCTTAACCCGCTTGAAATGGGCATGCCGGACAAAGCCTCTGTCGTAAAGCGGTTGAGGGAAAACCCGGATTACGTCGCAGCCTTCGGCACGCAATTCGGCAATGATGTCTTCCAGAGCGATGAAACCGCCTATGCCGCGATGACCAAGGCGTTGGCGAGTTTCGAGCGCTCGGACGAATTCTCGACTTTCGATTCCAAATATGACCGCTTCCTGCGCGGCGAGGAAAAGCTGACGGATCAGGAAGAGCTGGGCCGGGTTCTGATCTCCTCGACGCAATTCACCAATTGCAATACCTGCCATGAAATCCGCGGCGCCAAGGGGCTGGAAGACGGCCTTTTCACCAACCACAAATATTTCAATATCGGCGTTCCCGCCAATATGGCGGTCAGGGCCGTGAATGGCTCGAAGCCCGGTGCGGTCGATCTGGGTTTGGCGCAAAATCCTGAAGTGGCCGGCGATCCGGCACAACGCGGCAAGTTCAAGGTGCCGACCCTGCGCAACGTCGCCGTTACCGGTCCTTATATGCACAATGGCGTGTTCAGGGATTTGCGCACGGTGGTGCTGTTTTACGTGAAATATAAAAGCAAGAAGCCCAGCCGCCAGATCAACCCGGAAACCGGCAAGACCTGGGATGCGCCTGAGGTGCCCGCGAATATCGCCATGACGGAACTGACATCTGCGCCGGCGCTGGATGACAAGCGGGTGGATGCCATCGTGGCTTTTCTGAAGACGCTGACCGACCGGCGTTACGAGCATCTTCTGCCCAAGGAGGATGGGCAGATGGCGGTGCCGCCTGCCCAGCCGGTTCCTGTCAGCGTTACGCCGAAAGCGCCTTGAATTCGGCGAGAACCGCGTCACCCATTTCACCGGTGCCGACCTGACGGCAACCATCGGCCATGATGTCGGCGGTGCGGATGCCCTTGTCCAGCACGTTGGCGATTGCCGTTTCGAGCTTCGTCGCCTCGTCAACCATGTTGAACGAGTAGCGCAGGCACATGGCGAAGGAGGCGATCATGGCGATGGGGTTGGCGATGCCCTTGCCGGCAATGTCAGGAGCCGAACCGTGCACCGGTTCGTACATGGCCTTGCGCTTGCCGGTCTTGGCATCAGGTGCGCCAAGCGAGGCGGAAGGCAACATGCCGAGCGAGCCGGTGAGCATGGCGGCAACGTCGGAGAGCATGTCGCCGAAGAGGTTGTCGGTCACGATCACGTCGAACTGCTTGGGTTTGCGCACCAGCTGCATGCCGCCGGCATCGGCCAGCATATGTTCCAGCTGCACGTCCTTGTATTTGGCCGCGTGGGTTTCGGTGACGACCTGGTTCCACAAAACGCCTGATTTCATGACGTTGCGCTTTTCCATCGAGCAGACGCGGTTGTCGCGGGCGCGGGCCAGTTCGAAAGCGACGCTGGCGATGCGCTCGATTTCGAAAGTGTCGTAGATCTGCGTGTCGATGCCGCGCTTCTGGCCGTTGCCGAGATCGACGATCTGCTTCGGTTCACCGAAATAAACGCCGCCGGTCAGTTCGCGAACGATGAGGATATCGAGGCCTTCAACCAGCTCCGGCTTCAACGAGGAGGCGGCGGCGAGTGCCGGGTAGCAGATGGCAGGGCGCAGATTGGCGAAAAGTTCGAGGTCCTTGCGCAGGCGCAGCAGACCCGCTTCCGGGCGATGCTCGTAGGGAACGCCATCCCATTTTGGGCCGCCAACGGCGCCGAACAGGATTGCATCGGCGGCAAGCGCCTTTTCCATGTCCGCATCGGAAATAGCCACGCCATGGGCGTCGTAAGCGGAACCGCCAACGAGGCCTTCCGAAACGGTGAAGCCGGCATTTTGCGCGCTGTTCATATAATCGATCAGCTTGCGGACCTCAGCCATGGCTTCGGGGCCGATACCGTCACCGGGCAGCAGGAAAAGCGAACGGACTGTCATGAGAACCCTCCTTGGGCGGCGCGCCGGAAAACATCACGAAGGGTTTTCGATGGCGGCGAGCGCGGCGTCAAACTCGTTCCGTCCTGCGCATGCCTGGTCGTATCGCAGCCGGACGGGATCGAGGGCTTCTTATCTCCGCCTCAACGGCTTTTCAAGCAAAGCAAAAGCCGATCCGGTACTGTTTGGTACGGGATCGGCTTTTTTGAAGAGCGGAAATGCGGTCAGGCCCAGGGGCGAACCGAGGCGTTCGCCTTTTCAAACGTGTCGATAGCGCCGGAATGTTCCAGCGTCAGGCCGATATCGTCCAGACCGTTCAGCATGCAATGGCGCTTGAATTCATCGATCTCGAAGGTAATCGTGCCGCCGTCGGGGCCGCTGATTTCCTGGCGTTCCAGATCGATGGACAGAACGGCGTTCGATCCGCGCGAAGCATCGTCCAGCAGCTTTTCGAGGTTCTCGGGGCTGACGACAACAGGCAGAATGCCGTTCTTGAAACAGTTATTGTAGAAGATGTCGGCGAAGCTGGTGGAGATCACGCAGCGGATGCCGAAATCGAGAAGTGCCCATGGCGCATGTTCGCGCGAGGAGCCGCAGCCGAAATTGTCGCCGGCCACAAGAATCTGGGCGTTCTGATAAGCGGGCTTGTTCAGCACGAAATCCGGATTGGGCGAACCGTCCTCAAGATAACGCGACTCGGCGAAGAGGCCTTTGCCAAGGCCCGTGCGCTTGATGGTCTTCAGATAGTCTTTCGGAATGATCATATCGGTGTCGATATTGACCACCGGCATGGGCGCGGCAACGCCCGTCAGCTTGGTGAATTTTTCCATCTGTCGCTTCCCGTGTTTCCCTTGAACAAAATCCGGCACTCGCAAAAAGCCTGCCGGATGTTCTCTGCCGGGAAATACTGCAAAACTTGGCGCTTTAGAAGCGCAAACCCGCGTTCTTCGGTACGCCTCCTGCGGCGTACTGGCATTTTGACCGGATTAAACGATCTCAGAGATCGATAATCGTGCCCTTGCCGTCGTTCCAGACGCGCATGTCGCGCTGGTTGCGGGGCTTTACCGGAATGGGAGCGGGTTTCAGGCGCGCAGACAGCATGCGGGCAGCGCTGAGAACCGCGAGCACGCCGATGAAAGCGACCGTAAGCGACGCGGTAAAAAGAGCGGCCATGGCCAGAATTGCAATGCCGGATGCGGCGATGAAAAATGAACGTATGCCTTGCATGATCCAAACCTTTCTATCCAGATGAATGTGGGCCTTCTTCTTCCGGCTTGCAAGAGGATTCAGTGGATTGTCAGCTTGCAGATGTCACAAAAGCTTGACACAAGTGCGGCATCGTCAATTTTTCCGAAAATATTTCCGTGAGACCACGTCGTTCATTGCTGTCAGTTCCGGCCGTCAATGTCCGGGCACTCGAAAAAATCCGTGAGCTTGACTGCGACGGGGTGATCCTCGATCTGGAGGATTCCGTTGCGCCCGACATGAAGGGCAAGGCACGGGACAATCTGGAAAGGCTGTTTTCGGACGGACTTCTCGCCCGGCGCGAGACCATAATCCGCATCAACCCTCTGTCGACGCCGGAGGGGAAAGCGGACGTGAGGCTTGTGCTTTCCTGCCTGCCGGATGCGGTTCTTTTGCCCAAGGTGGAGCAGCCCGCCGACATCAATGACTTGGCCGATCTTCTCGCCGAGGCCGATGCGCCCGGGCGCCTGAAAGTCTGGGCGATGATCGAAACGCCGTTCGGGGTTCTTAATGCCGCGTCGATTGCCGATGCGGCCCATACGCCGGATGCGCGGCTTGCGGCCTTCGTTATCGGCCTCAACGATCTGCGCAAGGAAACACGCGTTCCGTCCCTTCCTGGCCGCACTTATCTGGTGCCGTGGATGATGCAGGTCGTGCTGGCCGCCCGGGCTTACGGGCTGGACGTCATCGACAGCGTCTCGAATGATTTTCGCGATATGGCGGTTTTTGACGCTGAATGCGAACAGGGGCGCGCCATGGGATTTGATGGCAAGATGCTGATCCATCCTGCCCAGATCGAACCGGCCAACCGGCATTTCGCCCCGGATGAAGCGGCGGTTGCGGAAGCCCGCGAGATCATTGCCGCTTTCGCAAAACCGGAATCTGTGGAATTGAACGTCATCAACATGAACGGTCGGATGATCGAACGGCTGCATGTGGGCCAGGCCGAAAGGCTGGTCGCCATGGCCGATATCATCGCGCAAAGAAAGGCGAAAAAAACGTGAAGGTCTATCGTTTCATAACCGGTCCGGACGACTCCAAATTCTGTCACCGGGTCACCGAAGCGTTGAACAAGGGCTGGGAACTTGCCGGTTCGCCGAGCTATGCCTTCAATGCCGCGAGTGGCGTCATGCATTGCGGCCAGGCCGTGACCAAGGTGGTCGAAGGCAAGGAATACCATCCGGACATGAAGCTCGGCGAGCAGTGAGCGGCGCCAGCCGCCCCGATCAGCGATCGGCGGCGGCCTCGTCGGCGCTTTCCTCGATCCGCTCCATATCGTCGTCCGACAGGCCGAAATGGTGGCCGATCTCGTGGATCAGGACATGGGTGATGATATCACCAAGCGTTTCCTCGTTCTCGGCCCAGTAGTCGAGAATGGGACGGCGATAGAGCGTGATGCGGTTCACCATCTCGCCCGTTTCCATGGTGAAACGTTCGGAGATGCCGCGCCCTTCGAACAGTCCGAGAAGGTCGAAAGGCGTTTCAAGCGCCATGTCCTCGAACACATCATCGGTCGGAAAATCGGCGATCTCGATGATGAGATCTTTCGTCAATGCGCGAAATTCTTCCGGCAGGTGGCCATATGCCTCGATCGCAAGCGACTCGAAGGCGGAAAGCGTCGGCGCATGGCGGTCCCGCCAATCGTCGGTCTGGTCTATGCGGGCCATTTCTGCTCCTTGTTGGAAGGCCCATATAAACACTTGCTGGACAAATTTCGAGACCCGACTGCTTCACCCGCCGAAAAAGCATGAAATTCTTGGCGTTACAGTTACTTTTCAAGCCGTCGTCATCTTGACATAAACGGGCGTCTCGCGTAATCGGCACCCAAATTGATGGCGTAATGCGCCTTCTGTTTATTCCGCCCTTCAAAAGGCGGCCTCACCGGCAGACATTCAAAGGGGCATTCAGTCCTGACGGATTTCCGCTACTCCGACTGATAAAAAGACGGCCAGCTTGCATTTGCGGGCAGAGCCGGAACGAACATGAAAGGATAAAAAATGTTCGCAGTCATCAAGACCGGCGGTAAGCAGTACCGCGTAGCGGCCGACGCCGTGCTGACCATCGAAAAGCTGGAAGCAGAGGCAGGCGCGACTGTAGAATTCACCGAAGTTCTCGTTGTTGGCGAAGGCGCCGACGCCAAGATCGGTGCTCCCTTCGTCAAGGGCGCCATCGTCAAGGCTGAAGTTGTCGAGCACAATCGCGGCAAGAAGGTCATCGCCTTCAAGAAGCGTCGTCGTCAGAACTCCAAGCGTTCGCGCGGCCATCGTCAGCATCACACTGTCGTCCGCATCACGGACATCGTTGCTGCCTGATCGGCGCGACACGGGAAACAAGGTTTAAAGGAGAACTCCAATGGCACACAAAAAAGCTGGCGGTTCCTCGCGTAACGGTCGCGATTCCGAATCCAAGCGCCTTGGCGTGAAGAAGTTCGGCGGCGAAGCCGTCATTCCAGGCAACATTATTCTGCGTCAGCGCGGAACGCAGTGGCATCCGGGCGCCAACGTCGGCATCGGCAAGGACCACACGATTTTCGCACTGACCGCAGGCAACGTGAACTTCCGCACGAAGGCCAACGGCCGCGTATTCGTATCCGTGGCCCCGAAAGCGGAAGCCGCAGAATAAGCCGGTAAGCGTCATATGCAGCCGGTGTCCCATCGACCCGGCTGAGACGTATCAGGTTCAGTCAAGAAAACAGGGGAGATGGGGCACCACCCAACTCCCCTTTTTCTTTAACCTCATGGAGGGACTGAACCATGCAAGCTGAATTGTTGAGGGTTGACCAATCACGGTCACCCGAGGAACGGCCGAGGCCCGATCGGTCGAGGAGCGATTGCCCCGTTTTACTGTCGCAGAGGCTGGTTTTGCGCAAGCCTCACGAAGAAGACATCGACGCCCTTGCCCATCTTGCCAACAATGTCAATATCGCGACCATGGTGTCGCGTATGCCGCACCCCTACACGGCGAAAGACGCCGCGGATTTTGTGCGACGCTCCAAAGCTGGCGAGATTGGCAAGTGCGTCTATGCGATTACCCGCATGGACAATGGCGAGTTTCTGGGCTGCTGCGCGCTCGAACCCCAAGAAGACGAAAAGACGCTGGAAATCGGTTACTGGCTGGGGGAACCCTACTGGAACCGGGGTTACATGACGGAAGCCGCGCATGCGCTGATCGACATGGCCTTCCGCACGCGTGAAATCGACCAGATCGATGCCCGTTGCCGGGTCACCAACATTGCTTCGCGCCGCGTCATCCAGAAGTGCGGTTTCCAGTTCCAGGGCTCCGGCATGGTCGGGTCTCTGGCCCTTGGCGGCATGGTGCCGGTCGAATGGTACAGGCTGGACCGCAAGACCTGGGTTTCGCTGAAGAGCTGGGGGGATATGGGATGAGTGCGCTCGAACTGACCCGACGGCGAACTTCCACCACCGTGGCGCCGCCCGGCCCCTGCCCCGTCATCGAGACAAAGCGTCTGGTGTTGCGGCCGCAGCGGCTTTCCGATGCCGGCAGCATTGCGGAATCGCTTGGCGATTTTGCCGTGACGAGGATGCTGGCCCGCGTTCCCGCGCCCTACCACAAGCAGGATGCGCTGGAATGGCTGGTCCTGCGCACCTCCGGCACCCTGCCCGACTGGGATTTCGCCATTACCAGTGGTGACGATACCCTGATCGGCGTGGTCGCGGTGGAATTGCGGCATGGCGAGTGGCATCTCGGCTACTGGTTGAACCGCTTCTACTGGGGCAAGGGTTACATGACCGAGGCGGTGGCTGCCGTGGTCGAGCGGTTCTTCCGCCGCATGCCCGGGGTGATCCTTCATTCCGGCGTGTTTGCGGATAATCCCGCTTCGCTGCGTGTGCAGGAGAAACTCGGTTTCCGGGTGACCGGCTGCCACCAGATCTATGCCACGGCGCGTGCCGCCATGGTGGCCCATATCGACACGATGATCACGGCGGAAGATTTCATTGCGCCGCGTCGCTGATACCTGAAGAGCATCGGGCCGAAAACCACATACAGTTTTCGGCCCGATGCTTTGAACAGGGCCGGTTTGCCCCGGACCGGCCTTGTCTCGCGCAGGGGCTTCCCGCACGATAGTCTTTGACCTTGCGGAGAAGCGCTTGTATTCGAAACGACAATATTTTTGTTTGACGCAGCGGAAAGATTGCTGCGTCCGAAAACCGACAGAACGGCAGTCCGATGAAATTTCTCGATGAAGCAAAAGTCTATATCAAGTCCGGCGATGGCGGCGCGGGTGCCGTGTCCTTCCGGCGCGAAAAATTCATCGAATTCGGTGGTCCTGACGGTGGCGACGGCGGACGCGGCGGCGATGTCTGGGTTGAGGTGGTCAACGGTCTCAACACGCTGATCGACTTCCGTTTCCAGCAGCATTTCAAGGCCTCGATCGGACAGCACGGCATGGGCAAGACCCGCACCGGCGCCAAGGGGTCGGATGTGGTGCTGAGGGTGCCGGTGGGCACGCAGATTTTCGAGGAAGATAACGAGACGCTGATCGTTGACCTTACCAAGGAAGGCCAGCGCTTCCGTCTCGCCGCCGGCGGTAATGGCGGCTTCGGCAATGCCTATTTCAAGTCGTCCACCAACCAGGCGCCCACCCATGCCAATCCGGGCCTTGCGGGCGAGGAAAAGACGGTCTGGCTTCGCCTGAAGCTGATCGCCGATGCCGGTCTCGTCGGCCTGCCTAATGCAGGCAAGTCCACTTTCCTTGCGACCGTGACCCGCGCACGGCCGAAGATCGCCAATTATCCCTTCACCACGCTGCATCCGAACCTTGGCGTTGCGACCATTGATGGCCGCGAATTCGTGCTTGCCGATATTCCCGGCCTGATCGAAGGCGCGCATGAGGGTGTCGGCATCGGTGACCGCTTCCTTGGTCATGTCGAGCGCACCCGCGTGCTTCTGCATCTCGTCTCCGCACAGGAAGAAAAAGTCGGCAAGGCCTATAAGACGGTCAAGGCCGAGCTGGACGCCTATGGCGGCGGGCTGACGGACAAGGCGGAAATCGTCGCGCTGTCGCAGATCGACGTGCTGGATGAAAAAGAACTTAAAAAGAAGGCCAAGGAACTGGAAAAGGCCTGCGGCCGCCCGCCGCTTCTTCTGTCGGCTGCCGCGCATATCGGCATGACGGAGGCGTTGCGCGCCCTTCGCGACATCATCGTTTCGGCGAGCAATGGCGGCGAAACCGCACTTCCCGACCGGTCGATGCCGCATGAGGACAGCGAGGCCGAGGAAGGGGACGACCGCCTATGAGCCTGACGCGCAAGCCGCTGGCGAGCCACCACCGGATCGTCATCAAGATCGGATCGGCGCTTCTGGTGGACCGGAAGACCGGCCTGAAGAAGGACTGGCTCGATGCCATCTGTGAGGATATCGCCGCGCTGAAGAAAAACGGTGCGGATGTTCAGGTCGTGTCTTCGGGCGCGATTGCGCTTGGCCGCACTGTGCTCGGCCTGCCTTCCGGCGCATTGAAGCTGGAAGAAAGCCAGGCGGCGGCGGCTGTCGGGCAGATTGCGCTGGCGCGGGCATGGTCGGAAAGCCTGTCGCGGCACGAAATCGTCGCCGGGCAGATTCTGTTGACGTTGTCTGACACCGAAGAGCGGCGCCGTTATCTCAATGCGCGCGCCACGATCAATCAGCTCCTGAAAATCGGCGCTATTCCGATCATCAATGAAAACGATACCGTGGCGACCACCGAAATCCGTTATGGCGACAATGACCGTCTTGCGGCGCGCGTGGCGACCATGACGGGTGCGGATCTGCTGGTCCTGTTGTCGGATATTGACGGGCTTTATACGGCCCCGCCGCATCTTGATCCGGATGCAAAATTCCTTGAGACGATCGCTGACATCACCCCCGAAATCGAGGCCATGGCGGGCGGGGCGGCCTCCGAGCTTTCGCGCGGCGGCATGCGCACCAAGATTGATGCCGGCAAGATCGCGACCGCTGCCGGCTGCGGCATGATCATCGCCTCCGGCAAGACGCTCAATCCGCTGAAGGCCATTGAAAATGGCGCCCGTTCCTCGTGGTTTGCGCCATCAGGCACGCCGGTGACAGCGCGCAAGACCTGGATTGCCGGGCAATTGCAGCCGGCGGGCGAAATCCACGTGGATGCCGGCGCGGAAAAGGCCCTTTATGCCGGCAAAAGCCTGCTTCCTGCGGGCGTGCGGACGGTGAAGGGCAATTTCGGACGCGGTGATGCGGTTGCCATTATCGGTGTCGAAGGTCGTGAGATTGCGCGCGGTCTTGCGGGTTATGACGCGGAAGAGGCGCGTCTCATCATCGGTCACAAGTCCAACGAGATCGAGGCGATCCTCGGTTATGTCGGGCGGGCGGCGATGATCCATCGTGACGACCTCGTGATGACCGGCGCTGCCGTCAAAGTTAAACATGCAAAGAAGGATGAGATCCATGCCTGAACAGGCCGTGAAGCAGAGCCATGATATCGACGCGCTGATGATGACCATCGGCGCTCAGGCAAAAGCTGCTTCGCGACCGTTGTCCATCGCCGGCACCGACCAGAAGAACCGCGCGCTTCTCGCCATGGCATCCGCCATCGAGGCGTCGAAGGAAGCGATCCTCGCTGCCAACAGCAAGGATCTGGCGGCGGCGGAAACCGCCGGTCTTGCTGCTTCCTTCGTGGACAGGCTCACGCTCAACGATGCGCGGATCGCTGGTATCGCCGAAGGTATCCGCTCGGTTGCGGCGCTGCCCGATCCGGTCGGCGAGGTCATCGCCGCCTGGGATCGTCCGAACGGGCTGAAGATCGAGCGCGTACGCACGCCGCTTGGTGTTATCGGCGTCATTTACGAAAGCCGCCCGAATGTAACGGCGGATGCCGGCGCACTTTGCCTCAAGGCCGGCAATGCGGTCATCCTGCGCGGCGGCTCGGATTCGCAATATTCATCGCGTGCTATCCATGCCTGCCTCGTGGAAGGTTTGAAGATTGCCGGGCTTCCCGAACATGCCATTCAGCTGGTGCCGGTGACAGATCGTGCTGCGGTCGGCGCGCTTTTGGGCGGATTGAACGGCACGGTTGATGTGATTGTGCCGCGCGGCGGCAAAAGCCTGGTTGCGCGGGTGCAGTCTGAGGCACGGGTGCCCGTCTTCGCCCATCTGGAAGGCATTTGCCATATCTATGTCGATGCCTCGGCCGATCTCGATATGGCGAAACGCATCGTCGTTAATGCCAAAATGCGCCGCACCGGTATTTGCGGGGCGGCAGAGACATTGCTGGTCGATGCCGCCGCTGTCTCCACGCATCTCGCGCCGCTCGTTAATGACTTGATTGCGGCCGGTTGCGAAGTACGTGGCTCGCAGGCGGTTCGAAGCGTGGTTGAGGGCCTGAAGGCCGCGACGGAAGAGGACTGGCGGACCGAATATCTCGATGCGATCATTTCGGTCGCGGTGGTTGAGGGTATTTCAGGTGCGATCGATCACATCGGCACCTATTCGTCCAACCATACCGAGGCTGTAATCGCCGAAGACCCTGATGTGGTCGAGCGCTTCTTCAATGAACTCGATTCGGCCATTCTGCTGCACAATGCCTCGACGCAATTTGCCGATGGCGGCGAATTCGGCATGGGTGCGGAAATCGGTATCGCCACGGGCAAGATGCACGCGCGCGGTCCCGTCGGTGTCGAGCAGCTTACCTCGTTCAAATACCGTGTGCGCGGCACCGGCCAGACACGGACCTGATATTTGCCGACCGGGAAGCGCCTCGACAGACGTTATCTCACCATGCCGCATGCGGAGCGCGGCATGGTTGTCGGTCTGTTCGGCGGTTCCTTTAATCCGCCGCATGCCGGCCATGCGCTTGTTGCCGAGATCGCGCTGCGGCGGCTGGGTCTCGACCAGCTCTGGTGGATGGTCACGCCCGGCAATCCGCTGAAAAGCCGCTCAGAACTTGCGTCGCTTGAGGACCGCATCGCTGCCTGCGAAAAGCTTGTCAGCGATCCGCGCATCAAGGTGACTGCTTTCGAGAAATCGCTGGGCATCAGCTACACGGCCAACACGCTTGCGAAGGTGAAGGCGAAAAATCCGCATGTCCGCTTCATCTGGATCATGGGGGCCGACAATCTGAAAAGTTTTCACCGCTGGCAGAAATGGCGGACGATCGCAGAAACATTTCCGATTGCCGTCATCGATCGGCCAGGTTCCACTTTGTCCTACCTCTCCTCGACCATGGCGCATGCTTTCAGCCAGGCGCGGATAGATGAGGATGACGCGGGGGTGCTTTGGAAAAAACGGGCGCCTGCCTGGGTCTTCATTCACGGTCCCCGTTCCACGCTCAGTTCCACGGCGCTGCGCAATAATCACAAATGATGTATGGGGCGGCGGTTGCAGGCTCCATATCTTGAAAAGTTAATGGTTTGATGCCACCTTTATTGTGTGACGCAGAGAATCGCGTCGCCAGTATCTGTTTTGTCATTCTTGGAAAGGGAAAACCTCTGACAACAGTACACAGCAAGGGAAGAGCATTCGTTGCTATCCCGAAGGGCCAGGACAGTGGCGCCGATGCCGCCGGCCATGCTCTCGACACCGTCCTCGCGAGCCTTGAGGACTCCAAGGCCGAAGATATCGTATCTCTCGACATTGCCGGAAAATCGGCGCTTGCGGACTACATGGTGGTGGTCTCCGGGCGATCGAACAGGCATGTCTCGGCGATCTGCGAGCATCTTCTCAGGGATATGAAGGATGAAGGGTTCGGAAACGCCCGCGTTGAAGGTCTCGAGACCGGAGACTGGGTGCTGATCGACACCGGCGATATCATCGTTCATGTGTTCCGTCCGGAAATCCGCGCCTTCTACAATATTGAAAAAATGTGGGCGACGCCGGACATGCCGGAAGAAACGCTGCATTGACCCGGTAGGCCCTGGATCGAGCGCATCCCCGTTGCCGAAGGTCGTCTTCGACTTCGGAAGGGTGCCTCTGGCCGGAAATCAAACCGGCCGCATAGGAATCCGCAGGCCAAGCTGCTAAGAGCGGGACCCTGTTGGGTCACGAGAAGTGCGGGTTTGCGATGCGGATTTCGATTTTTGCGGTGGGACGGCTGAAATCCGGCCCGGAAAAGGATCTTGCGTCCCGTTATATCGAGCGTCTTGCGAAGACCGGCCCGGCGATCGGGCTGGAGTTTTCGCGGGTGATCGAAGTGGCGGAAAGCCGGGCATCGAATGCGGAAACGCGCAAGCGCGAAGAAGCCGCGATGCTGGAAAAACATCTCCCCGACGGCACGGTGCTCGTCTTGCTGGACGAGCGCGGCAAGGCGCTGGACAGTCCTGCCTTTGCTTCGTTTTTTGGTGACCTGCGTGACAGCGGCAAGCGCGAACTCGTTATCGCCATAGGTGGCGCTGACGGGCTGGATCCGGCCCTTTACGACAGGGCCGCCGCCGTTATCAACCTCGGCAAGCTTACCTGGCCGCACCAGATCGTTCGTATCCTGATTGCCGAGCAGCTTTACCGCGCCGTCACCATTCTCTCAGGCCATCCCTATCACCGGGTTTGAACGGTTCGGATGAGGATTGGCGTCTCAATTTCAACATGAAGCTTCGCGACACGACAGGCTGCGGACGGCTCTGCCGCCGTGATCTTTCAGGCCTCTTGGAAGATCGCGGCAAAATCCCTAATATCGCCGCTTCTGCTTCGGCATCAAAGAAAGTTCAAATGGACAACAGGTCTCAACGAAAACGGCACGCTGCCCTTGCGGGCGCGGTTATTGCTGCTTTCGTCATGGGGATCGGTCCGACCTATTCGCGCGATGATGCGGGCGCCGTTCCGGCCGAAAATGGCGATTCATCTCCGGATGCACTGCAGGCACTGGAAAAACGCCGTGACCAGAACCGGCAGGATCTGGAGGAACTGGTCGACAGCATCGGTCTTTCGGAAGACAAGACCCGCAATCTCGAGGAGAGCATTGCTGCCCTCAATCAGGATAGCGCTCGCATCCGGGAAGAACTGATTGCATCCGCTGCCCGGCGCAGGGCGCTGGAGACCAGGATCAGCGACGGCGAGGATCGTCTGGCCAAGCTCTCCGTTCGCGAAGACGGTGTCAAGGCGTCGTTGCGTGAGAGGCGTGGCGTGCTGGCCGAGGTTCTGGCGGCGCTGCAACGGATGGGTCGCAATCCGCCCCCTGCCCTGCTGGTCTCACCGGAGGATGCGCTTGCTTCGGTGCGCAGCGCCATTCTTCTCGGTGCCGTCGTTCCAGGTATTCGCGGTGAAACGGACAAGCTCGTCGCCGCTCTCAAAGAATTGACTGATCTCAGGCAGGCAATCGCTCGCGAAAAGGATGATCTTACGGGTATGATGACGGCAAGTCTGGAAGAGGAAAAACGCCTCGACCTGCTGATTGCCGAAAACGACCGCAAGAATACGCAGACGGCGGCGGAACTGGAGGCGGAACGCAAGCGATCCGAGGAGCTTGCAAGCAAGGCGACCAGCCTGGAAGGCCTGGTCAGTTCGCTTGAAGGCGAGATCACCTCGGTGCGGGAAGCAATGGAAAAGGCACGCGCGGAAGAGCAGCGCGTGGCGCGTCTTTCCGAGGCTGAACGTGAAAAGGAGCGTGCCGCGGCCGCGGCTGGAATGCCTGATAAAAACCGCATTGCGCCCGCATATCCCTTCGCGAGTTTGAAGGGAAAGCTGGAGGTGCCGGTTGCGGGCGAAGTGCTGCGGCGTTTCGGCGATGCGGACGGTACGGGCCACTTTTCCAAGGGGATTGTCGTTGCGAGTGGGCCGGAAGCCATCGTGACGGCGCCTGCGGACGGCTTCGTGGTGTTTGCCGGAGATTTTCGCAGTTACGGACGGATGATCATCCTTAATACGGGTGATGGATATCATGTGGTGATGACGGGCATGGACAATGTGAGGACACGGCAGGGAATGTTCGTGTTCTCGGGAGAGCCCATCGCCTCCATGGGTGCAAAAAGAGTAGCGAGTGCAGCAGCATTGGCGCTGGAAACCGACAGGCCAACGCTCTACATTGAGTTCAGGAAAGATGGTGTGCCGGTTGATTCCCAACCGTGGTGGACCGCAAAAAATACCGGAAGGGCGCACAATGATTCGTAAGGTTTCGCTTCTCCTTATCGGTGGGCTTATGGGCGCCACGGCGATGAGCGTGATTTATTCGGCGAGCATGCCGGCACAGGCGGCCGGGCCTTCGACCTACAAGGAACTGTCGATCTTTGGCGACGTGTTCGAGCGCGTGCGCGCACAATATGTGACGCCGCCCGATGACGAGAAGCTGGTTGAAAATGCCATCAACGGCATGCTCAGCTCTCTCGATCCGCATTCCAGCTTCATGAATGCCAAGGATGCCAACGACATGCGCACCCAGACAAAGGGTGAATTCGGCGGTCTCGGCATCGAAGTGACCATGGAGAACGAGCTCGTCAAGGTGATCTCGCCGATGGACGATACGCCGGCTTCGCGTGCGGGTATCCTTGCCGGTGACTTCATTTCGGAAATCGACGGCACGCCCGTTCGTGGTCTCAAGCTCGAACAGGCCGTCGAAAAGATGCGCGGCGCCGTCAAGACGCCTATCAAGCTGACGATCATCCGTCAGGGCGCCGACAAGCCGCTCGACATCACTGTCGTGCGCGATGTCATTGCCGTGCGGGCGGTCAAGTCCCGTGTCGAGGGTGACAACGTCGGTTATCTGCGGGTCATCTCCTTTACCGAGAAGACCTATGACGATCTCGAAAAGGCTATCAAGAAGATCAAGGCGGATGTGCCGGCCGACAAGCTGAAGGGCTATGTGCTTGACCTGCGCCTTAACCCGGGTGGCCTGCTCGACCAGGCGATCAACGTTTCCGACGCTTTCCTTGAGCGCGGTGAAGTCGTTTCGACCCGCGGCCGCAATCCCGACGAGACACGCCGCTTCAACGCGACGGCAGGCGATCTGACCGACGGCAAGCCGGTGATCGTCCTCGTCAACGGCGGTTCGGCTTCGGCTTCGGAAATCGTTGCCGGCGCCCTGCAGGATCTGCGTCGTGCGACCGTGGTCGGTACGCGTTCCTTCGGCAAGGGATCCGTTCAGACGATCATTCCGCTCGGTGAGGCAGGTGCGCTGCGTCTGACCACGGCGCTTTATTACACGCCATCGGGCAAGTCTATCCAGGGCACGGGCATCGAGCCGGACATCAAGGTGGAACAGCCGTTGCCGCCGGAATTGCAGGGCCGTGTCACCTCCGAGGGCGAATCCAGCCTTTCCGGCCATATCAAGGGCCAGAGCGAGACCGATGAAGGTTCGGGCTCCTCCGCCTATGTGCCGCCGGAAGCCAAGGACGATATCCAGCTCAATTATGCGCTGGACCTGTTGCGCGGCGTCAAGACGGATCCGTCCTTCCCGCCGAACCCGGACAAGGCTGTGGTCAACAAGCAGTAAGATAGTGCGCCGGCCAGCCGGCACATTTTCTTGAATGCCCAACCATTTGGACGGATCGTTCATTGCCTTCGGACCTGCGAAAACCGCTTCTGGGTCGTCAGAAAAAAAGCGCCGGTATCAACCGGCGCTTTTCCGTCATTATGGTTTTGTCTGCGCTTGCGGTTCTTTCGATCGGCGGCCTCTCCGTCTATACGGCGCTTTCGCCCGGCAACCTGCAGAAGACGGCCTCCGGGCCTGAGGCGACGCCGCCGCTGGCTGCAAAGGCGCCTGAGACAGCAGTTGCGGAACAGGCTGCCGGCGAAAATGCAGGCCTGCAGACGCAAAGCGGCCGTTCCGGCGCCAATATCAATCGCGCAACCATGCCGGATGGCAATGTGGTATCCGTTTATTCTCCCCGGCCCCGTGACGGCGAGGGGCCGGTGCTGATGAGCGGGCAGACCTATGGCCAGGATCCGCGCATGGCCATGCGCCCCAATGAAGAGCTGCTGGAAGAGACTGCGTTTGGCAGGCTGCCCGTCGTTGGTGCAGATGGCCTGCGACCGATGGAACAATATGCCCGGCCATGGTCCGGCGCGCGCGGCACCCGGGTGGCGATCGTGGTCGGCGGTCTCGGCCTAAGCCAGACAGGTTCGCAAAAAGCGATCCGGGAATTGCCGCCGGAGGTAACGCTTGGTTTTGCCGCGAGCGGCAACAGCCTGCAGCGGTGGATGCAGGAAGCGCGCCGTGAGGGGCATGAAATCCTTCTCCAGATACCGCTGGAGCCTTTCGGTTATCCCGGCACCAATCCCGGGCCGGACACGTTGCTGGCCGGCGATCCGGCTAAGGTCAATCTTGACCGGCTGCATCGATCGATGGCGAAGATCACCAATTATACCGGCATCATGAATTACCTGGGCGGACGCTTTCTGGCCGAGCAGGCGGCGCTGGAGCCGGTGATGCGCGATATCGGAAAACGCGGTCTGCTGTTTCTGGATGACGGTTCCTCGGCGCAGTCGCTGAGCGGCGGAATTGCAAAGGCCATCTCCGCCCCACAGGGATTTGCCGATATTCTGCTCGATGGTGAAGTGACCGAAGCTTCTATCTTGCGCAAGCTGGACGAGCTGGAGCGCATTGCCCGCCGCAATGGCCAGGCAATTGGTGTCGCATCGGCTTTTGACGAGAGTATTGCGGCGATCTCCAAATGGTCGCGTGAAGCCGGGGGCCGCGGCGTCGAGATTGTCGGCGTTTCTGCGCTTGTTTCGGAGCCGGCGGGGCAGTAAACCTTGCCTGCGGCCATTTCCGCGCCTTTCAGCGCTCAGACAATGCGGGTTTCCCATGACAATCAAAGCAGAAGATTTGCCTTACCGTCCCTGCGCGGGAATAATGGTTTTGAATGCCGAGGGCCTCGTCTGGGCTGGCCGGCGCATCCGGGAAGGCAATTCCGAATATGACGGCTCACCGCAATTGTGGCAGATGCCGCAGGGCGGCATTGACGATGGCGAACGGCCTTTGACAGCTGCCATTCGCGAGCTTTACGAAGAGACAGGAATGAAATCGGTGACGCTGCTGGCAGAAGCAAGCGACTGGATTCATTATGATCTGCCGCCCGAGTTGATCGGTATCGGGTTGAGAGGCAAATATCGCGGGCAGGCGCAGCGCTGGTTCGCCTTCCGCTTCGAAGGCGACGAAAGTGAAATCCAGATCGACCCGCCACCGACGGGACATACGGCTGAATTCGATGCCTGGGGCTGGAAGCCCATGGAAAGCCTGCCGGAACTGATCGTTCCGTTCAAGCGTGCTGTCTATGAGAAGGTGGTTACGGAGTTCCGTCACCTCTCCGGCAAATAAAAAAGGCGGCCCCGTGGCCGCCTTTTCCCTGTCCGATGCTGAGAGCTTATTCCGCTTCGTTGGCGGAATCGGCGTTGAGCTGGCCGTATTTTTCCTCACCGATTTTGCCGAGCAGTTCGAGCTGGGTTTCGAGGAAGTCGATATGGCCTTCCTCGTCGATCAGCAGGGTTTCGAACAGCTTCATGGAGACGTAGTCGCCGGCCTCGTGACAGATGTCACGGGACTTCTTGTAGGAGGTGCGGGCGTCGTATTCACCGGCCAGATCGGCCTCGAGTACTTCCTTGACGTTCTGTCCGATGCGCAGGGGAGCAAGGGTCTGAAGGTTGGGATGACCTTCAAGGAAGATGATACGATCGATGATCTTGTCGGCGTGCTGCATCTCTTCGATGGATTCAGCGCGCTCCTTCTTTGCGAGCTTGGTGTAGCCCCAGTCGTTCAGCAGCCGGTAATGAAGCCAATATTGGTTCACCGCGCCGAGTTCGAGAAAAAGGGCCTCGTTAAGCCGCTCGATGACTTTTTTGTCGCCTTTCAATGTCCGCTCTCCTGTTCTCTTCATGGAATCGCTTCAAGCGGGACATAAAATCAAAAACATCGGCCTCAGTCGAGTGGCGACGGGCGTGATATTCTTCGGTGGTCTTGATGATCAGGTCGACAACGGTCGGAAAACAGCCGCAGCAGCGACCGCGTTTTTCCATGGCGTGATACACTTTTGCAGGAACAATCAGCTGCCAACAGTCCTCATCGAGGAGTTCGTTGATGACGTCCCGGATATCGTGATCGGTGATGTAATTGCAGCTGCAAACCAGCATGATGGACTGCCTGTATGACGCAACACGTTGTTTTCGTTCTTAAACCAAAACAGGACACCAAATGTCAAGAAAAACCTATTTTTGAATCGGCAGGAGATTTCTAGACTCATTCTAAACTATACAAAAACTATCGTATTTTCATTGGCTTAGCGATTGTCATTTTCCGGTTTTTCGTGCTCAAGTTTTTGTGTGCACCAAAATCGGAGCGATGGGCATCACGAAAAGTTTACCGCTTGCGCGGCCGAGCGGGTCAAGTTTGCCGTCGTCAGGCGAAATATTGCCCGCCATTCGCCGTCATCGTGGAGCCGGTTATGAAGCCGGCCTCGTCTGACACCAGAAACAGCACGCAGCGGGCGATCTCCTCCGGTTCACCCAGCCGCCCGACCGGAATCTGCGGCACGATCCGTTCAGCCAGGACTTTCTCCGGTATCGCTCTCACCATCTCGGTGCCGATGTAACCGGGGCAGATGGCATTGACCGTGATGTTGCGGCTGGCGCCTTCCTGGGCGAGCGCCTTGGTGAAACCGATATCGCCTGCCTTCGAGGCGGAATAATTGGTCTGGCCGGCCTGCCCCTTCTGGCCATTGATGGAGGAAATATTGACGATACGGCCGAAGCCGCGGTCGCGCATGCCCGGCCAGACGGGATGTGTCATGTTGAACACGCCGGTAAGGTTGGTGTCGATCACCTCGCGCCACTGCTGCGGCGACATCTTGTGGAACATGGCATCGCGGGTGATGCCGGCATTGTTGACAAGGATTTCGACCGGTCCGAAGGTCTCTTCCACCTTCGCGATGCCATTTGCGCAGGCGTCATAGTCGCGCACGTCCCACTGATATGCAGGGATGCCGGTTTCCTTCTGGAAGGCTTCCGCCCGGTCCGTCGTGAAGGCGTAGTTGACGGCCACCCGGTAGCCGGCTGCCTGCAGGGCGCGGGCAATCGCGGCGCCTATGCCGCTCGTCCCGCCGGAAATCAACGCAACCCGGCTCATATCGGCCTCCATGACCTGTCACTGAAGCGCCTGCTCATGCGCGATGCTTCATCCTGCTCAACCCGTTTGTCGTGCTCAACGGCCACAGAAATGCGGCCAATGGGAGGCCGCTTCTACCCTATTGTTCACCGAACCGGAATTGATTTTTGGAAAGCCGTATAGCGGCTTCAGAGCGCCTCGATGCACATGGCGACGCCCATGCCGCCGCCGATGCAGAGTGTTGCGAGGCCCTTCGATACGTTGCGGCGGCGCATCTCATAAATCAGAGTGTTCAGGACACGTGCGCCGGAAGCACCGATCGGATGGCCGATGGCGATTGCCCCACCATTAACGTTGACAATGGCCGGATCGAGGCCCAGCTCGCGCACCACTGCGCAGGATTGGGCGGCAAAGGCTTCGTTGGCCTCCACAAGGCCGATATCATTGATTGACCAGCCGGCCTTGGCCAGCGCCTTGCGAGAGGCAGGAATGGGCCCGGTGCCCATGATCTGGGGATCGACGCCCGCCGTTGCCCAGGAGGCGATGCGCGCCAGCGGCTTGATGCCGCGTTTTGCGGCTTCCTGTTCAGACATCAAAAGTGCGGCGGCTGCGCCATCATTCAGGCCGGAGGCATTGCCGGCCGTGACAGTGCCCTCCTTGTCAAAGGCGGGGCGTAGCTTGGCCATGGTTTCCAGCGAAGCGCCGTGGCGGATATGTTCGTCAGCATCGATGACGATATCGGCCTTGCGGCCTTTGACCGTGAAGGCGACGATTTCGTCCGCAAAGCGGCCGGCGTTCTGTGCCGCTTCGGCCTTGTTTTGCGATGCGACGGCGAACTGATCCTGTTCATCACGGGAGAGTTGCCATTGGCGGGCGATATTCTCGGCGGTGATGCCCATGTGGTAACCGTAAAAGGCGTCGGTCAGACCGTCCTTGAGCATGGTGTCGATCATCTTGAAATCGCCCATCTTCACGCCGCCGCGCAAATGGGCGCAGTGAGGCGCCATGGACATGGATTCCTGGCCGCCGGCAATGACGATGTTCGCGTCGCCGGTCGCGATCTGCTGCATGCCGAGGGCCACGGCGCGCAGGCCGGAGCCGCAGAGCTGATTGAGGCCGAAGGCGGTCGCCTCCTGTGGAATGCCGGCCTTCATTGCCGCCTGCCGCGCCGGGTTCTGCCCTTCGCCTGCCGTCAGCACCTGACCGAGAATGACTTCATCGACTTCGTTTGCCGTGATGCCGGCACGTTCCAGCACAGCGCCGATGACGGCCGCCCCGAGTTCATGGGCTGGCGTATTGGCGAAATGGCCATTGAAAGAGCCGACGGCGGTGCGCGCAGCGCTGGCAATCACGATTGAAGGCAGGGTCATCTCTATTCTCCTCACATGCGAGGCGGAGACTGGCAAAGCTTTCAATACAAGTCAAATGCCGAAAGTTGCTTTAAAAGATGTTGCTAAATCACCCGGGAATCTTGCGATAAATTGCTGCGCAAAAAACAAACTGTTGCGATGCACAAAACATTTGTCAGAGGGCTTGTTTTGCGCATACACTTTGAGCCGGGAAGAGCAAGAACACCAAAAAACAAAAAAATACCATCATCGCGAGGAGGCGGGCATGGCGAAACACGACGGCGAAACAATCATTAAAAAATACGCCAACCGGCGGCTCTACAACACCGGCACCAGCACCTATGTGACGCTTGATGATCTGGCGCAGATGGTCAAGCGCGGCGAGGACTTCAAGGTCCAGGATGCCAAGTCGTCCGAAGATATTACCCATGCTGTCCTGACGCAGATCATCGTCGAACAGGAGGCCAAAACCGGCAATACGCTGTTGCCGACGGCGTTTCTGCGACAGTTGATCTCCTATTACGGCGACCAGATGCAGATGGTCGTGCCGACCTTCCTCGAACATTCGATGAAGACGTTCTCCGACCAGCAGAGCCAGATGCAGGAGCATATGGCCAAGGCTTTTGGCGACGGCTCTCTTGCCCGCAATTTTCAGGCGCCGCTGCAAATGATGGAGGAGCAGATCCGCCGCAATACGGAACTGTTTCGGCAGGCGATGCAGGGTTTCACGCCTTTCGCAATGCCGCAGGCGCCCAAGGAAACCCGCAAGCCGAATGCATCCGAAATCGATGAGCTGAAGGCGCAGCTGCGCGCATTGCAGCAAAAGCTCGACCAGCTGTGATGGCGTGAGGAGTATGCCGGAAGTGGCGCGCTGTTCCGGCTTCGCTCGCCTATGTATGCGATGCAGTTTTCTGATCGCTGACTAACGTGTTGAAAACATCCTTTATCATCCTCAGGTCAGGCCAGAGGATGACGTTGACGATGCCGAGCGCGTTGTCTCCCGCGCATCTCTGGCTTTAGATCGGTCAACTTGCGGCGCGTTCAGGCACGCGCAGCAGCAGCAGGAATCCAGCGCCCAGGAACACGATGAGCGTGGCCATGCCAATATGGGCGGAGCCGCTTATATAGGTCGCTATGGAAAACGACAGCGTTGCCATGAAACTCGTGGCGCGCCCGGAAAGCGCGTAGATGCCGAAATAACGGCCGGCTTCCGCCACGGTGATATTGCGGGCGAGATAAGAGCGTGACGAGGCCTGAACGGGGCCGAAGGCGAGGCCGATCAGCACGCCATAGAGCAGATAGGCCTTTTCCGCGCCGGTGGCGAAGATGCCGCCATTGTCTACCGTGGATAATTGTATCCAGCCGAACAGGGTCGATCCCTTTTCCGTGGAGACGATGCCGAGCGTGGCCAGCAGCAGAAGCACCAGACTGATGAGGATGGTGATGCGCGAACCGAGTTTCTGATCGACGCGCCCGGCGGCAAAACAGCCCGCGATGGCGACGACGTTGAGGAGAATGCCGAAGAGGCCGATTTCCATCGTCGCCCAGCCGAACATGCCGGCGGCAAAGGCGCCGCCGAGTATGAGAACGCCATTGACGCCGTCCTGATAGAGCATGCGCGCGATCAGAAACCGCAAAAGCACGGGGCGATAGCGCAGCTCGCGGAGCGTGATCTTTAGCTCCCCCAGCCCTGAACGGATCGCGGCCTTGAACGGCAGGCCCTTTTCGGCGTCCGGGGTCAACAGAAACATCGGCAGAATGAAGATGAGATACCAGAGTGCTGCGAGCGGGCCGGTTATTCTGGCGTCTTCACCGGTTGCCGGGTCGAGTCCGAAGAGCGGCTTGATGCCGGCGATGGTCAGCCCGGTCTGCGGGCTCGCGGCCAGAAGTGTCACCACCGCAATCAGCACTACCATGCCGCCGAGATAACCCAGCCCCCAGGCGAGATTGGAAATGCGCCCGACATTTTGCGGGTTGGTCAGTCGCGGCATCATGGAATCGTTGAAGACAATCGAGAATTCCGCCGCGATGGAAGCAAGGATCATGCAGATGATCGGCAGGATGATCGGTGAACCCGGCGCCGCAAACCACAATAAGAAAAGGCTGACGATCTTGATGACGGCAAAAAAGGCGATCCACGGTTTGCGCGCGCCGGATTGATCAGCGATGGAGCCGAGGATGGGCGAGAAGAGGGCGATGATGATCGAGGAGACCGTCGCCATATTGCTCCATGTCGCCTGTGCCGAAATCGGATCATCGGTGAGCCGGGCGACGAAATAAGGCCCGAAAACGAAGGTGGTGACGACGGTGAAAAACGGCTGCGCCGCCCAGTCGAACATGACCCAGCCCCAGATGCCGCGTTTGGCAACCACTGTTTCCGCGTTTTGGGAGGGGACAGTCATTCATCGTCCTATCGGATAATCGGGAAGGATAGAGTGCGGGATGCCGGTCATCCGCTTCGTTTGTCACCATCCGGGTCGATAACCCGGATGGTGTTTTCAAGACTGCCGATCAGCGCGCCTGAACGATATCGCCAAGCAGCCCCGCCGCCACGGTCAGGCGGGCAAGGTTGGTATCACCGCTTTCGCTGAGGGCGCCCAGCTCGGAGACGATGCGGTTCACCCGCACGCGGTCGGCGGCATACCAGGCCTGAACCGGATCTTTCTCTTTCGCATACTCCGTCAATGCAGAGATGACGATCCGGCGTCTGGACGAGGAGATCTGGTCCTGGCTGCGTAGAAGAGCCAGGCTCTCGTAATGATCGGCCGGTGCGATGCGCTGGCTGGCATCGAGCAGGCGTGCCACACGGAAGGTCGAGGATACGGTGGCATAGCTTTCGGCGGCGCGGGCAAGCGTTGTGCCCGCACTTTCGGCAATGCGCATGATTTCAGGCACATAGACCAGCAGGGAAAGCGTATCCAGCTCCTCCAGAAGAGTGAAAGGAACGCCGTCGATTTCTGTCACGCCCAGTTCGCGGCGATATTTCGCCGCTGTCGGCGACAGCGTCTTGATCGCGGTCTTCAGACGCTCGATCTCGGTCGCCATGTCGCCCGTCGCCGCGCTTCCCGTTTGCAGGTATAGCCTGCTCGCATCGGAGAAGATGCGGGTGATCGTAGCATAAAGCCCGTTCTGGACCTGGCCGCCAACCTTGCCGTCAAGTGCATCGACCTCTGCCCAAAGGCGCTTGAGACCGAAACCATCTTCAACGATGACGGCCGCTTTCACGACGTCGGCCGCCAATAATCCGCTGGCATCGGCAAGTTTCTGCACGAAGCCCGGGCCACCACGGTTGACGACGGCATTGGCGAGCGCGGTTGCAACGATCTCGCGGTGCAGGCGATGTGCCTTGATATCGTCCGCATAGTTCTTCTGCATCTTGGCCGGGAAATAGTCGACGAGCAGATGCTGGAGATAGGGCTCATCCGGCAGCGGGCTTGCCACCAGCGCATCGAACAGCGTCAGCTTGGCATAGGATAGCAGCACACCGATTTCCGGCCGGGTCAGCGGCTTGCCGGAGGCGTATCTTTCGCTGAACTCGGCATTATCAGGCAGGGTTTCCACCTTGCGGTTCAGCTGCCCGGTTGCCTCCAATGCACCCATCAGGCGGCCGAGCTCTTCGCGGTTTGCAAGCCCGAGCCGTTCCGTCAGCGAGATCGCCAGCGATTGCAGGTAGTTGTTGCGCAATACCAGCTGCGCCACTTCCGGCGTCATGGAAGCGAGAAGCTGGTTGCGTTTCGGCATCGTCAGGCGGCCGCTGTTAACGGCGGAGGCAAGCGCTATCTTGATGTTGACCTCGACGTCGGAGGAGTTCACCCCGGCCGAGTTGTCGATGGCATCGGAGTTGCAACGTCCGCCCGAAAGCGCATAGGCGATGCGGCCCTTCTGGGTGATGCCGAGATTGGCGCCTTCGCCGATGACCTTGGCGCGCAGTTCGGTGGCGTTGACGCGGATGGGGTCGTTCGCCCTGTCGCCCACCTCGGCATTGGTTTCCACCGCCGCCTTGATATAGGTGCCGATGCCGCCGAACCAGAGGAGATCGTTTGGCGCCTTCAGAATGGCGGTCATGATCTCGAAGGGTGTGGCGACGGATTTGTCGATGCCGATGGCAGCGACGGCTTCCGGCGTCAGCGTCACCGATTTTTCGGAACGCGAGATGATCATCGCACCGCCGGAGAGGGCCGAGCGGTCATAATCCTGCCAGCTGGAACGCGGCAGTTCGAAAAGCCGCTTGCGCTCTGCAAAGGACCTGTCGGTATCGGGGTCGGGATCGATGAAGATGTCGCGGTGATCGAAGGCGGCGATGAGCCTGATCTTTTCCGACAACAGCATGCCGTTGCCGAAGACGTCACCGGACATGTCGCCAACACCCGCCACAGTGAAGGGTGTGGTCTGGATGTCGGTGTCCATTTCACGGAAATGGCGCTTTACCGTTTCCCATGCGCCGCGTGCGGTGATGCCCATTTTCTTGTGGTCGTAACCGGCGGAACCGCCCGATGCGAAGGCGTCGTCCAGCCAGAAGCCGGCTTCGCGGGCAAGGCCGTTTGCCGTATCGGAAAAGGTTGCCGTTCCCTTGTCGGCGGCGACAACGAAATAGGGGTCGTCACCGTCGAGCCGCAGCGTATCGGCAGGCGGTATGATGGCGTCATCGACGATATTGTCGGTGATGGACAGCAGGGTGCGGATATAGGTCTTGTAGGCCTCGCGGCCGGCATTAAAGACCTCATCGCGGGAGCCGCCGGCCGGCAGGTTCTTCGGGAAGAAGCCGCCCTTGGCGCCAACCGGCACGATCACCGCATTCTTGACCTGTTGTGCCTTGACGAGGCCGAGCACTTCCGTGCGGTAATCCTGGCCGCGATCCGACCAGCGCAGACCACCACGCGCGACCTTGCCGAAGCGCAGATGCACGCCTTCGACCTCGGTTCCGTAAACGAAGATTTCGCGGAAGGGGCGCGGGTCCGGCAGGCCATCCAGATGTTTGGGATCGAACTTGAACGCCAGAATGTCACGTGGCGTGCCATCGGCATTTTTCTGGAAGTAATTGGTGCGCAGCGTCGCGTCGATGGCGTTGACGTAACGTCTGAGGGTGCGGTCCTCATCGAGATTGGGAACGCCGCTCAGGGCTGCTTCGATTGCCTTGTGTATCTCGGCGAGCTTTTTCAGCCGCTTCTTTTCATCGACAGAGGGATCGAAACCGGCCTTGAACAGTGCGAAAATATTCCGGGAAATGGCCGGATATTTGTAGAGCGTTTCGGAAATATGCTCCTGCGAATAGACGATGCCGGTCTGGCGCAGATACCGGGCATAGGCGCGCAGCACAGAGACTTCGCGCACTGTCAGGCCGCAGGCAAGGATCAGACGGTTGAAGTTGTCATTGTCCACCTTGCCGGAGAAGGCGGCAAGGAAGGCCTCCTCGAGTTTCGGCCCGTAATGCGGCAGATCGAGCGTCGTGCCCGCAGCGACGGACAGTTCCATGTCGTGCAGCACGATATCGCGCTTTTCGCCATCCGCAACGACGCCGATATCGAAGGTACGTTCGCTGATGACGTTGAAGCCCAGATTTTCGAGCAGCGGCACACGCCGCGAAAGCGGCAGGTGGCCATCGCGGTGGAAGATTTTCAGCGACAGCGTCTCGGGCGACTGGCCTTCCTGCTGATAGAATTCGATGCGGACCGGTTCACCCTTTGCCGCGCCCAGAATATCCGGCATGTCGCCGATCGCCTCTTCGGGCGTGAAGGCTTCCTGATAGGCCTGATCCACCTCCAGCACCGGTGCGCCCGGTTCCGACAAGCCAATAAAGTGGTCTATCCAGCGCGCCGCAATGTCGCTGACGGCGTCTTCAAGCTTGTCCTGGGCAATGCGCGGCGTCTTGCCTTCCGTGCGGCCGACGATGAAATGGACGCGGGCGACGGCGCCTTCAGGGAAGGCGGGGTAATAGGCGGAGATATGTCCGTCATAGACCTTGCTCAGATAATCGCCGATCTTCTCGCGCACATAGGAATTATATTCCTCGCGCGGCACGAAGATGATGGCGGAAACGAAGCGGTCGAAACGGTCGATACGCGCAAGGACCCGCACACGCGGACGGTCGCTCAGTTCCATGATCTGCTCGATGAAACGGATCAGAAGATCGGTCTCGATCTGGAAGAGATCGTCACGCGGATAGGCTTCCAGCGTGTTCTGCAGGATGCGGCCGGAGTGGCTGTTGGGGTCGAAGCCGAAATGCCGCTCGACATCCGCCACCTTGGCACGCAGCAGCGGTATCTGCTTGACCGAACGTGTATAGGCAGTCGCCGTGAAAAGGCCGACGATGCGCAATTCGCCGATGACGTTGCCGTCCTCGTCAAAGCGCTTGATGCCGATGTAGTCCATATAGGCACGACGGTGCACGATGGATTTCACATTCGCCTTGGTGACGATGAGGAAATCCGGGCCATCAAGGAAGGCGAGGATTTCGGGCGTCGTCGTCACGGCGTTCTTGCCCAGGCGCAGCACGCGCACATCCGGGTCGCTCAGGCTGCCGAGGCCGACGCCATCACCGCGCTCGATCTTCGCGTTCTTCCCCTTGCCGGAATAGGTGTAGTCACGCATGCCGAGGAAGGTGAAATTGTCGTTGCGAAGCCAGTTGAGGAATTCGACGGCTTCCGTCCGCTCGGCCTTGCGTCGCGAGGAGCCGCGCTTGGACAATTCATCCAGCGCCTCGTCGAGTTTCGCCAGCATGGGCCGCCAGTCGCGATAGGCGAACTGGACCTGCGTCAGCACGAAACGCAGGCGCTCTTCAAGCGCTGCGGCGGCCTGCTGTGTCAGCGGCGCGATATGAAGCTGTATGAGGCTGATATTCTCAGCCGGATCGTCCTCTGGCTCGGCAAGGCGGTAACCGGCCCGCGCGTCCTCATCGCGGACGAGGATGGGGTGGACTGCCAGATAAAGGCCGCGATAGCTGCTGGTGACCTCGCCCATCACGGAATCATAAAGGAAGGGCATGTTGCGGCCGATAATCGTCAGGACCGTTACCGGAATATCCCGCGGTGAAACGCCGTCCACCTGGGTGATGCTGATATGGGGCGTCTCTCCGGTCCAGTGCGAAAGCGCCTGGAAACTGTGAGCCGCGCTCGCTGCCAGCATCTCCGCGGAATAATATTCTATATCGTCGGCACTTGCCCTTCCATAAAGAATACCTGGATCAAGAAATTGGACATTTTCGGCAATTGCCTGCTGGCGCGCTTTTTCGATCTGTTTTTCGCGTTTTGGATTATTTCTGTAGCCCATTTGACGTGGATTCCTCCAAAAATCACACTTTAATATAAAAAAGCACCGCCAATTTACGGATTTTGCCTTTTCAGTCGAATCGGATATTGGCGTGGAATTACGAAGAGTTTAAGAGGCTTTCGTGTTTCTTCAGTCGGTAAGTGAAATTTTTTTGCTTCTTTTGCCATGAGGGTCCGTCGCGAAGCATTTGACAGTATTTTAGCGGCTAATTTTTAGGCGGTTATTGAGCCGCCATGTGATGTTGCGGCCACGGTCGAAGCAAATTATTGATTTGCGCCTATTTTTGTGGTACACCAACGACACTGATCCACAGCGTGGCATTTGTGTGCCCAAAAACACCACGAAAGCAACACCTCTTTTGCACGCGGTTTCCGTGACATATCGAGCGTTTACGTTATCGAACCCCGCAAGACGGGAAGGTGTGTTTTTGCGTGCACGGCTGGACCAGTGCGGAGTCACCTGACGGTTCCCCCGTCTCATCAGGGCCTGACCGACCCAACCCCGGCATCCCCGGGTATGTAACAGGGAGTTTTTAGAACGAATGACGACCCAGCAGAAGAAATCTCCAGCACATCACGGTTTCAAGACCGGTGAAGCGATTGTGTATCCCGCTCATGGTGTCGGTACCATTTCTGCCATCGAGGAACAAGAAGTCGCCGGCATGAAGCTTGAGCTTTTTGTCATCGATTTCGAAAAAGACAAGATGCGTCTTAAAGTTCCCGTCGCCAAAGCCGTGAGCATCGGCATGCGCAAGCTTTCCGAAGGCGATTTTGTCGAGCGGGCGCTGAAAGTGGTGCAGGGCAAGGCGCGTGTGAAGCGTACCATGTGGTCGCGCCGCGCGCAGGAATATGATGCGAAGATCAATTCCGGCGATCTCATTGCGATTGCTGAAGTTGTGCGCGATCTCTACCGTGCGGAAAACCAGCCGGAGCAGTCCTATTCCGAGCGTCAGCTTTACGAAGCCGCTCTCGACCGCATGGCGCGCGAAATCGCCGCCGTCAACAAGATGTCCGAAACCGAGGCTGTCCGCCTGGTGGAAGTCAACCTTGCCAAGGGTCCCAAGCGCGGCAAGACCGTTGAAGAGGACGATTCTCAGGACGAAGCCGCTTAATACCAGGCTTTTTCCTTCTAAAAAAACCCGCCTTGATGGCGGGTTTTTTGTTGCCTCATCGATAGATGATGCACATCACAGGATACGGATTTTCGTGCCCTTGCGCATATGGGGCAGAACGCGTCGCATGTCTCGAGGGTGGAGGGCGATGCAGCCGGCGGTCGGCTCGTATCCCGGTCGGATGAGATGCATGAAGATTGCCGAGCCGCGGTTACGGCTTCTTGAGGTTATGTTCCAGTCCAGCACCAGACAGACATCATAGAGGCCGTCCTTGCGCATCATTTCCTCGTGGCTTGGAGCGAAGGGTGCCTTGACCAGCCTGTTGTAATTGGGATTTCGAGGCTCGTCGCACCACAGCATGGAGTTTTGTGTCCGTTGCATCGGCAATGCCGTCGTGGTGGCGGAAATGCGGTCGCCGCGATAAAATCCGTGCAGCAGGCGGGTAACGGAAATCGGGGATTTCCCGTCTCCCTCGCGTTTCAGCATGGTGCGGCCATTCCGCCCGATCGCGGCGGGAAAGGTGAGATGCCCGAGTTGAACGATGGCCCGGCTGATTTTCAAGGGAGCCGGCCGAACCATGAGCGTCGATGCGCGTTTACGTTGTTCTACGGGGCGTTTGCTCATGTTTTTCACGAGATTTTGCTTTGCAGGTTATTTAACGTGAAGTCATAGCATTTCATCATGTGATGGCAATGGGTTGACCTTTTACCGGCAAACCGCTGAATTGGCTGACGATTAAAGTAAGAAAGGCTGAGAATCCGAATGACGGCTCGCACTATCCTTCTGGTGGACGATGACGACGATCTTCGGGAGACGCTGACCGAGCAATTGTCTCCCTATGAGGAATTCTCGCTCTTGAGCGGTGCAAACGCCGCGCAGGCGATGCAGACGGCCAAGACCGCCCAGGTCGATCTTCTGATCATGGATGTCGGCCTGCCGGACATGGACGGCCGCGAAGCGGTGAAGCTGTTGCGCAAGGGCGGCTTCAAGGCGCCGATCATCATGCTCACCGGACACGACACCGATTCCGATACGATCCTCGGGCTTGAGGCGGGCGCCAATGATTATGTGACGAAGCCGTTTCGTTTCGCCGTGCTTCTGGCGCGCATCCGGGCGCAGCTGCGTCAGTATGAGCAGAGCGAGGATGCGGTTTTCACCGTCGGACCCTATCAGTTCAAGCCCAGCCAGAAGCTGCTGACGACCGAAGACGGCAAGAAAATCCGGCTGACGGAAAAGGAAGCGGCGATCATCCGTTATCTCTATCGCGCCGGCAGCACCGTTGTGACCCGCGACGTCCTGCTGGAGGAGGTCTGGGGTTACAATTCCGGCGTGACCACGCATACGCTGGAAACGCATGTCTATCGCCTGCGCCAGAAGATCGAGCGCGACCCCTCCAATGCCGAAATTCTGGTGACCGAGAACGGCGGCTACAAGATCGTTCCCTGAGCAGAGGCCTCTCCGCGCCCGTCATCATGTCAGGCTTGAAACTTCACGCCGCGTGTCCAAGAAAGTGCGCGGCGTTCTAACATCTTGTATTTTGAGGGCTGATATTGGAAAACCGCTATAGTGATGCAGGTGGTTTTCCGGAGTAACAATCAACATGGCCTTGACGGACGATATCATTCTGCTGGGGCAAGTGCCGTTATTCGCGGGGTTCAGCGACGATCAGTTGCGGCTCATCGCCTTCGGCGCGGAACGCCGCCGTGTATCGGCCGGGCAGACCTTGTTTCGTGAACATTCGCCGGCCGAATGCGCCTTTGCGGTGACAGCGGGTCATTTCGAGCTCTTCGCGGCCGGGCGGGATGGCAAGCCCGAGCTGCAGGCGACGCCGGGCAAGGGAGCCCTGCTTTCGGAACTCGCGCTCTTTACCCTCTGCGAAAGGAAATTCACCGCGGTCGCCGCGGAGGATTCCGAAGTCATCCGGATAACACGTATCCTGTTTCACCGGCTGGTGGAGGAGTTTCCGGAGGTTGCCGATATCGTCTCGGCACGCATTCGTGACAATATAGCGTCGCTGGCGGCGGGTGCGGCCCGTTTGCAGAACCGCTTCATCTGACCTCCGCGCCGAACCGGCTTCGCCTGAAAGCCCGGTTCAGAACCGGAAATGAGCCGTGACCGGAACGTGGTCCGATGGCCGGTTCCAGCCGCGCGCTTCACGCAATATGTCGATTTTTTCGAGCGAGGATCCAAGATCCTGCGAAGACCAGATATGGTCGAGGCGGCGGCCGCGGTCTGCGGCTTCCCAATCCTTGGCGCGGTAGCTCCACCAGGTGTAGATTTTTTCCGTCTCCGGTACGTTCAGGCGCATCAGGTCGAGCCAGTTGCCCTGCTTCATGATATCGAGCATGCCCTCGGTCTCGACAGGCGTGTGGCTGACGATCTTCAGAAGCTGCTTGTGCGACCAGACGTCGTTCTCAAGCGGCGCGATATTGAGATCGCCGACGAGAATGGACGAGGTGCCCGGCACGCCATCGGCACGAAGTGCCTTCATTTCCTCGATGAAATCGAGCTTATGGCCGAATTTTGGATTGATCGACCGATCCGGCTCGTCGCCGCCGGCCGGCACGTAGAAATTATGCAGCCTCACCCGGCGCGATCCGACCTGAAAAATCGCGGAGATATGTCGCGCATCGCCGATGCCGCAATAGTCCTGGCGGTGATCTTCTGTCAGCGGAATTTTCGAAGCGATGGCCACACCATGATAGCCTTTCTGGCCATGGATGATGACATGCTCGTAACCGAGCGCCTTCAGCGGTTTCATCGGAAACTCGCCATTCGGGCATTTCGTTTCCTGCAGGCAGAGAATGTCGGGCTTGTAACGCACCAGAAACTGCTCAACGATCGGCATTCTGAGCCTGACCGAGTTGATGTTCCAGGTGGTTATCGAAAACGACATGCATGCGCTCCGCTTCTAGAGTATTTTGCCGCATTTCCGGACGGAAAGCCGATGGCCACTTTTCCTGGAAATGCTCCTTTGCCTCGAAGCACAATGTTTCGAGACGTGTTTCCGGGGCGAAGGCTTATAACATCGCGATGAAAACGGGAATGTATTTTAGCGGCAAAATGAAAAAGGCGACCTGAGGGTCGCCTTTCGAAGAGTTCTTTTGGGCGAAGAGGCTCAGCCGCGCTTGCGCACTTCCTCATAATTGATGTTGAAGACGCGTTCGTCGAAGTTCACGCCGGTCTGGACGTTGAAGATCATCACGGTCGTGTCCTTGTTCTGCGCGTCGGTCGTCGTCCACTGCCGCAGGTCGAAGGTTTTCGGGTCGAACATCAGTGTGATGGTGGAATCGCCGAAGACGCTCTTGTCGCCGAGCACGATGGTGGTCAGGTCCGATTCTTCCTTCACGTCCCGGACCTTCTGGTTGCCGAGGTCGATCTTGTCGGACAGAAGCAGGCTGAGCGGGGTTTTGGACAGCGGATAGAGATCCCACGTCTTCAGCTTCATGTTGCCGATGACGACGTTCTTGCCGTCGGCGATGACCCGCATGGGTGAGGGATCTTCATAGTTGAAACGAAGCTTGCCGGGACGTTCGATGTAGAATTTGCCGCCGGTCTGTTCGCCGCGCGGGCCGAACTGGACGAATTCGCCCATCATGGTTTTGACCGACGAGAAGTGGTTGGCGATCTTCTGCGCGGTTGCACCGCTATTGCCGGCTGCCTGGGCAAATGCGTCAAGCGGTGACAGGCCTGCCATGACTGCAGCCATGGAAAATGCCGTCAGCACGCCCCGTCGCGTCACGCCGTCCTGCGGTGCGTTTGCGATGGCCGTTTCGCCGGTGGTGAGGTCGTTCATTCTGTTCTCCTTCATCGCAGCGATTGTCCGCATAAAAGGCGGCGGCTTCATGACGTTGAAAGCGTGTAATAACGCTTCCCGGCCCCGCTTGGTTGCCCGGCGCATCGGGCCTTTGCTTTGCGCATGTCGTTATCCCGAAACCTCTACACATTTTCGGGAGACATGTATTACCGCTCGATGATGTCTGCTTCCGTTGGCACGAGGATTTCGCGTTTTCCGGCATGATTGGCGGGGCCGATGATGCCCTCCTGCTCCATGCGTTCGATCAGCGAGGCGGCGCGGTTGTAGCCGATGCCGAGACGCCGTTGCACGTAGGAGGTGGAGGCTTTGCCATCACGAAGCACGACGGCGACGGCCTGATCGTAGGGGTCTTCGGAATCGGAGAAGTTGCCGCCGCCGGCCGGGCTGCCGCCAGCACCTTCCTCGTCGTCTTCCTCGGTGATCGCTTCAAGATATTCCGGCGACCCTTGTGTCTTCAGATAGGCGACGATCTCTTCGACTTCGTTGTCGGAGACGAAGGGACCGTGCACGCGCTGGATGCGCCCGCCGCCCGCCATGTAGAGCATGTCGCCCATACCGAGCAGCTGTTCTGCACCCTGCTCCCCGAGAATGGTGCGGCTGTCGATCTTCGATGTCACCTGGAAGGAGATGCGGGTCGGGAAGTTTGCCTTGATCGTACCGGTGATGACGTCGACGGAGGGGCGCTGGGTGGCCATGATGACGTGGATGCCTGCGGCGCGCGCCATCTGCGCAAGACGCTGGACCGCGCCTTCGATGTCCTTGCCGGCGACCATCATCAGGTCGGCCATTTCGTCGATGATGACGACGATATAGGGCAGGGGCTTCAGATCGAATTCTTCGGTTTCGTAGATTGCCTCGCCGGTCTGGCGGTCGAAGCCGGTCTGCACGGTGCGGGTGAGGATTTCACCCTTGTCGAGCGCCTGCTGCACGCGGCTGTTGAAGCCGTCAATGTTGCGCACGCCGATCTTCGACATCTTCTTGTAGCGCTCTTCCATCTCGCGCACCGTCCATTTCAGGGCCACGACGGCCTTTTTCGGATCGGTGACGACAGGGGAAAGCAGATGCGGAATGCCGTCATAGATCGACAGTTCGAGCATTTTCGGGTCGATCATGATCAGGCGGCACTGTTCCGGCGACATGCGGTAGAGCAGCGACAGGATCATGGTGTTGATGGCAACCGACTTGCCCGAGCCGGTGGTGCCGGCGACGAGAAGATGCGGCATCTTGGCGAGATCGGCGATGACGGGTTCGCCGCCGATGGTCTTGCCGAGCGCCATGGCGAGCTTGGCCTTGCTGTTTTCGAAATCGCGGCTGCCGATGAGTTCACGCAGGAACACGGTTTCGCGCGTCTGGTTCGGCAGTTCGATGCCGATCGCGTTGCGGCCGGGGACGACGGCGACACGGGCGGCGATCGCGCTCATGGAGCGGGCGATGTCATCCGCAAGGCCGATGACGCGTGAGGATTTGATGCCGGGCGCCGGTTCCAGTTCGTAAAGTGTCACGACCGGGCCGGGGCGAACGTGAATGATCTCGCCCTTGACGCCGAAATCCTCAAGAACTCCTTCCAGAAGGCGTGCGTTCTGCTCCAGCACTTCCTCGCTCAGCATATTGTCGCGAACCACATTCTTCGGCTCGGCCAGCAGATGGACGGTAGGCAGCTGGAAACCGTCGGCAGCGATGAAGGAGGACTGCGCCTCCCTTGCCACGCGCTCGCTGGGCTTGGGGCGTGCGGAAGGGGCGGTTATTCTGGTCTGCCCGCGCCCCGGAGCCTGTCTTGCGGTGAATTTCTGGTCGGATTCTTCGTCGGAAAGAATGCCGCTCGGCAGACGGCGTCCATCCGCGTCGAAGGGCTGTTCGTCATCCATGTCGTCGTCATGATCGAGCGCGATGGAGGGCGGCGACATCTGCCGGCGTGATGCGGCGCGTTCTTCGAAAGACGGTTCCGAGCGCTGGTCGAGGCGGTTGATCGCGGTCTTCAGGCGCGACGGCTCGTTCAGCGTGCCGAATTCATATTCGTTGAAGTCGTAAGGATGCTCGAATTCTTCGTGCAGGGATTTCGACTTCAGGCCGAACAGGCGGCGCAGGCGCGCCTGGGTGATGTACCAGTAATGCGCCAGTGCGCCGAAGGCGAGAATGTTGGCAAAGAACCCTTCACCGTCGTCCTCGTCATCCTCTTCGGCCTCACGGGTGGTGCGGGCCTTGCTGGCAACCGGCAGAGCTTCTTCCTGTTCAAGATCGTCGAGGCCGCCGATAATGCCGGCGGCAAACAGCATCAGCCAGGCGGCGGGCGCCGCGAATATGACGCCGAGCACGGTGGCAATGGTGCCAGTGGGGTAAGCGCCGATGAAAAGGGCGGGGAAGCGCAGGATCATGTCACCGATGACACCGCCGATGCCGTTTGGCAGCGGCCATGTGACGGGCGCCGGAAAACAGCCGAGCGATGCGGCGCAGACAATGGCGCCCGCGACCCAGGCGACGAGACGGGCCGGTATCCTGTGGAACTTGCGGCCGGCAATCAGGGCAATGGCCCATGCGATGACGGGCAAAAGCGCGATGATGGCGGAAAGCCCGAGGAACTGCATCACGATATCGGCGAAGATCGCGCCGCTGTAACCCAGAAGATTGGTGGGCTGGTTTCCCGTTGCATAGGACAGGCTTGGATCCGCCACGTTCCATGTGGCGAGCGCGGCAATTCCCAGCGCGATCGTGGCAAGCAGAGCGAAACCGGCCAGAGCCATGATCTGACGTACGAAAAACGCCGTCAACACAAAGCGCGTGTGACGACCATCGAATGTCGGAGAGTGCATTCTGCCCATGTCCCTGAACCCATCGTTTTTTGGTTTCGGCAAGATCCGGCAGGTGATCTGATCCCGGATTGACAGGGAAAACTAACCGCTGGCTGGTTAATGTCGTGTTAACCATGCGGGTTTTTGACGCCATCCGCGAATTTGCGGCAAAGAAAAGGCCCGCCGAAGCGGGCCTTCTTTTGGGAGAGGGGATGGAGAACCCCTTTTCCCTGGTATCAGGAGTGGTAGGCGGCTTCGCCGTGGGTTGCGAGGTCGAGACCTTCGCGTTCGGCTTCGACCGGTACCCGGAGACCAACGATCACGTCGACGATCTTGTAGAGGATTGCCGAGACGATGGCGCACCAGACGATGGTGATGGCGACGGCGACGAACTGCGTCCAGACCTGCGAGGCGATGGAGAAGTCTTCCTTGCCGGTGCCGCCGAGCAGCGGAGAGGTGAAGATGCCGGTGCCGAGAGCGCCGATGATGCCGCCAATGCCGTGGACGCCGAAGACGTCGGCCGTGTCGTCATAACCGAACTTGTTCTTCACCACGGAGACGAAGAAGTAGCAGATCGGCGAAACGATGAGGCCGAGAACGATCGCGCCCATCGGGCCGACGGAGCCGGCGGCGGGCGTGACGGCGACGAGGCCGGCGATCATGCCCGAAGCTGCACCCAGCATGGAGGCCTTGCCGCGGGTGAAGCTTTCAACCAGCGACCAGGAAACGATGGCGGCCGCGGTTGCGAGGAAGGTGTTCATGGTTGCGAGAACCGCACCACCAGATGCTTCGAGGTTGGAGCCGGCGTTGAAGCCGAACCAGCCGAACCACAGCATGGCCGCGCCGACCAGCGTCAGCGTCATGGAGTGGGGAGCCATCATGTCCTTGCCGAAGCCGGTGCGCTTGCCGACCATGATCGCGCCGATCAGGCCTGCGATACCGGCATTGATGTGAACGACCGTGCCGCCGGCGAAGTCGAGAGCGCCCATGCCGAAGATCAGGCCGTTTGCGTCCCAGACCATGTGTGCGACCGGGAAATAAACGAAGGTGGCCCAGAGAATGGTGAAGAGGATGACGGCGGAGAACTTGACGCGTTCCGCAAACGCACCAACGATCAGCGCCGGTGTGATGGCCGCAAAGGTCATCTGGAAGGCGATGAAGGTGTATTCGTAGATCACCACGCCTTCCGAGAAGGTGGCGGAGGTGCTGTCAAGCGAAACGCCCGACAGGAACAGCTTGCCGAAGCCGCCGAAATAGGGACCGGTGCTACCGCCGAAGGCGAAGGAGTAACCGTAGATCACCCAGACGAGCATCATGACCGCGGCAACGACCGTGCACTGCATGAGGACGGAGAGCATGTTCTTGGTGCGGACAAGGCCGCCGTAAAACAGCGCCAGACCGGGAATGATCATGAACAGCACGAGGATCGTCGCGACATACATGAAGGCTGTGTCGGCCTTTTCCGGAACGGGTGCCGCTGCTGCTGCCGGCGCGGCATCCTGGGCAAAGGCGATGGCCGGGGCCATCAGGGCTGCCATACCGGCGCCCAGCTTGCCGAGTGTTGAAAACTTGTTGAATTGCATAGCGAGAAAACTCCCCTGTCAGCCGTGCTTCAAAGCGCTTCTGTGTTGGTTTCGCCGGTACGGATGCGCACGGCCTGTTCGATAGAGTAGACGAAGATCTTGCCGTCACCGATCTGCCCGGTCTTTGCCGCAGACGCGATCGCCTCGACAGCCTTGTCGACGACATCGGATGCGACCGCGATCTCGATCTTCAGTTTGGGAAGGAAGCTCACCGCATATTCCGTGCCGCGATAAATCTCGGTATGCCCCTTCTGGCGTCCGTAACCCTTCACTTCGGTTACGGTCAGGCCCTGGATGCCGACGCCGGTGAGCGCTTCGCGCACCTCATCCAGCTTGAACGGCTTGATAATGGCCATCACAATTTTCATCTGGTTTCCCATCCTTTGTTTGTCCTCGGCACGGAGCCGACTCTCCTTGCCGCTGGCAGATCAGTAACAGCGACTGCGGACATACATTCAAAGGGCGTGCCAGTTTTGGATGGTTCTTCTAACGTATTGAAATATAAAATTTATATGACGAGCGTCTGAAAAACGGGCACGGATGCGCGTAATTTTCGTCTATTAAATGTGCGATTTTTCAAAAAAGCGCATTATTTAATCATTTGCCCTTTTGCGGATCAAACCTTCCTGTGCCACGGAGGCGACCAATTCACCCTGCCTGGTGAAAATATTGCCACGGGTCAAACCGCGGGCACCCGAGGCGCTGGGGCTGTCCTGCGTGTAGAGCAGCCAGTCGTCCAGCCGGCAGGGCCGGTGGAACCACATGGCATGATCGAGGCTCGCCACCTGAATGGACGGATCGAAGATCGTCGTGCCGTGAGCATAAAGCGAGGTGTCGAGCAGGGTCATATCCGAGAGATAGGCGAGAATGGCCGATTGCAGGCGCGGATTGTCAGGCACGTCGCCGACGGCGCGGACCCAGATGTCCTGTTGCGGTTCCAGCTTTTCCTTCGAGATATAGTGGGTCAGCGAAACCGGCCTGATTTCGATCGGACGTTTGTTGCTCCAGTAGTTCCGGATCGAGGCGGGTGCCTTGGCGAGAAAGGCCGCCTGCATCTGTTCCTCGCTCATCAGTTTTTCCGGTGGCGTCACGTCGGGCATCTTTATCTGATGGTCAAACCCGTCTTCGAAGATCTGAAACGACGCCGACATGGAAAAAATCGCCTTGCCGTGCTGGATGGCGACCACGCGGCGGGTACAGAAGCTTGCGCCGTCGCGGATACGCTCCACCTGGTAGACGATGGGCACCAGCGGATCGCCGGGGCGCATGAAATAGGAATGCAGCGAATGCACGAGGCGATTGTCATCCACCGTTCTTTGCGCCGCAATCAGGGCCTGCGCGATGACCTGGCCGCCGAAAACCCGCTGCCAGCCGATTTGCGGGCTTTCGCCGCGAAACAGGTTCTCTTCCAGCTTCTCGAGATCGAGCGTGGCGATGAGATTGACCATCGGGTCTGACGTTTGCGAGGGATGCGACATTTTTTCGGCCTGCTCCGGCTGTAGGAAGACGTCACATGGTCTATAGTGCGCCGATGATGCGTGCACAAGATTTGAGGAGAAGCGCGATGCTGGACGTGGTGGTGGCAGGCGGCGGATATGTCGGTCTTTCCGTTGCTGTCGCAATTAAGCAGGCGGCTAGGCACCTCAATGTGCAGGTGATCGAGGCCGCCACTGAGGATGTCTGGAAGAAGGATGTCCGCGCTTCGGCCATCATCGCGGCTGCCACGCGCATGCTTGATGTTTTCGGCATATGGAACGAGATCGAGCCGGAAGCGCAGCCGATCCACAGGATGATTGTTACCGATTCGAAAACCGCCGATCCGGTTCGACCGGTGTTTCTGACCTTCGATGGCGCGGTGGAGGAGGGGAGGCCATTTGCCCATATGGTCCCGAATGTCGCGATGGTCGGGGCGCTGAGAGGCCTGTGTGACCGCCTCGGCATCGAAATCCGCCACGGCCTCAGTGTTTCCGGCTTTACCGCCGGTGCGCAATCGACGGCCATCAGCCTTTCCGACGGCTCGTCGCTTGAAGCCCGATTGCTCGTCGCCTGCGACGGGGTTCGCTCGGCGCTGAGAGATATGGCCGGCATCAAGACCGTGCGCTGGGATTACGACCAGTCCGGCATCGTCACCACTGTCGAACATGAGCGGCCGCATGAAGGCTGTGCGGAGGAGCATTTCCTGCCGTCAGGACCTTTTGCCATCCTGCCGCTGAAGGGGAACCGGTCGTCGCTCGTGTGGACGGAACGCAAGGCCGATGCCGACAGGCTGGTGGCTTCCGACGATCTGGTGTTCGAGGAGGAACTCGAACGCCGCTTCGGCCACAAACTCGGTTCTATCCGTCCCGTCGGTCCGCGCCGTGCCTTTCCGCTGGGTCTGACGCTTGCGCGTTCCTTCGTCGCGCCGCGGTTCGCGCTTGCGGGTGACGCGGCGCACGGTATTCACCCGATTTCGGGGCAGGGCCTCAATCTCGGCTTCAAGGACGTGGCGGCGCTTGCCGAAACCGTGGTCAAGGCCGATCGCCTCGGTCTTGATATCGGCTCCCTCAACGTTCTGGAGCGCTACCAGTCCTGGCGGCGTTTCGACACGTTGCGGATGGGTGTGACGACCGATGTGCTGAACCGGCTTTTCTCCAACGATGTCGGCCCCATCCGCATCATGCGTGATTTCGGTCTGGGCGTGGTGGATCGTTTGCCGGGTCTCAAATCCTATTTCATCGGTCAGGCCGCCGGTACGACGGATTCGAATGCGCCGCGCTTGCTGGCTGGCGAGGCGCTTTGAACTGAACCATTCGCCGAGGGGCAAGCAGGTCCATCTGCAATTGCCGCTTGACAGGCAGTTGCGGTGTTTTCTGTCTTTCGCCGGTCATGGAAAGCTGAATCCGGGCAAGGACTTATCCGGATTCACAATCTTGTATGGGGCGTGAATTCTCCAACCAGATATTGCGGAGAACAAAAGCTGAATCCGGGCGAGTCAGCGATTCGTATTCGATTCGTTCGCAAACTGTTCCGCAGCCGAATCGATTCCATTTTCGCCGGATTCTTTTTTGGCCATCAAGTCGCTGAATCTGAATGGAAAATTCGCCTGCGAATTGACCCGCCGCCACTTTACGGGCGAGGCCTATTGCCTTTGTCGGCGGGCGTTGCCATGTGTGGTGCGCGTGATCGCGTTCATGATGGTGGGCGGGCACGGCAAGCAGATGAAGTCGATTCGCGGATAGTACGTTGAATTTTCGCCCCATGATCCTGAGCGGCCGCGGTGTCACGGCCGTTCTCGGCCCTACCAATACCGGCAAGACCCATTACGCGATCGAGCGAATGGTTGCGCATGGCAGCGGTGTTATCGGCCTGCCGCTGCGCCTTCTGGCGCGCGAGGTCTATGCCCGTCTGGTTGAAAAGGTGGGGGCGCCGAATGTGGCGCTGATCACGGGCGAAGAGAAAATCGCGCCACCCAAAGCCAAATATTCCGTCTGTACCGTGGAAGCCATGCCGCGCGAGACGGCTGCCGCCTTCGTCGCGATCGACGAGGTGCAGCTGGCCGGCGATCTTGAGCGGGGCCATATCTTCACCGACCGGGTGCTGCATCTGCGCGGGCGGGAGGAAACGTTGCTTCTCGGCGCCGGCACGATGCGGCCCATCCTCGAAAAGCTGCTGCCGGGAATTACCGTGGTGGAGCGGCCGCGCCTGTCGCAGCTTTTTTACGCGGGCCAGAAGAAGATTACCCGCCTGCCGCAGCGCACCGCAATCGTCGCCTTTTCCGCTGACGAGGTCTATGCCATCGCCGAACTCGTGCGCCGCCAGCGCGGCGGTGCGGCCGTGGTGCTGGGGGCGCTTTCGCCGCGTACGCGCAATGCGCAGGTCGGGCTCTACCAGTCGGGCGACGTGGAATATCTTGTCGCGACGGATGCCATCGGCATGGGCCTCAACCTCGATGTCGATCATGTCGCCTTCGCGCAGGACCGCAAGTTCGACGGTTACCAGTTCCGCAATCTCAATCCGGGTGAAATCGGCCAGATTGCCGGCCGTGCCGGCCGTCATCTTCGCGATGGCACATTCGGTGTCACGGGGCGCGTCGATCCGTTCGATGACGAGCTGGTGGAGCGCATCGAAACCCATCAGTTCGATGCGGTGAAGGTGCTGCAGTGGCGGACGAAAAACTTCGATTTTTCCTCCATCGCCAATCTGCGCGTGAGCCTTGATGCCGCGCCGACGATCCAGGGGCTCTCGAGGGCCTTGCCGGCCATCGACCAGCAGGCGCTGGAATATCTGTCGCGTTATCCCGAGATCATCGACGTGACGACGACGGAGGCGCGGGTGGAAAAACTCTGGGAGGCCTGCGCGCTGCCCGATTATCGACGCATCGCGCCTGCCCAGCACGCCGACCTGATCTCGACGCTTTATTTCGATCTCGTCAAGCGCGGTGCGGTGAACGAGGATTTCATGGCCGAACAGGTGCGTCGCGCCGACCGGACGGATGGAGAGATCGATACCTTGTCTGCGAGGATTGCGCAGATCAGAACATGGACTTATGTATCGAACCGCCCAGGATGGCTTGCCGATCCGACACACTGGCAAGAAAAGACGCGGGAAATCGAGGATCGATTGTCCGATGCGCTACATGAAAGGTTGACGAAACGCTTTGTTGATCGCAGGACATCTGTGCTCATGAGGCGCCTGAGAGAGAATGCGATGCTTGAAGCTGAAATCAGTGTAAATGGTGATGTCTTCGTAGAAGGCCATCACGTCGGCCAGTTGGCCGGATTCCGGTTCACGCCGGTGTCGGGAATGGAAGGGCCGGATCAGAAGGCCGTGCAGGCTGCGTCGCAGAAGGCGCTGGCGCTGGAATTCGAGGCGCGTGCCGCGCGTCTGCATGCCAGTGGCAACGGCGATCTCGCTTTGAGCTCCGATGGTATGGTTCGCTGGCTGGGCGAGCCGGTTGCCCGCCTCTCGGCCGGCGACAACATCATGAAGCCGCGGGTGATCCTGCTGGCCGACGAGCAGTTGAGCGGCAATGCCCGTGATCATGCGCTGGCGCGCGTCGAACGTTTCGTCAATCACCAGATTGCGACCGTGCTGAAGCCGCTGGACGATATTTCACGCGCTGAGGACCTTCAGGGTCTGGCGAAGGGGCTGGCGTTCCAGCTGGTGGAAAATCTTGGCGTATTGTTCCGCCGTGATGTCACGGAAGACGTAAAGTCGCTGGATCAGGACGCACGTGCCTCCATGCGTCGTTACGGCGTTCGTTTCGGTGCCTATCACGTCTTCCTGCCGGCGCTGCTGAAGCCTGCTCCGGCGGAGCTTGTGACGCTGCTCTGGGCGCTGAAGAATGACGGCCTCGGCAAGCCGGGCTATGGCGATCTCATTCCGGTGCTGGCTGCTGGCCGCACCTCGGTGGTGACGGATGCCAGCTTCGAGCGCATGTTCTACAAGCTTGCCGGTTTCCGTTTCCTTGGAAAGCGCGCCGTGCGCATCGATATTCTCGAGCGTCTGGCCGATCTCATCCGTCCGCTGCTGCAGTGGAAGCCCGGCCAGCAGCCGCGCCCGGAAGGTGCTTATGATGGCCGTCGCTTTACGACGACGACCGCCATGCTTTCCATTCTCGGTGCGACGCTCGACGACATGGAGGAAATTCTCAAGGGCCTCGGCTACCGCGCCGATCAGGTGACGGCGGAAGAGGCGCAGGCCTTCCTCGCCAGCCAGGCCGGTGCCGCTGCTCCGGCGGACGCTGTGACAGCGGAAGAAGAAAGCGCCGAGACCGAGCAGGACGAGCCGGCTTCCGAAGAACAGGCGTCCGAGACGGTTGCTGTTGCGGAAGGCGAAGCTGCTGAAGCACCGGTCACGGAAGCTGCCGGTGAAGCGGTTGCCGCAAACGAAACCACCCCCGTGGAAGGGGCCGAGGCCGCTGAGCCGAAGCCTGTTCTTCTGTGGCGTCCGGGTGGCCGCAACGAAAACCAGCGCGGCGAAAACCGCCGTCCCGGTAATCGTGGTCATGGCCGCGAACAGGGAGCGCGCGAGCAGGGCGAGCGTCGTGCCGAAGGCCGTCGCGACAGTCGTGACGGCGCAAATCGCGACGCCGCCAATCGCGGTGGTGACGGTGAACGCAAGCGTGATGGTGGTCGTCCCGATCGGGGCAACAACCGCAACAACGACCGTCATGATCGCGGCGAGCGCAAGGACCGGCCGGAACGCAATGACCGCGGCGGAAAGCCGCAGGGCCAGCAGCGTTTCGAAGCCAAGCCGCCACGCAAGGAGAAGCCGATCGATCCGGATTCGCCTTTCGCAAAGCTCGCTGCTCTCAAGGAGCAGCTGAAGAAGTAAGCCTATGGGGAGCAACGAACAGCCACTGGAGAGTACGCGTCAGCGTCTGGACAAGTGGCTGTTCTTTGCCCGCATGGCCAAGTCGCGCTCGCTTGCCCAGAGCTATATTCAGTCGGGTCAGGTCAAGGTCAACGGCGCTACCATCCGCCAGCCCAGCCATGCGGTGAAGGCCGGTGACAGGCTGGATATCGGTTTTGAGCGCATGGACAGGGTGCTTGTCGTCAAGTCCGGTGGAGTGCGCCGTGGGCCCTACGAAGAGGCCAGACGTCTCTACGACGATCTCACGCCGCCACGGGAGCCTTCCGACAGGCTGACCCCTCTCGAACAGGCCATGCGCGAGCCGGGCAGCGGGCGTCCGACCAAAAAGGAGCGCAGGGCGCTCGACAGGTTTCTGTCGGATAGTGACGGAAGCAAAGATTAGAATAAACCTCCAAGTTACACCCGTTTTTCAGAATTGTTTATCCTTGCTATCTGAAGGCAAAGGCATTACGTCCTTTGCGAAATTGCCCTGTCTGAATTCCGGGCGACGGCTTGTGTTCCGAAGCCCAAAGACCCGGCCTGCATATTCTGGAGTTCATCATGACATATGTCGTGACCGACAATTGCATCCGCTGCAAATACACCGATTGCGTTGAGGTCTGCCCCGTCGACTGCTTTTACGAGGGTGAAAATTTCCTCGCCATCAATCCTGACGAATGTATCGATTGCGGTGTGTGTGAACCGGAATGTCCCGCCGAGGCGATCAAGCCCGATACGGAGCCGGGTCTCGACAAGTGGCTGAAGCTCAACGCTGAATATGCTGCGATCTGGCCGAACATCACCATCAAGCGTGACCCGATGCCGGAAGCCAAGGAAATGGACGGCGTTGCAGGCAAGCTCGAGCTTTATTTCTCCGCGGAGCCCGGCCAGGGCGACTGAGTTCAGACGATCCAAGAGGTCGTTTTAGTGTGATCCGGGAAGCCCTCGCAGCAGCAGCGCGAGGGCTTTTTGGTATGCTTTACCCGTTCATCCGCCACGGCCGGATTGCAGGGTGGTCGAAAGCAAGGTCAGAAGGGCCACGCTTTCCTCCAGGCTTTGCCGCTGGCGGCTTTGCAGGATCGCGGCCTGCAGACGGTTCATCTCGCGGGCGATCGCCGCTGGCTGCCATGTTCGCAGCGCTCTTTCGATGATGGGTTTCCTGCGGAAATGGATATGGCGTCCGAGTGTCTGCATGACCTGACCGGCCTGCTGCTTTTTCTCGTCCATCTCGGCGCGCATCTGGTCGAGCAGCTGGAATTGCTTGAGGCATCCCTGAAGCACAAGGAAGATCGGTGTCTTCGATGAGATGATCTTCTGGGTGGCGTGGAAAAAGGCGTTCCTGTCGCCTTTCAGGATGGCATCAACGGCATCGTCAGCCGAAACGGTGCTGGCATCGCCGATGATGGCCAGCACGTCGTCTTCCTCGATCACCTCCGCGCCACGGCAATAAAGTGCCAACTTGCGGATTTCGTTGCGTGAGGCAATGCGGTCACCGCCGAGCGATTCGATGAGCCTTTGCCGCGCGGCAGGGGCAATGCGCAGATTGTCGTTGGAGAGTTCCTGGTCGATCAGTGCGTTCAGGGAGCGCGCATCATCCGCATAACAGGGAATTGCCGCGATGGAGCGCGCAGGTTCCGCTATCTTGCGCAATCCCGTACCCTTTTTGATGTCGCCCGCCTCTATGATCAGGAAACTTGCCTGTGGTGGTGTTTCGGCCAGAATCTGGAGCGCATCCACCAGCGCCTTTTCCGCCGCAGCACCTTTGACCCAGACGAGTTTTTCGCCGCCGAAAAGGCCGATGGCATTCACTTCGTCAAGGAGGCGACCGGGATCGCCCTGCAGATCGGATGCGGTCAGCTTCAGCGATGCGAAAGCGTCATCGGGGTCGATACCCGTCTTTTTGGCGATCACGTTTGCCCGTTCCGACACGAGGCCGCGGTCCGGGCCGTAAAGCACGAAAACGCGAAAGCGCTCCGCCGGATTTTCGGCGAAGCGCTCGAATTCATGCGATTTTATCTCCGCCACGGCCGCGGCTCTCAGCGGCCGAGGGTGGCAGCGATATCGGTGCGGATGATTTCAGCCAGCTCCCGGGCAGCCCGGTTCTCGGCATCGCGGATCGCCCTGATCTTGGCGAATTCCTGCTGCGGCAGGTCCACCTGCGCCGTCACGCTGCGGCGTGCGGAACGCAGGATCTGGCCATCGGAAATCCGCGTCAGCACATATTGACCGCTCATCACGACGCGACCGGGGTAAGGACCGTCGTAATTGTTGTTGGTCCGGGTCGTCAGGTCGTAATTCTCGACTTCGGTGGACGTCGCGCTCGAACTCACGGATACCTTGACGTTGTACTGCGCCGTGGCGGGCTCACCTGCGCCGCCGGATGTCAGGAAGATCAGCTGGTTACGGACTTCCTGCCCGATCCTGCCGCCGATCGGGGAGATGCTGACCGCTGCCAGCCTTTCCTTGGTGCCGGAAGCCTCGCCATAAAGCGGGCGTACCTGGCAGCCCGCTAGAAGACCAGCCATCATCACGACGGAAATTGCTGCCGCGACGCGGCTCCATCTCGAAAAAACGTCAGACAACAATGTTCACAATCCTCTGCGGAACCACGATGACTTTCTTGGGCTCGCCACCGGCAAGAATGGATTTGACGGCATCCAGAGCAAGGGCAGCCGAACGGACTGCATCTTGATCCGCATCGCGCGCGATTGTCAATTCTCCACGCTTCTTGCCATTGACCTGCACGGGCATGACCACGTCATTTTCCTCGACCAGCGAGGCGACGAAGGCCGGCCATGGCGTCTGGGCGACGAGGCCTTCATTGCCCAGCGCCGACCAGCATTCTTCCGCCAGATGTGGCGTCATGGGGGCGATGATGCGAATGAGGATTTCGACGGCGTCACGTGCCGCGGCCCTCACGTCTTCAGGCTTGCCGCCTGCTGCGACGTCCGCAAGCGGTCCGGCAAGCGCATTGACGAGTTCATAGATGCGGGCGATCGCCTTGTTGAAGGCGAGCTTGTCCAGATCCTCCTGAACGGCCTTCAGCGTCTTGTGAGCCGCCTTGGAGGCCGCCAGTCCCTCGCCTTCGGTTGCCGGCTTCGGCTGGACGGTTCTCAACTCTTCAGCCGCTTCGCCAATGATGCGCCAGACGCGCTGGACGAAGCGGTTTGCGCCCTCCACACCGGCTTCGGACCAGATGACGTCACGGTCGGGCGGAGAGTCCGACAGGACGAAGAAGCGCGCGGTATCGGCCCCATAGGATGCGATGATATCATCCGGGTCGACCACGTTCTTCTTCGACTTCGACATTTTCTCGATAGAGCCGATTTTCACTTCCGCGCCGGAAGACAGCAGGAATGCCCGACGTGCGCCGTCCGTTTCCTCGATGCGCAGGTCAGCGGGCGATATCCATTCGCGGGTCATGCCCTCGCCATGGCTATAGGTCTCGTGCACGACCATGCCCTGCGTGAACAGGCCCTTGAAGGGCTCCTTGACGCCGACATGGCCGGTCTCACGCATGGCGCGGGTGAAGAAGCGCGAATAGAGCAGGTGCAGGATGGCATGCTCGATGCCGCCGATATATTGATCGACCGGCAGCCAGTGATTGGCGACCTTCGGGTCGGTCGGCTGGTCTTCCCACGGCGCTGTAAAGCGGGTGTAATACCAGCTGGAATCGACGAAGGTGTCCATCGTATCGGTTTCGCGCCGCGCGTCATGGCCGCATTGCGGGCAGGAAACATGGCGCCATGTGGGGTGGCGATCCAGCGGGTTACCGGGCACGTCGAAAGTCACGTCGTCGGGCAGCTTGACCGGCAGGTCCTTTTTCGGAACCGGCACCACGCCGCAGACTTCGCAATGAATGACCGGGATCGGGCAGCCCCAGTAACGCTGGCGGGAAATGCCCCAGTCGCGCAGGCGGAAATTGACCTTGCGCTCGGCCTGCGGCGCGTTGCCCAGCGTCTGCGCAGAAAGCTTCTGCACGACCGCCTCAAAGGCGTCAGCCGTCTGCATGCCATTCAGGAAGCCCGAATTGATCATCACGCCGTCATCGGTGAAGGCGGTGTCCTTAACGGTGAAGCTTTCAGCATCGGGACCTTCCGGTGCCACGACGGCGACAACAGGCAGGCCGTATTTGCGGGCGAAATCCAGATCGCGCTGGTCACCCGAAGGGCAGCCGAAGATCGCGCCGGTGCCGTAATCCATCAATACGAAATTGGCGACGTAGACGGGCAGTTCCCAGCTGGGGTCCAGCGGATGCACGACCTTGACACCGGTATCGATACCCTTCTTTTCCGCGGTTTCCAGCGCTGCCAGAGAGGTGCCATGGCGGCGGCATTCGTCGCAGAACTCGGCGATATCGGGGTTGTTCTCCGACAGTTCCTTTGCCAGCGGGTGGTCGGCGGCGATCGCCAGGAAGGATGCGCCGAACAGCGTGTCCGGGCGCGTCGTGTAGACGGTGATGTCGGAGAAATCTTCCGGCGCCGTGTCGGCAACCGTCTGCCAGCGCAGGGACAGGCCTTCGGAGCGGCCGATCCAGTTTTTCTGCATCAGGCGCACTTTTTCCGGCCACTGGTCCAGTTCGTCCAGCTCGTCCAGCAGGTCCTGGCTGAAATCGGTGATGCGGAAGAACCATTGTGTCAGTTCGCGCTGTTCCACCAGCGCGCCGGAGCGCCAGCCGCGGCCGTCGATCACCTGCTCATTGGCCAGAACCGTGTGGTCGACCGGATCCCAGTTGACCTTGGACTGCTTGCGGTAGACCAGGCCCTTTTCCATGAAATCGATGAACAGCGCCTGCTGGCGATGGTAATATTCCACGTCGCAGGTGGCGAATTCACGGGTCCAGTCGAGTGACAGGCCCATGGATTTCAGCTGGCCGCGCATGGTGGCGATGTTCTGGTAGGTCCAGTCCTTGGGGTGGACCTTGTTCTGCATGGCCGCGTTTTCCGCCGGCATGCCGAAGGCATCCCAGCCCATCGGGTGCAGGACGTTGAAGCCGCGCGCGCGCTTGTAGCGCGCGACGACGTCACCCATGGCATAGTTGCGGACATGGCCCATATGGATGCGTCCCGACGGATAGGGAAACATCTCCAGAACGTAATATTTCTCGCGCGGATCGCTGTTGTCGGTGACGAAAACCTTGTCTTCGTTCCATTTCTGCTGCCAGCGCGGCTCGGCGTCGCGAGGATTATAACGTTCGATGGCCATTGTATAGAATTCCGGGTATCGAGGGGAAAAATTTGCGCTGACCTTCACCATGAAACGACCGGGGCGTCAAGTTTGGCGGGGCATTCGGGCGTTCAATCTTGGCCAGCGTGTCTCAAATGGTGCTAAAGGCGCTTGGCATCAAGGCAATCGGCGTCTAGTTAGCGGTTCGAACGGTTTAAAAAAGGTCTTGTGATGGAAATCGAAGCACGTCTTGAGGATGTCAGGCAGCGCATTGCGGATGTTGCGGAAAAATCCGGCCGCAAGGCGACGGATATCGCTCTCGTTGCCGTTTCGAAGACATTCGATGCGGAAGCGATCCAGCCCGTCATCGATGCCGGTCAGCGCCTGTTCGGCGAAAACCGCGTACAGGAGGCGCAGGGCAAGTGGCCCGCGCTGAAAGAGAGGACGCCTGATCTCGAGCTTCATCTGATCGGCCCGCTGCAGTCCAACAAGGCGGCGGATGCCGTGGCGCTGTTCGATGTGGTGCAGAGCGTCGATCGGGAGAAGATCGCGCGTGCGCTTGCCGAAGAATGCGCCAGGCAGGGCCGCAGCCTGCGGTTTTACGTGCAGGTGAATACCGGGCTCGAGCCGCAGAAAGCGGGTATCGACCCGCGTGAAACGGTTGCTTTCGTGGCTTTTTGCCGGGACGAGCTGAAACTGGCTGTCGAAGGGCTCATGTGCATTCCGCCGGCGGAAGAAAATCCCGGTCCGCATTTTGCCCTTCTGGCCAAGCTTGCCAAGCAATGCGGTCTGGAAAAGCTCTCCATGGGCATGTCCGGTGATTTTGAAACCGCCGTCGAATTTGGCGCAACAAGCGTGCGCGTCGGCTCCGCGATTTTCGGCGCACGCTGAGCTGTGCAACAAAAAACCCGGCACGATGGCCGGGTTCGTAATCTCGCGAAGGGCTGCGATCAGTACTGATCGTCCTCGTCTTCGTCCTTCTGCGTGGATTTCAGCGAAGAAAGCTTCTTGAAGACGGCATCGGCGTCGATCTGCTCGTCTTCCTCACGCTGGAAGCTGTATTCCAGACCTTCCGTTGCCGTTGCCGGCTGCAGCGTGTTGTCGAGTTCCTCGGCGGTCGGCAGCGGGCGACCGCGCGATGCGCGTTCGACTTCGAGGTCGAGATCGATCTGGCTGCAGAGGCCGAGCGTCACCGGGTCCATCGGCGTCAGATTGGCCGAGTTCCAGTGGGTGCGGTCGCGAATCTGCTCAATGGTGGACTTGGTGGTGCCGACGAGACGCGAAATCTGCGCATCCTTCAGTTCCGGATGGTTGCGCACCAGCCACAAAATGGCGTTCGGACGGTCCTGACGCTTGGAAACCGGGGTGTAGCGCGGGCCACGGCGCTTGGATTCCGGCACGCGGACTTTCGGTTCGGAAAGCTTGAGCTTGTGGTTGGGATTGGCTTCGGCGCGGGCGATCTCGTCGCGGGAAAGCTGTCCCGTCGCGATCGGATCGAGACCCTTGATGCCCTGCGCGGCTTCACCGTCGGCAATCGCCTTGACTTCGAGCGGATGCAGTTTGCAGAACGTGGCGATCTGATCGAACGACAGCGCGGTGTTGTCAACCAGCCATACAGCCGTAGCCTTTGGCATGAGCAATTGTTGAGCCATAGATACAGTCCTTCTGTCCGTCCGCGCCGGTGTCGCGGGCGTGGTATCAACCACTGATTTCCGGGATATTGGCGCTCTATAACCGGATTGCATCATAATTGCAATTCTTTGCGAAACAAATGACCTTTGTCTAATTGCCGTGCGGATTTGAACTGCTATGAATTCAACACATGCCTGAGGTGGGAGTCTCGGGTCGCGTTAAAAGCCATATCTGGTTCCAGGAGGAGTTCATGTCTGCCAAAATCTACCCGGTGCTCAAATCGGCGAAGGCCCGCACGCTCATCGACAATGAGCGTTACCAGAAATGGTATCAGGAGAGCGTCGAGGATCCGGAAAAGTTCTGGGACAAGCACGGCCGGCGGATTGACTGGTTCAAGCCCTATACCAAGGTCAAGAACACGTCCTTCAAGGGAAGGGTGCCGATCAAGTGGTTCGAGGATGGCCTGACCAACGTCTCCTACAACTGTATCGACAGGCATCTGAAGACGCATGGCGAACGCACGGCGATCATCTGGGAAGGCGATAACCCGTATATCGACAAGAAGATCACCTATAACCAGCTCTATGATTATGTCTGCCGTCTGGCCAATGTGCTGAAGAAGCACGGCGTCAAGAAGGGCGACCGCGTCACCATCTACATGCCGATGATCCCCGAGGCGGCTTATGCGATGCTCGCCTGCGCCCGCATCGGTGCCGTGCATTCTGTCGTTTTTGGTGGCTTCTCGCCGGAAGCGCTGGCCGGTCGTATCGTCGACTGCGAATCAACCTTCGTCATCACCTGCGATGAAGGCGTGCGCGGCGGCAAGCCGATCCCGCTCAAGGAAAACACCGACAAGGCGATCGATATCGCCGCCAAGCAATATGTCATCGTCAACAAGGTTCTTGTCGTGCGCCGCACCGGCGGCAAGACCGGATGGGCGCCGGGCCGCGATATCTGGTACCATCAGGAAATCGCCACGGTGAAACCGGATTGCCCGCCGGCGAAGATGCGGGCGGAAGATCCGCTGTTCATCCTCTACACATCAGGTTCCACCGGCAAGCCGAAGGGCGTTCTGCACACGACGGGTGGTTACCTCGTCTATACGTCGATGACGCATGAATATGTGTTCGACTACAAGGATGGCGAGGTCTTCTGGTGTACCGCCGATGTCGGCTGGGTCACCGGCCATTCCTACATCGTCTACGGGCCGCTTGCCAATTGCGCGACGACGCTGATGTTCGAAGGTGTTCCAAACTTCCCGGATCAGGGTCGTTTCTGGGAAGTGATCGACAAGCACAAGGTCAATATCTTCTACACCGCACCGACAGCGCTCAGATCGCTGATGGGAGCCGGCGACCAGTTCGTCAAGCGCTCCTCGCGCGATAGCCTCCGGCTGCTTGGAACGGTGGGCGAACCGATCAATCCGGAAGCCTGGGAGTGGTATTATCATGTGGTCGGCGAGGACAAGAGCCCGATCGTCGATACCTGGTGGCAGACGGAAACCGGTGGCATTCTGATCTCGCCGCTGCCGGGGGCGACCGATCTTAAGCCGGGCTCGGCGACAAGGCCGTTCTTCGGCGTGCAGCCGCAGCTTGTCGATGCCGAGGGCAATGTGCTGGAAGGGCCGGCGGACGGCAATCTCTGCATCATCGACAGCTGGCCGGGTCAGTCGCGCTCCGTTTATGGGGATCATCAGCGCTTTGTCGATACGTATTTCTCCACCTACAAGGGCAAATACTTCACCGGCGATGGCTGCCGGCGGGACGAGGACGGTTATTACTGGATCACCGGCCGCGTCGATGATGTGCTGAACGTTTCCGGCCACCGCCTCGGCACGGCCGAGGTGGAATCGGCACTGGTATCGCATCACCTTGTTTCGGAAGCGGCCGTGGTGGGTTACCCGCATGCCATCAAGGGGCAGGGCATTTATTGTTATGTCACGCTGATGGCGGGCCAGAACGGTGACTATGCGCTGCGCGAGGAGCTGGTAAAGCACGTGCGCAACGAGATCGGGCCGGTTGCGACGCCGGACAAAATCCAGTTCGCGCCGGGCCTGCCGAAAACCCGCTCCGGCAAGATCATGCGGCGCATCCTGCGCAAGATCGCCGAGGACGATTTCGGTGCGCTTGGGGATACATCGACGCTCGCCGATCCGGCGGTGGTCGAAGATCTGATCGCCAACCGGCAGAACCGCACGGCGTGATCTTTTGGAAAGGCTGCTTCGGCAGCCTTTTCTGCCGGTTGTCTTCACAAACAAAAACACCCGGAGGCGGAACCTCCGGGTGTTTTTCATTTTTACCAAATGGGCTTACTGGCCGCGGATCTTCTTCAGGTCCGCCAGAACGGCGTCAACGACATCGGCGCCGATTTCAGCCTTGTGCTTTTCGTAAACGACCATCGACTTTTCGCGGATACGGGTCTGCTCTTCCGGAGACAGCGTGTTGACCTCGAGGCCGGCGGCCTTGATCTTCTCCAGCGACTGCTGGTTCAGTTCGCGGATGACCTTGCGCTCTTCATCGCGGCCGACGATTGCGCATTCACGCAGGGCAGCCTGTTCTTCGGGTGTGTAGCTGTCGAAGATCGGCTTGGAGAAGAGGAAGAGGAACGGCGTGTAAGCGTGGTTCGTCTCGGTGATGTACTTCTGCACCTCGTAGAACTTGGAGGTGTCGATCGTCACATAGGGGTTTTCCTGTGCGTCGATCGCGTTGGTTTCAAGCGCCGAGAAGACTTCGCCGAAGGCCATCGGCGTTGCGTTGGCGCCAAGGTTCTGGAAGGTGTCGAGGAAGATGTTGTTCTGCATCACGCGAACCTTGAGGCCGGAGAAGTCTTCCCACTTCGTGACGGCGTGCTTGGAGTTCGACAGGTTGCGGAAGCCGTTTTCCCAGTAAGCCAGGTTTACCAGGCCCTGTTCTTCCAGCTTCTTGTTCATCATGTCGCCGAAGGCGCCATCCATGACGGCATCGGCTTCCTTGTCGTTAGCGAACAGGAACGGCAGGTCGAAGACGCCGAGCGAGGGGATGAGACCAACGAGCGGCGAGGACGACGTCACGACGGCTTCCTGAACGCCGGAGCGCAGGGCCTGTGTCGCCTGAAGGTCGCCGCCGAGAGCGCCGCCCCAGAATGCCGTCAGCTTCAGCTTGCCGCCCGACTTGTCATCGAGGCAGGCCTGCATGGCCTTGATGCCGTTGCCGACCGGGTGGTCCTGGTTGATGCCGTTCGAAACGCGGATGTTACGGCTGTTGAATTCGGCCATTGCCGGAGCTGCGGCGCCAACGGCGAAAGCGATGGCCGTGGTGGTCAGAAGAAGCTTTCTCATAATATCCTCCCTTGGATTGTGTTCGAGAAGCGGTTGCGGATTAACGAAGATACTGCAGCGGTACGAGGACGATGTCCGGGAAAATCACGAGCAGCGCCAGAACGATGGTTTCGGCAACGAGGAACGGCCAGACACCGATCGTGACCTTGCCGAGCGGGATGCGGCCGACGCCGCTGACGACGTTGAGAACCACGCCGACCGGAGGGGTGATCAGGCCGATGGCGTTGTTGATGATGAAGAGAACGCCGAAATAGACCGGGTCGATGCCCGCCTGCTTGACGATAGGCATCAGAACGGGCGTCAGGATCAGGATGGTCGGCGTCAGGTCGAGCGCGGTTCCGACGATGAAAACCAGAACCATCATGGCGGCCATCAGAAGCATCGGGCGGTCGATCAGCGGCTCGATATAGCCTGCGACTTCGTTCGGGATGTTCGCAGCCGTGATGAGCCATGCGGAGACGAGCGCCGCGCAAACCAGGAACATGATGATGGACGTGCTCTTGGCGGCGCGCAGAAGCACATGGAACAGATCCGCCGGCTTCAGTTCGCGGTAGATCACCATGCCGACGAAAAGCGCGTAGACAGCCGCAACGACGGCAGCTTCCGTCGGCGTCATGATGCCTGCCTTGATGCCACCGAGAATGATGACAGGCATGCCGAGCGCCCAGCCGGCGCGGGCAGTGGCGGTCAGACGTTCCTTGGCGGAGGTCTTCGGCAGCGGCTTGACGTTATCCTTACGGACCACGATGAGCCAGGCGATGATGAGCGACGCACCCATCAGGATGCCGGGAACGATACCCGCAAGGAAAAGCTGGGTGATCGAGACATTGGCGGCGACGCCGAAAACGATGAAGGCCATCGACGGCGGAATAACGGGGGCGATGATGCCGCCTGCGGCGATGAGGCCGCCGGAGCGCGGAATATTGTAACCGGCCTTGGCCATCATCGGGATGAGAATTGCGGCAAGAGCTGCGGTGTCGGCTGCTGCCGAACCGGAGATGCTGGCCATGATGATGGCCGCGACGATGGCCACGATGCCGAGGCCGCCACGGATATGGCCGACCAGCGCAATTGCAAAGTCGATGATGCGGCGGGAAAGGCCGCCGGAATTCATCAGTTCACCGGCCAGAATGAAGAAGGGGATGGCGAGCAGCGTGAAGGTGTCCGCGCCCGAAATCATGTTCTGGGCGATGATGGCGGTGTTGAACATGCCCATGTACCACATGAGCACGACGCCGCAGAACATCAGCGAGAAAGCGACGGGAACGCCAATCGCCATGGCTCCCAGCAGAGAGCCGACAAAAACGAGAAGTGTCATGGTATCAGCGCTCCGAAAGCTGTTCGATCGTCAGGTTCTCGCCCGCGAACTGGGCGATTTCGTCTTCCGTGACGCGGCCCGTCAAAAGACGGTACAGGCGTTCCAGTGCGATGATGAACATCAGGCCACCGGTGAACATGCCGATGCCGTAGACCCAGATCATCGACAGTTTGGTGACGGGCGCATGCATGCTGGCATTGATGCCGGACTGCTTCCAGGTTCCCCAGAAGAAGATGGCGGAACAGGCCAGGATGATGATGTTCGATGCGATCATGCAGACGATACGGGCACGGCGGGAGAGAAACATCACGAGCGTTTCGATGCCCATGTGGCTGTTCTCACGAAATGTCAGCACGGCGCCGATGAAGGTCAGCCAGACGAAGAAATAGCGCGACAGTTCTTCCGAGACGTTGATGCCGGAATTCATCGTGTAACGCATGACGACGTTGACGAAAACCATGATCGACATGCCGGCGAGCAGCAGGACGAGAATGATTTCGAGAATCCGGTAAAAGAGATTGATGGTCTTTTGCATTTTCCCCTCCCGAAGAAATATCTAGAGTAGCCCTCGTTTCGCCAGGTTGCGCATCAGGGCCGCGGTGCCGAATGTCCATTCCGGGCATTCGTCGGTCGTCGCGACCCAGTTGATCAGCTTGCCGAGCTTGGGCGTGGAGATTTCGACACGGTCACCCTTGGCATGGGTGAAACCGAGGCCTGGGCCATGGCGATCCTTCACCGGCGCGAACATCGTGCCAAGGAAAAAGACGGCGCCGTCAGGATATTGATGGTTACGGTTCAAGAGTTGCGAAGCGAGGTTTTCCGGCGTGCGGCTGATCGCCTGCATGGGGCTGACACCCGTCATGGTGAAACCGTCCTCACCCTCGACCAGAAGCGAGATCTGCGACTTCTTCACGTCTTCGATGGTGAAGCTACCGTCGAACAGGCGGATGAAAGGACCGATCGCGCAGGAGGCATTGTTGTCCTTCGCCTTGCTGAGCAGAAGGGCGGAACGGCCTTCGAAATCGCGCAGGTTGACGTCGTTGCCGAGCGTCGCGCCGATGATACGGCCATCGGAGGTGATGGCGAGCACCACTTCCGGCTCCGGGTTGTTCCACTGCGATTTCGGGTGAACGCCGATCAGCGCGCCGCAGCCGACCGAGGCCATGGCCTGCGCCTTTGAGAATATTTCCGCATCCGGACCGATGCCCACTTCCAGATATTGCGACCAGAGGCCCATTTCCTGGAGCAGTTTCTTGACCTCGGCGGCCTTCTCGGAGCCGGCCTCAAGTCCCTTCAGGTTGTCGCCGAGAACCGGCGCCAGACGCCCGCGTATTTCCTGCGCGCGAAGCGGGTCGCCTTTGGCCTGTTCTTCGATCACGCGTTCCAGCATGCTGTCGGCGAAGGTGACACCTGCGGCCTTGACGGCCTGAATGTCGTTGGGGGCCAGAAGCTCGCCGGCGGAACCGTCGAGAAATGCTTCAAGCGCGCCAAGTGCCACGAATGTGCCGGTGTCGGCGAGCCGCTCCACCAGATCCGCCGTTTCCAGAAGTTCGGACATGGTTGGGGAAATCGAGGTGAGGTCATAAAGCACGCCGTCCTTGAGCAGGACGGGGCAGGGACCGCCTTCGCTCTTCGACCAGACGCGGCCAACGAGCAGGGCGTTTTCATAATCTTCAGGCAGAATTGCGGTAGCGTCGATGGACCTTGCGCCGGTCATGTAATGTCCTCCCCTTCAGCCCATCGACAGGCCGCCTCCTGCGGTCTTATTGTCTGGATGTCTGACAACCTAATCTCATTCTTCTTAGTATGACTTTTCCGGCGAGTCTAGCGGTCTCGCGGACAAAATTATCGCCATTCGGTTCCGGATACCGGTCAAGCCTGGAAACCTGTCCTATAGCTTTACGGTCGGCGCATTTATTCCGTGCTTCAGAATATATCCAGTTCCAGATTGACCCGGCTTGCCGCGCCGATCAGATGTTTGCGCATGGCATTCTTGGCTGCGGTCGCATCGGCCTTCTCGACGGCTTCGTAGATCGCCACATGTTCGGCGATCGTCACCTCAAGAATTTCACCGAACACCGCGCGGGAGAAAGCGATGTTGATGGCGGAACTGATGCGTTCCGCGATGAAGCCGAGGAACATCAGGAAATATTCGTTCTCAGTCGCTTCCGCCAGAATACGGTGAAAGTCGAGATCGGCGGCAACACCTTCGGTAGACCAGTCGTCGGCGGTCTTCATTTTCTCCAGCGCCGCGGCCAGCCGCGTCAGCTGCTGCGGGCTGCGGTGCAATGCTGCAAGCCCTGCCGCTTCTATTTCCAGCGGCATGCGAAGCTGAAAGAGGTCGCGGAAATTGTCCGGATCATTGAGGCGGGAGCGCTCGATCCGGATGGACAGTCTCTGGCGGGGATCGGTGACGAATGCGCCCACGCCCTGGCGGGTTTCGACGAAGCCTTCATTGCGCAATTGCGCGATCGCCTCGCGAATGACCGAGCGGCTGACGCCGAAGGTTTTCGCCAGAACATGTTCCGTCGGCAGCCTGTCGCCCGGACCGAGTTTCGAATCATTGATTTCGCGCGCGATCTCGGCGGCGATACGGCCGGGCAGATGATCGTTGCGATGTATCTGATTGAACTCCAGCGTCATGATTGCTCCCGTTCCGCAGAAACGATTGGTTCATTTTGCCCGCCGCAGGCGACGTCCTCCTTCGCCGTCAGCGGGTTTTAAAAGGCGGCATATTCACAGCCGCCTTTGCCGTTCCTCGATTAGCTATCCGGTTGCAGGCTTATCTGGCAACCGGGATTCATGCGCAAATCGGGGTCGAAGGCATTTTTCAAACCCGTGATCATCCGACGTTGCACATCCGATAGCCGGCTTTCGAAATCGGAGCGCTTCAGGCGGCCAATGCCGTGCTCGGCACTGATACTGCCGACGTAACGGTCGAGGACCTCGTTGACGAGTGTCTTGGACTTGTAGATGAACGCCTCACGCTCCTCCGGTGTCGCGCCATTGGGGGGCAGGACGTTGAGATGGACGTTGCCGTCGCCGACATGGCCATAGGAAACCGCAAGGCATTCCGGCAGTTTTTCCGCAAGTTCGGCTTCCGCCTCGGCCACGAAAGCCGAAAGTTTCGAAAGCGGCACCGAAATGTCGGTACGCATATGGCTGCCGCGCAGCGCCTGACCCTCGTTCATGCCCTCACGGAACAGCCACAACGACTGCGCCTGCGCCCGCGAGGAGGCGATGACGCCGTCCAGTACCAGACCGTCTTCCATGACGCCCTCAAGGAAGCGGCCCATCAGATCGGCGGTATCCACCAGACCGGAGCCGGAAATTTCCATCAGCACATAGGCCGGGTAATCGCCGGCGATCGGCATCCTGAGGTCGGGGATTGCCTCGATCGCCAGTGTGAAGGCCACCGGCGGCATGAATTCGAAGGCGGACATCAGGTCGCAGCATTCGCGGCGGGCGCGACGGTAAAGCTTGATGGCATCGTCGAGCGAATTGAGGCCGAGCAGCGCCGTCTCGACATGTTCAGGATTGGGGTAAAGCTTGACGGCAACGGCGGTGATGATGCCGAGCGTTCCTTCCGCGCCGATGAAAAGCTGCTTCAGGTCAATGCCGCGATTATCCTTGCGCAGCGTCGACAGGCCGTTCCAGATGGTGCCATCCGGCAGGACGACTTCGAGACCCAGAACCAGCTCGCGGGTCATGCCATAACGCAGGACATTGATGCCACCGGCATTGGTGGAAACATTGCCGCCGATACGGCAGCTGCCCTGTGCGCCGAGCGACAGCGGGAAGAACATGCCCTTGTCCTGAACGGCGTCCTTGAATTCCGAGAGAATGCAGCCCGCTTCCACGACGGCGGAAAAATCGTCGCCATCTATGGTGCGGATGGCGTTCATGCGTTCAAGGCTCAGCACGATCTGATGCCCGGGCGCATCCGGAATACCGCCGAGCACCAGGCCGGTATTGCCGCCCTGGGGGATGATGGCGAGGCCAAGTTCGGCGCAGGCACGCACCGTGTCGGACACTTCCTCGGTCGAGCGGGGACGGATGACGGCCACGGCCGAGCTGGTGACGTCGCCGTGCCAGTCGCGGCAATAGCGCAGCATGTCTTCCTGCGATGTCAGCAACAGGGCCTCGCCCAGCCTGTTCTTCAGCGAGAACCGCAGTTCCTCGATATCGTGTTCACTCACGATCGTCATTCCACCCTCTCCGTCCAATCCGCCCTAAATATCCGGTCAAGGGTCGTACCGTTGATTCTACCGGCGCCCTTGCTTTTTCCAGTTTGTGAAAAAATACTATTTTCAATCCGATCATATAAGGTTATCAGACAACCTTACAAGCTAATTTATCGGTCGACAGGCCGATGATGTTTTTTCGGTCTCGGGAGAATGACCGGGACAAAGAGGAGGAAGACATGCATATCGCAATCATCGGCGCCGCAGGTATGGTTGGCCGCAAGCTGACGCAGCGTCTCGTGAAAGATGGATCGCTGGGTGGCAAGCCGATCGAGAAATTCACGCTTATCGACGTGTTCCAGCCCGAAGCGCCCGCCGGTTTTGCCGGTGCGGTCGATGCGCGCGCGGCTGATCTCTCCGCTCCGGGTGAAGCTGAAAAGCTGGTGGAGGCCCGTCCGGATGCCATCTTCCATCTCGCCGCCATCGTCTCCGGTGAAGCCGAACTCGATTTTGACAAGGGCTACCGTATCAATCTCGACGGCACCCGTTATCTCTTCGACGCCATCCGCATTGCCAACGGTAAGGACGGTTACAAGCCGCGCGTGGTCTTCACCTCGTCGATTGCCGTGTTTGGCGCGCCGCTTCCCTATCCGATCCCGGATGAATTCCACACCACGCCGCTGACAAGCTATGGCACGCAGAAGGCGATCTGCGAATTGCTGTTGTCCGATTACAGCCGTCGCGGGTTCTTCGACGGTATCGGCATCCGTCTTCCCACCATCTGCATTCGCCCCGGCAAGCCAAATGCGGCTGCCTCCGGCTTCTTCTCCAATATTCTGCGCGAGCCGCTGGTCGGCCAGGAAGCGGTTCTTCCTGTACCGGAAAGCATTCGCCACTGGCATGCCTCGCCGCGCTCTGCCGTCGGTTTCCTCATTCATGGTGCGACGATCGACGTCGAAAAAGTCGGTCCGCGCCGCAACCTGTCAATGCCCGGCCTCAGCGCCACCGTTGGTGAGCAGATCGAAGCGCTGCGCAAGGTTGCTGGCGAAAAGGCCGTCGCCCTCATCCGCCGCGAGCCGAATGAGATGATCATGCGCATGTGCGAGGGCTGGGCACCCGGTTTTGAAGCGAAGCGCGCCCGCGAGCTGGGCTTCACCGCCGAAAGCTCTTTCGAAGAGATCATTCAGGTTCATATCGAGGACGAACTGGGAGGTTCACTGAAATGAATGTTGGCGGGGAGGAGAAAAAGCGGTCGGTTGCCTTTATCGGCACGGGCCTGATGGGTGGGCCGATGGCCCGGCGACTGCTGGGCGCAGGCTTTTCGGTCACGGTCTGGAACCGCAGCGTCGACAAGGCTGAAGCCCTTGTCGCCGATGGTGCGGTTCTGGCGGTATCTCCTGCGGAGGCCGCCAAGGGTGCCGATATCGTCATCACGATGCTGAGCGATGGCAAGGCTGTGGGCGAGGTGCTGTTTGCGGCCGGCGTGGCCGACGCGCTGAAAAAGGGTGCTGTGGTGATCGATAGCAGTTCGATTGCGCCGCCGATTGCGCGCGAACATTCCTCGCGGCTTGAGGCGCTCGGCATTCATCACGTCGATGCCCCAGTCTCCGGCGGTGTGCCGGGGGCCATTGCCGGCACGCTTGCCATCATGGCTGGCGGGGATGAGGCGCTGATCTCTGCTCTTGCGGATGTCTTCGCGCCAATGGGCCGGCTGACCTATGTCGGTCCCTCGGGTGCCGGTCAGCTCTGCAAGCTCGCCAACCAGCAGATCGTCGCCATTACGATCGGCGCGGTTGCCGAGGCGATGATGCTGGTGGAAGCGGGCGGCGCATCCCGCGAAGGTTTCCGCAACGCCATCCGTGGCGGCTTTGCCGAAAGCCGGATTCTGGAACTGCATGGCGAACGCATGGTGAAGCGCAATTTCGTGCCGGGCGGCCCATCCAAGTTCCAGCTCAAGGATCTGAACGGCGTGCTGGCAATGGCGAAGGATATGTCGCTGACATTGCCGCTGACCCAGCAGGTGACACGGGAATTCGATGACTTTGTGGGCGACGGTGGGGCCGATATCGACCATAGCGGCATCCTGCTTTACCTCGAAAAACTCAACAACCGGGAACAGGGCTGAGGCGATCTCATGAGCGACGACAAGGCACCCATACGCCGCCTGCGATCCCAGGACTGGTTCGACAATCCTGACCATCTCGACATGACGGCGCTCTATCTGGAGCGCTTCATGAATTATGGTGTGACGCCGGAGGAGCTGCGTTCCGGCAAGCCGGTCATCGGCATCGCCCAGAGCGGCAGCGATCTGACGCCCTGCAACCGCGTCCATGTGGAACTGGTCAAGCGGGTGCGGGACGGTATCCGCGATGCGGGCGGCATTCCCATCGAGTTTCCGACCCACCCGATGTTTGAAAACTGCAAGCGCCCGACGGCGGCCCTTGACCGCAATCTTGCGTATCTCAGCCTCGTGGAAGTGCTTTACGGTTATCCGCTCGACGGCGTCGTTCTGACCACGGGCTGCGACAAGACCACGCCTTCGGCGCTGATGGCGGCAAGCACGGTGGATATTCCGGCCATTGTCCTTTCCGGCGGCCCGATGCTCGACGGTTATCACGACGGCGATCTGGTTGGTTCCGGCACGGTGATCTGGCGCATGCGCCGCAAATATGGCGCGGGCGAAATCACCCGCGAGGAATTCTTACAGGCAGCGCTGGAATCAGCCCCGTCGGTCGGCCATTGCAACACCATGGGCACCGCTTCCACCATGAACGCCATGGCGGAGGCGCTCGGCATGTCGCTCACCGGCTGTGGTGCGATCCCGGCCGCTTACCGTGAACGCGGCCAGATGGCCTATCGCACCGGTCGCCGCGCCGTCGAACTGGTTGTCGAGAATATCAAGCCTTCCGATATCATGACGCGCGAGGCGTTTTTGAACGCGATCCGCGTCAATTCGGCGATTGGCGGTTCTACCAACGCCCAGCCGCATCTGGCGGCAATGGCCAAACATGCGGGCGTTGAACTTCGCGAGGAGGACTGGCAGGTCCACGGTTACGACATTCCGCTGCTGGCCAACGTTCAGCCGGCCGGCAAATGGCTGGGTGAGAAATATCACCGCGCCGGCGGCACGCCCGCCATCATGTGGGAGCTTCTGCAGGCCGGCAGGCTCGACGGAAACTGTCCGACCGTGACAGGCAGGACCATGGCGGAAAATCTCGAAGGGCGGGAATCGACCGACCGCGACGTGATCCTGCCTTACGACAGGCCGCTCAAGGAACGGGCTGGTTTCCTGGTTCTCAAGGGCAATCTGTTCGACTTTGCCATCATGAAGACGAGCGTGATTTCGGCGGAATTCCGGCAACGTTATCTGAGCGAGCCGGGCCGCGAGGGGATTTTCGAGGGCAAATGCGTTGTTTTCGATGGTTCGGAAGACTATCACGCCCGCATTAACGACCCGGCGCTGGATATCGATGAGCGCACCATCCTTGTCATTCGCGGAGCCGGTCCGCTCGGCTGGCCTGGTTCGGCTGAGGTCGTCAACATGCAGCCGCCGGATGCGCTGTTGAAAAAAGGTATTACCAGCCTGCCGACAATCGGCGACGGGCGGCAATCGGGAACGGCTGACAGCCCGTCCATCCTCAACGCCTCGCCGGAAAGTGCGGCTGGCGGCGGGCTGGCATGGTTGCGCACCGGCGATGTGATCCGCATCGACTTCAACAAAGGCGAGTGCAATGCGCTGGTGCCGGAGGCGGAACTGGAAGCGCGCAAGGCCGACGGCATTCCTGCTGTACCGGCGGATGCAACGCCCTGGCAGCGTATCTACCGTCAATCGGTGACCCAGCTTTCGGATGGCGCGGTTCTGGAAGGGGCTGCGGATTTCCGCAGGATCGCCGAGAAGATGCCCCGGCATAATCACTGAGCGAGAATGAAGAAAAATCCCCGGCTGCGTCCGGGGATTTTTCTTTTCCGGGTGGTTTCGTAATTGATTGCGACCTCCTAATGTATCCCCGAATCCGCGTTACAGGGACAGGGCATGACAGATATTTCGATGATAGAGGCCGCGTGCCAGCGTATCGGCAACCATGCGGTGCGGACACCATTGCTGTCATCACCTTTTCTGGACGAGATTGCCGGACGAAAGCTGTTCGTGAAGGCCGAATGCCTGCAAAGAACGGGTTCCTTCAAGTTTCGCGGCGGCTGGTCGGCAGTGTCCGGCCTGCCGGCGGAGGTGCGCGCCAAGGGTGTTATCGCCTTTTCCTCCGGCAACCATGCGCAGGGTGTGGCGCTCGCCGCCCGCCTGCATGGCGTTCCCGCTGTCATCATCATGCCATCGGATGCGCCGAAGATCAAAATCGACAATACCCGTGCCTATGGCGCAGAGGTGGTGCTTTATGACCGGGTGAACGAAGATCGCGACGCCATCGGTGATCGCCTGTCACGCGAACGCGGGCTGACGCTGATCAGGCCCTTCGACGAGCCGCTTGTCATTGCAGGACAGGGGACCGTGGGACTTGAGATTGCCGAACAGGGCACGGAACTGGGGATTGGCGCGGCCGAGGTTCTCGTGCCCTGCGGGGGCGGCGGCCTTACATCCGGCATCTCGCTCGCACTTGCCGCGAAGGCGCCGGCCTACAAAGTCAGGACCGCAGAGCCCGAGCATTTCGATGACGTGGCGCGCTCGCTCGCATCGGGCAAGATCGAGCGTAACGTTTCGACTTCCGGTTCCATCTGTGATGCGATCATCACACCGCAGCCCGGCAACATCACTTTCCCTATTCTGGCCAAGCTTTGCGGAAAAGGCGTTGCCGTGACCGATGAGGAAGCGCTGCGGGCCATGGTGCTTGCCTTCAACCGGCTGAAGATCGTCATTGAACCCGGCGGCGCCGTGGCTCTTGCGGCAGCGCTGTTTCATGGCCGCGAGCTGGAGAGCGATGCGGTGATTGCGGTTGCCTCAGGGGGCAATGTCGATCCCGGGATCATGGCGGATGCGCTGTCCCGCTTTGGCTGAAGCGGCGGCGTGAGATCAGTCCTCGAGCCGAGCCGCAACCTCTGCGGCGATCGCCAGCGAGGCGGTGAGGCCGGGGCTTTCGATGCCGAACAGGTTGACGAGGCCGGCAAGTTCGTGGGTTTCCGGCCCGTCGATACGGAAATCCATGGCGGGTTCGTCGGGGCCGGAAATCTTCGGCCTGATGCCGGAATAGGCGGGGATCAGGGCGTCCTCGGGAAGGCCCGGCCAATAGCGGCGGATCGCCTCGCCGAAACCCTCCATGCGGCGGGGATTGACGGCGTAATCGATGCTCTCGACCCATTCCACGTCAGGGCCGAACCGGGCCTGGCCGGCAAGATCGAGAGTGAGATGCACGCCGAGGCCGTGGGTGTGCGGTGCCGGGTAGATCAGCCGTGAAAACGGCGGCTTGCCCGTCAGCGAAAAATAGCTGCCCTTGGCAAAACGCGGCTGCGGAATGGCATGGGCCGGCAATCCCGCGATCTCTTTTGCCACCATGGGTGCGACGAGGCCGGCGGAATTGACGAGCAGCCGGCATGTCAGGCTCATGGGGTCCCTGCCACCGACATGGACCCGGAAACCCTCGCCGATCGGCTCCGCCCTTTCGAAGGGAGCATTCAAGGCAAGAGCCGCGCCGTGGTCTTCCGCCTCGCCGAGCAATGCCAGCATATAGCCATGGCTGTCGATGATGCCGGTCGAGGGCGAAAACAGGGCTGCCCTGCAGGCGAGGGCGGGTTCGAGCGAAAGCGCCTCCTGCCCATCGATCAGTTCCAGATCTTCGCAGCCGTTCGCCTCACCCTTGTCCTTGAGTGCGGCCAGCAGGGCCGTCTCAGCCTCCTCTGCAGCCACGATGAGCTTGCCGCAGCGGCGGTGTGCAACACCATGGCTTTGACAGAAGACATAGAGCTGCTTTTTACCCTCGACACAGAGGCGGGCCTTGAGGCTTCCGGCCGGATAATAGAGCCCGGCGTGAATGACCTCGCTGTTGCGGGAGGAGGTCGCGGAGCCGAATTCCTTCTCACCTTCGAGGATGATGATGGAAAGGCCGCGCATTGAAAGCTCACGGGCCGCCGCAAGCCCGATTACCCCCGCGCCTATGATGATGGCGTCGATATCCGTCATCTCTTCCCGTCCACGGACTGTTCGCCTGAACGAACGCCGTCCTGCCGCGTTAATATTCCGCGATGGGTAGATTGATGCTTGTTGGGAGGCAAGTGGCGACCCCTATTTTTCCCAATTGGCGCTTCTTATGGAATTTTATCTCTACTGGAATGGTAGGGGATAAAGCTATTCTTTGGTTGAAATTAACCATTGCCCGCTCCGGCGGGCCTGACAGGGAAGGGAGTGCACAATGTCTTATTCCAAGGCAGGAAAAGTAAAAGACTTTGTCTCGCAGCCCCAGTCGCCGCGCAACTGGAGAGATTCGGTGCATGCGGCTCTTGTCGGCGTGTGCGTGGCCTTTGTCGCCGCGGTTATTCTCGGTCTCGTTCCCTGATCCTCCCGACTTTTCCCATCAGGTAACTTGAGAACAAAAGGCCGGTCGCTCCTCCGACCGGCCTTTTACTGTTTGTCACGCCTTGAGGTAATCCTCGGCCAGATCGACCCAGAAAGCCGTTCCGATCGGCAGGATGTCGTCATTGAAGTCGAATTTCGGATGGTGCAGCGGCGGGTCGTTGTCGGTGCGCGCCGTGCCGAGGAAGAAATAACAGCCGGGCCGTTTTTCCAGCATATAGGCGAAGTCTTCCGCGCCCATGGACGGGCGCTGCATCTCGGCTACCTTTTCAGCGCCGGCAAAACGGCGGGCGAGATCGGCGACATAGTCCGTTTCCGCCTTGTGGTTGACGGTTGCATTATAGCCGCGCTCGTAATCGATGGTGACGCTCATGCCGTAGCTCGCCGCCTGACCTTCCGCTATCGCCCGGATGCGCTTTTCCAGCTCGTCGCGGACGCCGGCATCGAAGGAGCGGATGGTAAGAAGCATCTCTGCCGTTTCGGGAATGACGTTGCTCGCCGCACCGGCGTGGAATGCGCCCACGGTGACGACGGCCGACAGTTGCGGATGGATGTTGCGGGACACCACGGTCTGCAGCGCCATGATGATGCTTGCGCCGGCAACGATGGGGTCTGCCGCATCCTGCGGTTCGGCGCCGTGGCCGCCATAACCGTTGACGGTGATCCTGCACTCGTCGACGGCGGCAAGGATCGGCCCGTCGCGCAGCACGAATTGCCCGAAGGGCACGCCGGGATCGTTATGCAGGGCAAAAACCGCATCGCAGGGGAAGCGGTCAAACAGGCCGTCCTCGATCATGATGCGGGCGCCGCCGAAATTCTCTTCCGCGGGCTGGAAGATAAGATGCAGCGTTCCCTCGAAGTTCCGGCGTTCGGCAATGATCTTTGCCGCCCCCAGAAGCATGGCGGTGTGGCCGTCATGGCCGCAGGCATGCATTACACCCTGATTGGCGCTTGCATATTCCGCCCCGGTTTCCTCGTGGATCGGCAGGGCGTCGATATCGGCACGGATGCCGAGCGTGCGTGTGCTGTCGCCATTGCGCAGCGTGGCGACGATGCCGGTCCCGGCGAGCCCCCGCGTCACCTCATAGCCCATTTCCACCAGCTTTTCGGCGATGAAATCCGACGTCTTGAACTCGGACAGGCCGATTTCAGGATGGCGGTGCAGGTGGTGGCGGATCGCCACCACATCCGGCATGTGGTTGGCAAAAGAGGTGACGTTGGCGGTCTGTCTGGTCATTTTTGAAGTCCCGGGTTTCGCCGCTTGTTTCCGGCGCCTTTGGCAAATGACATAGCAGCATATGCAGGGCCATGTAAGGGGCGTTTCCGGTGCCGAAACACCCAGAAATTCAACGCTTGCATCGTGCCGCGACAGGTGGCATGGAACTATTGACGTCCTGGGGCATTAGCTTCTTTCGGATGTGGCGCGGGCCTCCTTGGTTTCGCGTTGCCCTTCAGGTTGTCAACGGGGGACTATCGGGCGTTGCGCGAACAATTTTCGCCGTCGGGGAGTGTGCGAAATCCGGTTGGAACGGCTTTGCCGGGCCGCAGGATGAAATTTTCCTGTCGCCGGAAACTCGCTGTCTGCACCGATCTCCTGCTTTGCAGGCACCTCGGAAAAATTGCCCTGCACGATGCTGCGCCCACGGACATCCGTCATCGGATGATCCGATCCGTCCGGCGCCCGGCCCGGTTCACCGAAGGTTCAGGATAAGTCATAAATATAGCGTGGCCCGATTTTCGTGCGTGTTCCCGCCACGGACGAAATGCCGGTCAAGTCGAACAGGTTTCCCTTAAGTTCAGAATACGAGCCCGATGTCATTTCATATCACCCCGACCGCCGCCGCCCGTGATTCCGAGACGAAGCAGATCGATCATAATGATTCGATCCGCGCGTCCTATATGACGATCGAGGAACTGCATGATGCGGGTGCCGCGCTTTCCCGCGACGGTGCCGACAGCCTTCCCGGTTTCATGGAATTCGATTTCTTCGAGCGTCACCGCGAGAACGAGAAGGAAATCCTCAGGGTCTACCGCACGACGGCCGTCGATGCGGAAAATGGCGCGACGATCACGCCGGCTGCGGAATGGCTGCTCGACAACCACTACGTCATCGAAGAAGCGATCCAGGAAGTGCGCCGCGATTTTCCGCGCAAATTCTATCGCCAGCTGCCGACGATGACGGTGGGCGGCGTGACGATCCCGCGGGTCATGGCGCTTGGCTGGCTTTATGTCGCCCATACCCACAGCACGGTTTCGCGCGAGAACATGACAGCGCTGGTGGATGGCTACCAGACCTCGAAGACGCTGCAGATCGGCGAATTGTGGGCACTGCCGTCGATCATCCGTTTTGTCCTCATTGAAAATCTTCGCCGCATCTCCATTCGCGTCGAGCGCTCGCGCCGCATGCGCCAGAAGGCGAACGAGGTCGTCGACGAGATCATCCGGCTGAACGATGCCGAGGCGTCGGCCGCGCTTCTGAAACAGGTCGATTCGCTGGTCGACGATCCGACTTTCGCGACACAGTTCCTTTATCGTCTGCGCAACGGTTCGCAGACATCGGGCTTTGCCGTTGCCTGGCTGGAAGAGCGCCTGCATGCCGCCGGCACCGATGCCGAAAATGTCATGATGTCGGAACATAATCGTCTGGCGTCCGGCAATGTGACGATGGGCAACATCGTCAAGAGCCTGCGCGAAATCGACGATACCGAATGGTCGGTGTGGTTTGAGGAAGTCAGCCATATCGACAAGGTTCTGCGCGAGGAGACCGATTACGAAGTTCTCGATTTCGGTTCGCGCAACACCTATCGCAACACGATCGAGCTTCTGGCACGTCGCTCCCCCAAGACCGAAGTTGAGGTGGCGCGCGCCGCCGTCGAAATGGCGCGTTCGGAGACACCAGCCGGGGCTGATGAAAACCATCGCGTCAATGTCGGCTCCGTGCTTGTCGGCCAGCGTCGTTTTGAGCTTGAAAAGGCTTTGGGTTACCGGCCGCTGGTGTCGCAGCACATCGTGCGCTCGATGCGTAAGTTCAACTGGCTGGCAATCGCCGCGCCGGTGCTTCTGATCACCGCGTTTGCCATGCTGGCGGTCGGCTGGTTCCTCGCGGAAGCCGGCATGCCGTGGTATGTCGTCACCGCCTTCCTGCTGATGTTCGCATTGCCGGCCTCGGAAGGGGCAACCGGTCTCTTCAACACGCTCGTCACCTTCTTCGTAAAACCGTTCCGGCTGGTCGGATACGAGTTCAAGAACGGCATTCCACAGGATGCCCGCACGCTGGTTGCCGTGCCCTGCATGCTCACCAGCCGCGACAGCGTTGACGAGATGATGCGCAATATCGAGGTGCATTATCTCGCCAATCCGCATGGCGAGATTTATTTCTCGCTCGTCAGCGACTGGCGCGATGCGCAATATGAGCAATCCGATGAGGATCTCGAGATCCTCGACTATGCCAAGCGCGAGCTTGCGGCGCTGAACAGCCGTTATGCCTTTGACGGCAAGACGCGTTTTTACCTGCTGCACCGACGCCGCATCTATAATCCGGCCGAAGGCTGCTGGATGGGCTGGGAGCGCAAGCGCGGCAAGCTGCATGAACTGAACATGCTGCTGCGCGGCGACAAGGATACGACATTCCTCGGCGGCGCGAACATCGTGCCGACCGATGTCAAATATGTCATGACGCTGGATGCCGATACGCGCCTGATGCGCGATGCGGTGACCAAGCTCGTTGGCAAGATGCATCACCCGATCAACCGTCCGGTGATCGATCCTGTTTCCGGCCGTGTTGTCGAAGGTTACGGCCTGCTACAGCCGCGCGTAACGCCCTCGCTCACGACAGGCAAAGATGCTTCCGTCTTCCAGCGCGTCTTTTCGATCAATCGCGGTATCGATCCTTACGTCTTCACCGTTTCCGACGTCTATCAGGACCTGACCTCGGAAGGCACCTTCACCGGCAAAGGTCTCTACGATGTGGATGCCTTCGAGGCGGCGCTGAAGGGCCGTATCGAAGAGAACTCGATCCTCAGCCACGATCTGCTCGAGGGCTCGTTTGCGCGTTGCGCGCTGGTGACCGACGTGGAACTGGTCGAGGATTTCCCGACCCGCTATGAGGTGGAAGTCTCGCGCCAGCATCGCTGGGCCCGTGGCGACTGGCAGCTCCTGCCCTATATTCTCGATCGCGCCCGCGGCGTTACCGCCATCGGTCGCTGGAAGATGGTCGACAATCTGCGTCGCTCGCTCACACCGATCGCCTGGTTCTTCGCCTCCATCCTCGGCTGGTATTTCATGGATCCGCTCGGCGCGCTGATCTGGCAGATCCTGCTGATCTTCTCGCTCTTCGTGGCGCCGACGCTTTCGCTGCTCTCCGGCCTCGTGCCGCGTTCCACCGACATCGTGCCGCAGGCGCATTTCCATACCATCTGGTCGGAAATCCGCGCCACCAACGCGCAAGTTGCGCTGCGCATTGTCTTCATTGCCGATGCCGCCTGCATGATGACGGACGCGATTGTCCGTTCGCTTTACCGTCTGCTCGTCAGCCACAAGCTGATGCTGGAATGGCGCACCGCCGCCAGCATCCAGTCCAGCGCGCAAGGCAGCATCATCGATTATTATCGCCAGATGTGGCACGCGCCCGTGGTGGCGATGCTCGGCCTGCTGTTTGCTGCGCTGCCGGGTGACAATGCCTTCCTGATCGGCATTCCCTTCACGCTGCTCTGGGTCCTGTCGCCTGCCGTTGCCTGGTATGTCAGCCAGTCGGCTGAAACAGAGGATCGGCTGTTCGTCTCCGAACACGTCTCCTTCGAGCTGCGCAAGATCGCGCGCCGCACCTGGCGTTATTACGAGACTTTCGTGACGCCGCAGGAAAACCATCTGCCGCCGGACAATTTCCAGGAAACGCCGGAGCCGATCGTCGCCTCGCGCACCTCGCCCACCAATATCGGCGTTTATCTGCTGTCCGTCATTTCGGCGCGCCAGTTCGGCTGGATCAGCTTTGCCGATACGCTGGAGCGGATCGAAAACACGATCCAGACCGTCGAGAAAATGGAGAAGTATCGCGGCCATCTCTATAACTGGTACCATACGGACACGTTGCAGACGCTTGGTCCGCGCTATGTTTCGGCGGTGGACAGCGGCAATCTCGCCGGTCACCTGATTGCGGTCTCGTCCGCCTGCCGTGACTGGGCGGAAGCTCCTTCCGCCCACCTTCAGGGCAATCTCGACGGTATCGGCGACGTTGCCGGCATCCTGCGCGAAACGCTGAAGGCCCTGCCTGACAACCGCAAGAACCTGCGTCCGCTGCACCGCCGTCTCGAAGAGCGCATCATCGGTTTCTCGAACGCGCTCGCCTCCGTCAAGCGCGAGCATGAATTCGCCTCGATCCGCGTCATCAATCTGGCGGTACTTGCGCGCGATATCCAGAAGCTTGCCACCAACGTCGACCACGAGGTGAAATCGACCCAGAGCGCGGAAGTGACGCGCTGGGCGCAATTGCTGGTGGAATGCTGCGAGTCGCATATTTCCGACAGCGCCATCGACCTCACCAATATGGAGCCGCTGCGCCAGCGTCTTGCTTCGCTGCGCGACCGCAGCCGCAATCTCGCCTTCTCGATGGACTTCACGTTCCTCTATCGCAAGGATCGCCGTCTGCTGTCGATCGGCTATCGTGTCGAAAGCAAGGAGCTGGACGAAGCCTGCTACGACCTTCTGGCTTCCGAATGCCGCCTGACCAGCCTGTTTGCCATCGCCAAGGGCGATCTGCCGACCGAGCACTGGTATCGTCTCGGCCGGCAGGTCGTGCCGATCGGCGCGCAGGGCGCACTGGTGTCGTGGTCGGGTTCGATGTTCGAATATCTGATGCCGCCGCTTGTCATGCAGGAGCGTCAGGGTGGCATTCTCAACCAGACCAACAATCTGATCGTCAAGGAGCAGATGAACCATGGCCGTCGTCTCGGCACGCCATGGGGCATTTCCGAAGCGGCTTTCAACGCCCGCGATCACAACATGAACTATCAATACACCAACTTCGGTGTGCCGACCCTTGGCCTCAAGCGTGGCCTTGGCCAGAATGCGGTGATCGCGCCTTATGCGTCGATCCTCGCCAGCCAGTACGATCCTGACGGTGCGCTTGAGAACCTCGACAAGCTGCGCAAGCTTGGCGCGCTTGGCCAGTACGGTTTCCACGATGCGGTGGATTTCACGCCGACGCGTGTGCCTGACGGCAAGGTCTGCGCGGTGGTCTATAACTATTATGCCCACCACCACGGCATGTCGATTGCGGCTGTCGCCAACGTCGCCTTTGACGGCGTGCTGCGCGAACTGTTCCACTCCGATCCGGTGATCGAGGCGGCCGAACTGCTGCTGCAGGAAAAGGCGCCGCGCGAAGTTCCGGTCATGAGCGCCAAATACGAGCCGGAAACGCCCGGCAAGGAACAGGCCGACCTGTTGCGTGCCGAGGTGCGCTCCATCGCCGATCCGGCGGTGCGCGACCGCGAAGTGGTGTTCCTCTCGAACGGCCATTATTCGACCATGCTCACCTCGACGGGCGCGGGTTATTCAAAGTGGAACGGCCAGGCGATTTCCCGCTGGAAGGCCGACCCGACCGAAGATCGCTGGGGCACCTTCATCTTCCTGCGCGATACCACCAATGGGCAATGGTGGAGTGCGACGGCAGAACCGCGCGTTATCGAAGGTGAAAAGACCAAGACGATCTTCACCGATGACAAGGCCGAGTTCCACAAGACAACAGGCGATCTGCAGAGCGTGGTTGAGTGCATCGTCGCCACCGAGCACGATGCCGAAGGCCGCCGTATCACCCTGCTGAACGTCGGTTCCGAGGATCGCTATATTGAAGTGACCTCCTATATGGAGCCGGTCATCGCGTCGGAAGATGACGACAACGCCCATCCGCTGTTCTCGCGCATGTTCGTGCAGACGGAAATCGGCCGGCGTGGTGACGTCATCCGCGCCTGGCGCAACCGTCGCAGCCCGAACGAGCCGGGTACCGTCATCGCGCATCTGGCCGCCGACAATGCCGGCCCGTCACGCCCGACGGAATTCGAGACGGACCGCGCCAAGTTCATCGGTCGTGGCCGGTCGCTGCGCGAAGCTGCTGCCTTTGATACCGGTGCGACGCTTTCCAGTACGGATGGTTTCACACTCGATCCTATCCTGTCGCTGCGCCGCACCGTGCGCGTGCCGGCGGGCAAGAAGGTGAGCGTGATCTTCTGGACGATCGCCGCGCCGAGCCGCGAGGAAGTCGACAAGGCGATCGACCGTTACCGCCATCCGGACGCTTTTGCGCATGAACTCGTGCATGCCTGGACGCGTACGCAGGTGCAGATGCGCCATGTGGGCGTCACCTCGCAGCAGGCGGCCGCCTTCCAGCATCTCGGCCGTTATCTGACCTATCCGGACATGCATCTGCGTGCGGATTCAGAAACGCTGAAAACGGGCCTCGCCTCGCAGCGCGCCTTGTGGCCGCTCGCCATTTCGGGTGATTTCCCGATCTTCAGCCTGCGCATCAACGACGATATGGACATGGATATCGCCCGTGAGGCGCTGAGCGCCCATGAATATCTGCGCTCACGCGGCGTGATCTTCGATCTCGTCATCGTCAACGAACGGGCCGCGTCCTATGCGCAGGACATGCAGCATGCGCTGGATCATATTTCCGAGGCGCAGCGCCGCATCAATCCTGCCGATGGCGGGCGCCCGCATGTCTTCTCCGTGCGTCGCGACCTGATGGACGAAGAGACCTGGAGCGCGCTTCTCGCCGCCTCCCGTGTTGTTCTTCACGTGCGCAACGGCAAAATCGTCGACCAGATCAACCGCGCTGTATCGCTGTTTGCGGCCCATCGCGGCCCGGACGGCACGAGCGATGCCGCACAGGCCCGTTTGCCTGTTCCAGCCTTCCCGGTCGCAGAGCCGGTCGAGGATGCGGGCGATCTCGATTTCTGGAACGGCTTTGGCGGCTTCGCCAAAAACGGACAGGAATATGTGGTGCGCCTCAATGGCGGGCAGTCCACGCCGCATCCGTGGATCAACGTCGTCTCGAACGAGAATTTCGGTTTCCATATTTCGGGCGAAGGTGCCGGTTTCAGCTGGAGCCGCAATTCGCGCGACTATCAGCTGACGCCATGGAGCAATGACCCGGTTATCAACCGGCCGGGTGAGGCTTTCTATGTCGCCGACGTCGAGACAGGAAAGCTCTATACGCCCTGCGCCGCGCTGTCGCGTGATCCCGAAGCGCTGTTCGAAACCCGTCATGGTCTCGGATACTCCGTGCTGACCGGTGTGGCGGATACGCTCGAAGTCGAGGTGACGCAGACCGTCGACCGCGAGAAGCCGGTCAAGTTCTCGCAGGTCATCGTTCGCAACAAGGGCACGAAAAGCCGCCGCCTGAAGGTCTATGCCTATGTGGAATGGGTGCTCGGCAATAACGGCCAGAAATCCGCGCCGTTCATTCTGAGCAGGCACGATGCCGGCAGCAACGCGATCTTCGCGTCGAACCCCTACAGCATCGACTATAGCGCCCGCACGTCCTTCCTGACGCTCGACACTGAGGTGAGCGGCTTCACCACCAGCCGCCGGGAATTCATCGGCCGCTTCGGTTCGGCACAGGCACCACAGGGGATCGTATCCGGTGCCGCACTCAGCGGTAGCACCGAGCTTGATGGTGATCCCTGCGCCGCGCTGATGCAGGAAATCCATCTGAAGCCCGGTGAAGAACGGCACATGACCTTCATTCTCGGTGATGCCGACAATGCGGAAGAGGCCGAAGCACTGGTGAAGGATGCCCGCAAGGCGGACTTCCAGACGGTGCTGGATGCGAGCAAGGCTTTCTGGACGGGCTTTACCGGCCAGTTGCAGGTTTCCACGCCCGATGCCGGCTTCAACCACATGGTCAATAACTGGCTGCCGTATCAGGCGCTGGCATGCCGCATTCTGGCGCGCACCGCCTTTTACCAGTCGAGCGGCGCCTTCGGCTTCCGCGACCAGCTGCAGGATACGCTGGCCTTCCTGCTCTACCAGCCGGATCTCGCCCGCGAGCAGATCCTGCGCGCGGCAGGCCGCCAGTTCCCGGAAGGCGACGTGCAGCACTGGTGGCTGCCGCTGACGGGTGCGGGTGTCCGCACGACGATTTCGGACGATGTCGTCTGGCTCGCTTATGCGATCAACCAGTATGTCTCGGCCACGGGTGATGCCGCCATTCTCGATGAAAACATCCCCTTCCTGAAAGGCCCGGCGTTGATGCCAGGCCAGCATGATGCCTTCTTCCAGCCGGAGACAAGCGAGCGGTCTGTCACGCTTTACGAACATGCGGCGCTTGCGCTTGATCTCGCCATTCATCGCACTGGTGAAAACGGTCTGCCGCTGATCCTCGGCGGTGACTGGAACGACGGCATGAACCGTGTCGGCGTCGGCGGTAAGGGCACCAGCGTCTGGCTCGGCTGGTTCCTCTCCGGGGCTTTGCGCGATTTCATCGAGATCGCCGAGAAGCGTGGTGATACCGACCGCGTCGGAAAATGGGCATCGCACCGCGAAAAACTGCGCAATGCTCTCGAAACCGCAGGCTGGGATGGCAGCTATTACCGGCGCGGCTACTTCGATGACGGCACGCCGCTCGGTTCAGCCAGCAGCGAGGAATGCCGGATCGATTCGCTTGGCCAGAGCTGGAGCGTTCTCTCCGGCGAAGGCGAAGAAGGCCGGTCGCGGCAGGCGATGGACGCGGTCATGGAGCATCTGGTCGATGAAAAGACCGGTATCATCCGGCTGTTCACGCCACCCTTCTCGCGTGCGCCGCACGATCCGGGTTACATCAAGGGATATCCGCCGGGTGTGCGTGAAAATGGCGGGCAATATACCCATGCCGCGACCTGGGTGGTTCTTGCTCTCGCACGGCAGGGCCGCGCCCAGGAGGCATGGAACTGCTTCAAGCTGCTGAACCCGGTCAACCATGCGCTCGATGCGGCATCGTCGGAAACCTATCGGGTCGAACCCTATGTGGTGACCGCAGATGTTTATGGCGAGGGCGCCTATGCGGGGCGCGGTGGCTGGAGCTGGTACACGGGTTCCGCCGGCTGGCTCTACCGGGCAGCTGTCGAGGGGATTCTCGGCATAACCCGCACCGGCGGCAAGCTGCATGTTTCGCCGTCGCTGCCGGAAGACTGGAGCGGTTTCTCGGTCAGCATCACGCTCGATGGAAAAGCAAGAAACATTACCGTCAGCCGCAAGGCCGGTACGGTGGAGGTTTCCATATCCGTCGACGGCAAGGACCTGGCGGCCGGCGATGGGGTGATCTCCTTCGACTGACGCTGTCAGCTCTATATCTGCCTAAGATCAGGCTCCTGCGGTGACGCAGGGGCCTGAATTTTTACAGGGCTGCCTTCAAGTCCGTTTGAGCATCTTGGCGGCTGATAGCCCTGACGCCCAGCGGCTTTCGCAGCTGCCGGCGAAAAGCCGGCGGCGCCGGGATATGGTCATCTGTGAAAGCCTCCAGGGATCGGGCTGGAGTGTCAGGCCCGGAGTCGTCGACCACTTCTCGCAGAAGCCGTGCTTGCGGGCGCTCCATCTGCGAAATATGTGTCTTGGCAGGAAACTGTCATGGACGGCCGGTTTCAGAATGTACCAACAGTGACTGGAAGTGGTCTTCGCGCGTTCCGCGACAATTTCGTCAGGCCGGAAGGAGGGTTATCTTGCAATTCAACGTCTCTTTCACAGAAACCGCGCTGTCTATATTCTTTGCCGTCCTGTCCTTGGCATTGTCGTGCTGGCTGGCGCGCTACCCTTCGAAAACGGGCACTGGAGTGACACTTGGCGTGCTTCTCGGTGTTTTTCTGATCAATGTTACGGCGGGTCTCGTTGCCTTTCTGGGATATGTCTTCCCATTCGGGCAGATCGATTTTTGGCTGGCGAGCTCTTTGGCGCAAATCCTGCGATAGGACCCATGGCTTGGAACCGTCTTTACGAAACAGGCAAAGAAAAAGGGCGGACAATATGTTGTCCGCCCTTTTTGTATTCCTATTGCCAAGGCGTCAGGACGCTATGGCCTTTGGCCGGGACTGGCCTTCTTCTTCCGTCAGCAGGCCGCTGGTGCGCAGCAGCGAGGTGAAGCGTCCGCCGCGCTGGCTCAGCTCATCGAAAGTACCCTTTTCTATGACCCGGCCCTGATCGAGGAACAGCACGAGATCGGCGTCGCGAACCGTGGAAAGACGGTGGGCGATGATGAAGGTCGTGCGGTTCTTTCTCAGCGCATCCACCGCAGCCTTCACGCGGGCTTCCGTTTCCACGTCAAGTGCGCTGGTCGCCTCGTCGAGAACCAGAATAGGCGCGTTCTTGAGGATAGCGCGCGCAATGGCGATACGCTGGCGCTCGCCGCCGGAGAGGCGGTTGCCGCGTTCACCGACCTGGGTGAGATAGCCGTTGATACGGCTGTCGATGAAGTCGGTTGCCGCGGCCGCCGCTGCGGCTTCCACCACTTCCGCATCCGTTGCCGATTCGCGGCCGAGGCGGATGTTTTCGCGGATGGAGCGGTTTAGCAGACCGGCATCCTGAAACACGGTGGCGATGGAGTTGCGGAGCGAGTTTTTCGTCACCGTCGAAATATCGGTTCCGTCGATCAGGATCTGGCCGGAATCGGGATCATAGACCCGCTGCAGGAGATTGATGAGCGTGGTCTTGCCGGCGCCCGTCGGCCCGACGATCGCAACCGTTTCGCCCGCCTTGGCCGTGAACGAGACGTCGTGAACGCCCTGCTTGGTATTGGCGAAACCGAAATTGATGTTGCGGAACTCTACCGTGCCGGAGACATTCGACAATTCGCGGGCATCGCCCGGCTCTTCCCGTTCCTTGACGGAATCCTCCAGCACGAAGAAATCCTCGAGCTTGGCGCGGGCTTCGAAAATCTGCGTCACGAATTGCCGCATCTGGTCCAGACGGCCGATCAGGAGGTTGGCGAAACCGATGAAGGCGATGACGTCGCCGACGCGCAGTTCGCCGTTCTTCACCAGCACGGTGCCGATGACGAGGATGATCATCATCGAAACGGTGGAGGCCGTGCGGTTGAGCGCACTTGCGAAGGCCCACCAGTCCAGCACGGGATATTGCGCGCTCAGCAGCTTTTCGGTGAAGGATTTCAGCGCCTTGGTTTCAGCTTCGATGCGGTTGTAGCTGTGCAGCACCGACACGTTGCTGATGGAATCGCTGACATGGGCAAAAACGCTGTGATAATGCTCTTCGACCGAAGCCTGGCCGTCCTTGGTGCGGCCCATCACCCACTTGCCGATGAACCAGTAGACGATGCCGAGGCCGATCAGCACGAAGCTGAGGCGCAGGTCCATGGACATGGCGGTTGGCACAAGCAGCACCAGCGCGACGAAGGTAGCCAGATGCGTGCGCATGAATTCCAGCCACAGGCCGAACAGCGTTTCGCTGGCGCGCAGCAGCGTGTGCAGGGCATTGGATGTGCCGCGCTGATGGTGCCAGGAGAGCGGCATGGAGATGATGCGGCCGAAGGCTTCGGTCAGAAGCGAAGCGCGCCGGCCATGGGCCAGCCGGTCGGCCTCGCGCGCGACCGCGACATAAGCGACGGTATTGAAGACGCCGAAACCCGCCCACAGAATGAGGATGGGCGTGACATTGGTGCCGGAAGAGATGGCGTCGATGATACGGCCGAACAGTACGGGTTCGGCGATGGTGATCGCTGCAAGAATGACGTTGGCGATGACGACCACCGTCACCCGCCATTTATGAACGGTCAGATAGCGCAGAGCGCGTGTGTAAACCTGAAACAAGGTCAAATTTTCAATCCAGTCCGTGCGTCTTTTTCGAGCTGTTGATTGTTCGGTCTCAAAGCCTTGCTACTTTAGCAAGGTTGCATGAGACGGCGAATTTTGTGTAATTATCGCTCTTTCTGTCTGAATGGCGGCTTAACAAATTGAGCGCGCGTGCGAACCGAAAAAAACCGAACCCGATGTTTCCCGGGGGACGCCGTCACAAGATTTCGCATCTTCGTTTCAGGGATTGCTAACGACGATATGTTCAATCTGAACCGACCGGCGCCCGAGTAACATGACGTCATCGCGGGACCATGTCCTCCGTGTCATTCCCTTCAAGCCAAGCTCCGGACCTTGTGTCTTTATGCATGATATTCTTCATTTCATCTCTGCCTGTTACCAAGCGGGAAACGCCGACCACGTGCGCTCCGAATTTGTGGCGCTCATCCGCGAATACGGTTTCGAATATTTCCTCGTCAGCAGGCGGATGACCGGGGAGCTTGCCTCTAACGGCCAGATCCTTGCGCAACATCTGCCGGAAGGCTGGATCGAGGTCTACAGGGCCAAGAAATACAATCTCGTCGATCCCGTCCGTAAGGTGATCGGCATGGTGCACAAGCCGTTTCAGTGGAAAGAAGCGCTTGAGGGCCTGCCGCGTGCAATGCATCGTAAAAGGGCGAGCGTCTTTTTTAACGATGCCGGCCGTTACGGTCTGCAAGGCGGTTATGCCTTTCCGGTGCATGGGCGCGCGGGCTTTATCGGCGCGGTCTTCATTGGCGGTCAGGACCGGCAATTGCCGTCGCTGCAGGTCGAGCTGCTGGATGCGGCGACACGCGCGGTATTCTGGCGGCTGCTCGATCTTTCGGGCCAGGCCCATGGTCTCAACAATGCCCCGGAAGTCTCCGCGCTCGAATTGACGAGGCGCGAAATGGAGGTCCTGACGCTGATGGCGGATGGCATGACCTCTACCGAAATCGGACGCCAGCTATCCATCTCCAACCACACGGTCGACTGGTATATCAACGGAATCCAGCGCCGTTTCAGCGCCAGGAACAGGCAGCATACCGTCGCGCTCGCTTTTCGCCATGGCCTGCTAAGCTAACGGCGACAGGACGGTTCTCTCCCGAATTGCCCTTTCCAAGACCGGGTTTTGCTGCTTAATTCCGCAGTGCAGCAGAAATTTTGTTTTGGCGTGTGGGGAGACCGTCTTGAAAATATCGAAAATACTTGTTGCCAACCGATCCGAAATAGCGATCCGCGTTTTCCGGGCAGCCAACGAGCTTGGGATTAAAACCGTTGCGATTTGGGCGGAAGAAGACAAGCTGTCTTTGCACCGCTTCAAGGCGGATGAATCCTATCAGGTCGGCAGGGGGCCGCATCTCGCCAAGGATATGGGGCCGATCGAAAGTTATCTTTCGATTGAGGAAGTTATCCGTGTGGCCAAGCTCTCCGGAGCGGACGCGATCCATCCCGGTTATGGTCTGCTGTCTGAAAGCCCGGAATTTGTGGAGGCCTGCAACAAGGCCGGCATCACCTTCATCGGACCGACGGCGGATACGATGCGCCAGCTCGGCAACAAGGTCGCTGCCCGTAATCTGGCGATCTCGGTTGATGTACCCGTTGTTCCCGCCACCGATCCGCTGCCGGATGATATTGTGGAAGTGGAGCGCATGGCCGAGGAAATCGGCTATCCCGTCATGCTGAAAGCCTCCTGGGGTGGCGGCGGTCGCGGCATGCGCGCCATCCGTAGACGAGAAGATCTCGCCCGTGAGGTGACGGAGGCAAAGCGCGAGGCGAAGGCGGCTTTCGGCAAGGATGAGGTCTATCTCGAAAAGCTGGTCGAGCGTGCGCGTCACGTCGAAAGCCAGATTCTCGGCGATACGCATGGCAATGTCGTGCATCTGTTCGAGCGTGATTGTTCGATCCAGCGCCGCAACCAAAAGGTGGTCGAGCGTGCGCCCGCGCCCTATCTGAGCGAAGCGCAGCGTCAGGAGCTCGCCTCCTACTCCCTGAAGATCGCCGCCGCGACCAATTATATCGGCGCCGGCACGGTTGAATATCTGATGGATGCCGATAGCGGCAAATTCTACTTCATCGAGGTCAATCCGCGTATTCAGGTGGAGCATACCGTCACCGAAGTCGTGACCGGTATCGATATCGTCAAGGCGCAGATTCATATTCTTGAAGGAGCTGCCATCGGCACGGCGGAATCCGGCGTTCCCAAGCAGGGGGATATCCGCCTCAACGGCCACGCGCTGCAGTGCCGCATCACGACGGAAGACCCGGAACATAATTTCATTCCGGATTATGGCCGTATCACTGCCTATCGTTCCGCTTCGGGCTTCGGCATTCGTCTGGACGGCGGCACCTCCTATACCGGCGCCGTCATCACGCGATATTACGATCCGCTGCTCGTCAAGGTAACGGCCTGGGCGCCGCAACCGGATGAGGCCATCAACCGCATGGACCGCGCGCTGCGCGAATTCCGCATCCGCGGCGTTGCGACCAACCTCACCTTCCTTGAAGCCATCATCGGTCACGACAGCTTCCGCAACAATACCTATACGACCCGCTTCATCGATTCGACGCCGGAACTGTTTGCGCAGGTCAAGCGTCAGGACCGCGCCACCAAGCTTTTGACCTATCTTGCCGACGTGACCGTTAATGGCCACCCGGAAACCAAGGGGCGTGCGAAACCCTCCGACAAGGCGGCAAAGCCCGTCGTACCCTATATCGATGCGCCGACGCCTGACGGCACCAAGCAGTTGCTGGACAAGCTCGGTCCGAAGGGCTTCGCGGACTGGATGCGCAACGAAAAGCGTGTGCTGGTCACCGACACGACCATGCGCGACGGGCACCAGTCGCTGCTGGCCACCCGTGTCCGCACGCATGATATCGCCCGGGTCGCAAATGTTTACGCCAAGGCGCTGCCGCAGCTTCTGTCGCTGGAATGCTGGGGCGGGGCGACATTCGATGTTTCCATGCGCTTCCTGACTGAAGACCCCTGGGAACGTCTGGCCCTCATTCGGGAAGGCGCGCCGAACCTGCTGCTGCAGATGCTTCTGCGCGGTGCGAATGGCGTCGGATACAAGAATTATCCTGATAACGTCGTCAAATATTTCGTCCGCCAGGCCGCAAGGGGCGGGGTCGATCTTTTCCGCGTCTTCGACTGCCTGAATTGGGTGGAGAATATGCGTGTCTCGATGGATGCGATTGCCGAGGAGAACAAGCTCTGCGAGGCGACCATCTGCTACACCGGCGATCTGCTGAATTCGGCGCGTCCGAAATACGATCTCAAATATTATACCAGCCTTGCCGCCGAGCTTGAAAAGGCCGGTGCGCATATCATCGCCGTCAAGGACATGGCGGGTCTGTTGAAACCGGCTGCCGCCAGGGTCCTGTTCAAGGCGCTACGCGAGGCGACCAGCCTGCCGATCCATTTCCACACCCATGACACCTCGGGCATTTCCGCCGCGACCGTTCTTGCCGCCGTGGATGCCGGCGTCGACGCCGTGGATGCTGCAATGGATGCCTTCTCCGGCAATACGTCGCAGCCATGCCTCGGCTCGATCGTGGAGGCGCTGGCGGGGTCGGAACGCGATACGGGTCTCGATACCGAATGGATCCGCCGCATTTCCTTCTACTGGGAGGCCGTACGCAATCAATATGCGGCGTTCGAAAGCGATCTCAAGGGGCCGGCTTCGGAAGTCTACCTGCATGAAATGCCGGGCGGCCAGTTCACCAATCTCAAGGAACAGGCCCGTTCGCTGGGTCTCGAGAGCCGCTGGCACGAGGTGGCGCAGGCCTATGCCGACGCCAACCGCATGTTCGGCGATATCGTCAAGGTGACGCCGTCCTCCAAGGTCGTCGGTGACATGGCGCTGATGATGGTCAGCCAGGACCTGACGGTGGCCGATGTCGAAAACCCTGATCGTGAAGTGTCTTTCCCTGACTCGGTGGTGTCGATGCTGAAGGGCGATCTTGGACAGTCGCCCGGCGGCTGGCCGGCAGCCCTGCAGAAAAAGGCGCTGAAGGGCGAAGCGCCCTACACGGTTCGTCCGGGTTCGCTGCTGGAAGATGCCGATCTCGACGCGGAGCGGAAGGTGATCGAGACCAAGCTGGAGCGCAAGGTCGACGATTTTGAGTTCGCGTCCTATCTGATGTATCCGAAGGTGTTCACCGATTTCGCGCTTACCGCCGAGACCTATGGTCCGGTTTCCGTGCTGCCCACCCATGCCTATTTCTACGGCATGGAGGATGGCGAGGAGCTGTTTGCCGACATCGAGCGCGGCAAGACGCTTGTCATCGTCAATCAGGCCTCATCCGGCACTGACGATAAGGGCATGGTGACGGTGTTCTTCGAGATCAACGGTCAGCCCCGCCGCATCAAGGTGCCGGACCGGGCACATGGCGCTTCCGGCTCCGCCGTGCGCCGCAAGGCCGAACCCGGCAATGCATCCCATATCGGCGCGCCGATGCCGGGCGTGATCAGCCGCGTCTTTGTCAATCAGGGGCAGGAGGTCAAGGCCGGCGATGTGCTGCTGTCCATCGAAGCGATGAAGATGGAAACCGCGCTCCACGCCGAACGTGATGGCAAGATCGCTGAGGTTCTGGTGCGCCCCGGCGACCAGATCGACGCGAAGGACCTGTTGATCTCCTACGCCGAATAAGCCCTGTCGCATCGTCGATAAGGTTGCAGACGCCCGCCTTTCGGCGGGCGTTTTTTATTGCGCTTCGGCAGAAACTCGAATATGCATGTTCGTGCACGTTTGTTCCTGTTTATGCATGAGTTTCGATGAGCGATCATTTTGTCAGTGAGCGGCAGGCGCTCATCCTCGCGCAGTTGCGGCAAAGCGGCCGGGTGCTTGCGCAGGATCTGGCCCAGAGTTTCGGTGTTTCCGAAGACACTGTGCGCCGTGACCTGCGCGAGATGGCGGCGCGTGGGGAATGTCTGCGGGTTTATGGCGGAGCACTGCTCTCCGACAGCACGACGGTGCCGCTGAAGATGCGTATTGCCGAGGATGCCGACCGGAAGGCGATGCTGGCGCGTGCCGTCGTTCCGCTGCTTGAGCCGGGCATGGTCGTTTTTATCGATGCCGGCTCCACCAATCTCGCCGTTGCACGAGCGATCCCGGCCGGTCTCAACCTCACAGTCGTGACGAATACGCCCGCCATTGCCGCCGAACTGACAGGGCGAGCCGATATCGATCTGGTGCTGATCGGCGGCAAGGTCGATCCGGCTGTTGGTGCTGCGATCGACGCCATGGCACTGCGGCAGCTTGAGTTGATGCGGCCCGACCTCTGTATTCTCGGCGTTTGCGGTGTCGCGACTGAAATGGGCCTCTCGGCCGATGTTTTCGAGGATGCGGTGTTCAAGCGGCTTGCCTGCAGCGCCAGCCAGCGGATTGTCGCGGCAATCACCACCGAAAAGCTCGGTCACAAGGCAGCCTTTCACGTCCATGATTTTTCCCCGCCGCTTTCCCTCGTGCTGGAGCAGAATGCCGACCGCGCATTGGTCGAGGCGCTGTCGGTGAAGGGTGTAGACGTTTATTGCGGCGATGAAGACGCCGCCCGATTTTCCCACGGTCAAGTCTGAAGGATATTGCCGATGAATGGCCCCACGTCATTTTCGCCGACGGCTGCACGCTCGTCCTATCTGACCCGGCACAGGCTGGGCGTTTCCCTGCTGTTTTTGATGAACGGTTTCATGATGGGATCCTGGGCGCCCAAGATCCCGGAATTCGCGGCGCGCCTGTCCCTCAGTGAAAGCGCTCTCGGCCTTATCATTCTGGTTTTCGGCATCGGCTCACTGGTCTTCATGCCCATTGCCGGTTCCCAGATTGCCCGTTTCGGCTCGCGCACGGTAAGCCTCGTGACTGCGGCGATCTTTTTGCCGACACTGCTCTTCATCTCCTGGGCAGGCACGATCTGGGCGGGGGTGATTGCGGTCTTCCTGTTTGGCGGTCTGACGGGGGCGATGGACGTCGCCATGAATGCCAATGCGGTGGCGGTGGAGCGCGACATGCGCCGGGCGATCATGTCGTCGTGCCATGCGTTCTGGAGCCTTGGTGGCCTGATCGGCGCCGGTCTCGGTGGTTACCTCATCACGGCCATTGGCGTGCAGGGCCATGCTGTAGCGCTGACGGTCATTGCGCTGGTGCTGCTGGTCATTGCCTGGCCGCGGGTTCTCGCGGATCGTCCACATCCGGAAGCGGAGCGCCCGAAAGGCGGCCTGCCGCTGACACCGTTGCCATGGATCATCGGCCTGATGGCGCTGTTCTCGATGATTCCGGAAGGCGCGATCCTCGATTGGGGCGCACTTTATCTGCGCAATGAGCTGGGAGCCTCGGTGTCCCAATCCGGTTTTGCCTTCGCGGCCTTCTCCATGACCATGGCGGCCATGCGTTTTGCCGGCGATCTGGTGCGTGACCGGTTCGGAGCGGTCAATACCCTGCGATTCTGCTCGGTCATGTCAATCACGGGTCTGTTGATCGCTGGTCTTGCGGGCAATTCCACCTTCGCCATCATCGGCTTCGCCATTGCGGGCATCGGTATTTCCAACATGGTGCCCATCGCCTTCTCGGCGGCCGGCAACATGCCGGGACTGGCGCCGGGAATCGGGCTCTCCGTCGTCACCACCATGGGTTATTCCGGTATTCTGGTGGCACCCTCCGCAATCGGCTTCATTGCAGAACATACGGGTCTTGCCAGTGTTTTCATCGCGCTGCCGTTGCTGCATGTGGTGGTTTTGCTGCTTTCGCGGCTCGCCCGCCACGCGGATGGCGCCGGCAAGGAATAGGCGTCTCGAATTTTGCCATGATTGCGGTAAAGTAGAAGCTCTCATGCGTTGGGTGTTGACAAGCAGGCCCCCTTGTTTCACCTCAATTGCCAGACCTTGCCGCAAGCTCCAGAGAACGCCATGACGTCACATGCCGATTATGACCCGAAGCCCCGCCGCGCATCCGTCGCCGTAGACGTGGGCGGTGTCATCGTCGGTGGCGGCGCGCCCGTCGTCGTGCAGTCGATGACCAATACCGATACGGCTGATATCGATGCCACCGTCAGCCAAGTGGCGGCGCTGTTCCGGGCCGGTTCGGAAATCGTTCGCATCACCGTCGACCGTGACGAGAGTGCGGCTGCCGTTCCGAAAATCCGCGAGCGGTTGCTGCGTCTTGGGCTTGATGTGCCGCTTGTCGGCGATTTCCATTATATCGGCCACAAGCTTCTGGCCGATCATCCGGCCTGCGCCGAAGCACTGGCGAAATACCGCATCAATCCCGGCAACGTTGGCTTCAAGGATAAAAAGGACAAGCAGTTCGGCGAAATCGTCGAAATGGCGATCCGCTACGACAAGCCGGTCCGAATCGGCGTGAACTGGGGGTCGCTGGATCAGGAATTGCTGACCACGCTGATGGACAGGAACAAGGAAGAGGGTTTTCCGCTCTCCGCCCGCCAGGTCACGCGCGAGGCCATCGTGCAGTCGGCACTGATTTCCGCCGAGCTTGCCGAAGAGATCGGCCTGCCGCGCAATCGTATCATCCTGTCCGCCAAGGTCAGTCAGGTGCAGGATCTGATCGCCGTTTATTCGATGTTGTCGGAGCGGTCCGATCACGCCCTGCATCTGGGTCTTACCGAAGCGGGCATGGGTTCCAAGGGCATCGTCGCCTCGTCTGCCGCCATGGGTTATGTGCTGCAGCACGGTATCGGCGATACGATCCGTGTTTCGCTGACGCCGGAGCCGAATGGCGACCGCACCCGCGAGGTGCAGGTGGCGCAGGAATTGCTGCAGGTCATGGGTTTCAGGCAATTCATTCCGGTCGTTGCGGCATGTCCCGGCTGCGGGCGCACCACGTCCACCGTCTTTCAGGAACTGGCGCAGAACATCCAGAACGATATTCGCAAGAACATGCCGGTCTGGCGCGAGAAATATCCCGGCGTCGAGGCGCTGAATGTTGCTGTCATGGGCTGCATCGTCAACGGTCCCGGCGAAAGCAAACATGCCGATATCGGTATTTCCCTGCCCGGAACCGGCGAAAGCCCCGCCGCTCCCGTCTTCATAGATGGGGAAAAGGCGCTCACCCTGCGTGGTCCCAACATTGCCGGTGATTTCGAAGCGCTTGTGGCCGATTACATCGAAAAGCGTTTCGGCCGGAAAGACGCGGCGGAGTAAAGAGTACCGTGAAAAGGCCGGAATTCCACTGTCGTACCTCCTGAACCTCTCGGAGCATCAAAACATATGATCAAAAAAATCGCGATCGTCGCCCTTTGCGGGACCTATCTTTCCGCCTGCACCACCACCGATCCCTATACGGGTGAGCAGAAGATGTCGAATACGGCGGGCGGTGCCGGTATCGGCGCCGTGGTTGGCGCGCTCGGCGGCCTGGCTGTCGGCGGTTCGCCGACCGGTCGCCGCAATGCTGCGCTTATCGGTGCGGGCATCGGTGCGCTCGCCGGTGGCGCCATTGGCAATTACATGGATGGTCAGGAAGCCGAGCTTCGCGCCCAGCTTCAGGGTACGGGCGTTTCGGTTTCCCGCCGCGGCGACAGCATCGTTCTCAACATGCCGTCGAACATTACCTTCGCGACGGATCAGGATCAGGTCATTCCGCCGTTCTATCAGACGCTCGATTCCGTCGGCATCGTGCTGAACAAGTTCAACCGCACGCTGATCGATATCAACGGTCACACCGATTCCACCGGTAGCCCCGGTTACAATCAGGGCCTTTCGGAACGTCGCGCCGCTTCGGTTGCCAATTATCTCGGTGCGCGCGGTGTCGACCAGCGCCGTATTTCGACGCTCGGCTTTGGTGCCTCGCAGCCGATCGCATCGAATGCAACGCCTGACGGTCGCGCCCAGAACCGCCGCGTCGAAGTGCTGATTTCGCCCCTCAAGGGCTGATCGGATGTAGGGGCTGAGCGGGTATGCCGACTCAGCTTTTGCGTTCGGCGATAAATCTTGCGGCCGCGATGAGAATCGCGGCCTTTTCACCATAAGGGGCCAGGAGTTCTGCGGCTTCGGCCACCTGTTCCTGCAGTTTGCGGCGCGCCCATTCCTCGCCGCGCAGTGCCACAAGTGTTCCCTTGCCGCGTGCGGCGTCCTTGCCGGTCGCCTTGCCCATGGTGGCGGCATCGGCGGTCAGATCCAGAAGATCGTCGGCGAGCTGGAACGCGAGGCCGATCTTTTCGCCGAAGAGACGCAGTCTCTGCCGTTCGGCACTGTCGCTGCCGGCAATGATCGCGCCGGCCTCGCAGGCGAAACGCAGCAATGCGCCGGTTTTCATGGCCTGCAATGTAATGACGCCAGCCTCGTCCGGCGCCTTCTTTTCAGCGGCAAGATCGAGCGCCTGTCCGCCAGCCATGCCGCCAATGCCGGCTGCGCGGGCGAGCGAAAGCACGAGTGCGGCCTTGCGCTCGGCCGCGAGCGGATTTTCATCCGAGGCGATGATATCGAAAGCGAGTGTCAGCAGGCTGTCGCCGGCGAGAATGGCGGTCGCCTCATCGAATTTGCGATGCACTGTCGGCTGGCCACGGCGCAGGTCGTCGTCGTCCATGGCCGGCAGATCGTCATGAACAAGCGAATAACAATGGAGGCATTCCAGTGCTGCGCCGACATAATAAGCGGCTTCGGCGTCTCCGCCCGCAAGTTCGGCGCTTTCGATGACGAGGAAGGGCCGCAGGCGTTTGCCGCCGTTCAGCACCCCATGGCGCATGGCGTCGAGCAGGTTCTGCGGGCGCGTGATCTCGTCTCCGCGCGCTTCACCCGAGAGCAGGCGGCCGAGCAGGGCCTCGGTTTTTGCCGCGTTCTCGCGCAGCCGCGTTTCAAAATTCGTCATCTGAGCGTCCATGCCGCGCTCTTTGGCACGCCGCGCCGGGCCAGGCAAACCTTTTCGTGATTCGAGAGCCGCAACAGAGTGACCGGACTCGCCTTGAAGACGGCAATGGACTATGAAAGGCTTAAATTGGCGTGGGGCGCGGGGACGGATATTGAGCAGTACGCCTGAAAGCGACGCAGATTACGCCGTGCTGGCGGAAGACCGGAGCAGTCCGAAGGTGGATTTTCGCACGTTGGCAAAGCGCATCATCATGACCTTGCTGGCATTGCTGATCCTGCCCTATCTGCTCATTCCCGTCTATGCGCTGCCGTTTATCCGCCCTGTTTCGACGCTGATGCTGGCGGATCTGGTGACCCTGCAGGGTTACGACCGACGCTGGGTGCCGCTTGAGGATATTTCCCCGCGTCTGGTCCAATCCGTGATGATGTCCGAGGATGGACAATTCTGTTTCCATGGCGGGGTGGACTGGAATCAGATGCAGTCGGTGGTCAGCAATGCACTCGACGGGGCCGCGACCCGTGGCGCCAGCACCATTCCGATGCAGACGGCAAAGAACCTGTTTTTATGGAACGGTCGCTCTTTCCTGCGCAAGGGGCTGGAACTGCCGTTGGCGATTGCCGCCGATTTCGTCTGGTCCAAAAAGCGGATGATGGAGATTTATCTCAATGTTGCCGAATGGGGCCCGGGTATTTACGGCATCGAGGCCGCCGCGCAGCACCATTTTAAGATTCCGGCGGCAAAGCTCAGTTCCCGCCAGGCGGCACTGCTGGCCGTCTCCCTGCCCAATCCCATCGACCGTGTCGCCAGCAAGCCGGGGCGCGGCCTGCAAAGGCTCGCGGGCCTTATCGAGCGGCGTGCCCGGGCATCGGGTGGCTATGTCGGCTGTGTGCTGGACTGATCCCCGCCCGCCAACTCAGCCTTTCGTGAAGATATAATCGGTTTCCTGCCGCAGGGTTTCGCCCGGCCGCAGGATCGCGTGCGGAAAATCCGCGTGATTGACGGCGTCGGGCCATATCTGCGTTTCCAGGCAGAAACCGGCGAAGGGGCCATAGTGGCGGCCGTCGAGGCCGGGAACGGGAACATTCAGCTTGAAGGCCGAATAAAACTGCACGCCGGGTTCGGTGGTGTGAACCTCAAGGGCGATATCTGAGGCCGGCGAATAGGCGCGGGCGACCTTGCGTTTGGCGCGGCGCTCGGGCGACAGGCAGAAATTGTGATCGTAAAGCACCTGTTCGCCATTCTCCTTGCGCCGCATCGGCGTCGGCTGGCGCAGGTCGAAGACGGTGCCGTCGACAGAGCGGATTTCGCCGGTCGGTATCTGCTGTTCGTTGGTCGGCAGATAATAATCGGCGGCAATGCTGATCTCGTGTCCAAGCGCCGTCTCCGCGCCATCGAGATTGAAGTAGGAGTGCTGGCAGACATTGGCGATGGTCGGCTTGTCGCTCACCGTTTCATAAACCACTGAAAGCACGCCGCCGTCGCGGATCGTGTAGGTGGCCGTCACCGTGCAATTGCCGGGATAACCGGCGCGGCCATCGGGATCGATGATCTGCAGTACCGCGTGGCTTTCGCCATGTTCCATCAGCATCCAGTTGCGCTTGCCCATGCCGTCGCTGCCGCCATGCAGATGGGTTACGCCCTTTTCGTTCAGCTCCAGCTGATATTCGTGCCCGTCGATGGAGAACCTGCCATTGCCGATGCGGTTGGCGTTGCGGCCCGGTGTGGCGCCAAAATAGGAGGAATATTTGTAGTCCTCGAATTTATCGAAACCGAGCACCAGCGGTGGCTGATGGCCATCAAGGCGCAGGTCCTGAATGACGGCGCCCCAGGTGATGACTTTCGCCGTCAAACCACCTTTCGAGATGGTGACGCGTTCGACCTTTTCGCCGGTTGCCGTGAAACCGAAATTCTCCCGTGCCGCACCGTCGCTCATCTCGTCACTCTCCCTGGATTTATGAATTGCCGGGCGGACGTTGCGTCATTTTCCGGCAATTCGCAATCCCGCAATTCAAGGCATGTCCACCAAAAGTGTCCCGGGGTTTTGGGACAAGGACATGCTTAAACCAGGGACGAAAACGCGTTGCATGCGTTTGGCAGGACGCGGCGCACTTTACGCCGCCAGTTTACCGATGGCTTCGAGATCATAGGGTGTCGTCTGATATATTTCGTTGATCCAGTTGCCGAAAAACAGATGGGCATGGCTGCGCCAGCGGTTGAGCGGGGCAAGTTCCGGGTCGTTATGCGGGAAATAATCATGCGGCAGCTTGATGGGCACGCCGGCATTCGCATCGCGGAAATATTCATCCGAAAGCGACGTCGAATCATATTCGACATGGTTGAACATATAAAGCCGGTTGCCCGCTTTCTCATGCACCAGACATACGCCCATTTCCTCCGACTCCATCAGGATTTCGAGTTCAGGGTGTTTTTCTATGTCGGCGCGGCGCACCTCCGTCCAGCGGGAGACCGGAACCTGAAAATCGTCAGAAAAACCGTTCAGGTAGATGGACGAGGGGCAGAGATTGCGGTGACGATAGACGCCGAATGCCTTTTCCTTCAATTCATATTTTGGAACGCCGTGGAAATGATAGATGGCGGCCATCGCACCCCAGCAGACATTCAGCGTCGAATGGACGTTGGTCTGTGTCCACTCGAAAATTTTCTGCATCTCGTTCCAGTAGGTCACATCTTCATAGTCCAGCAGCTCGATGGGTGCGCCGGTAATGATGAAACCGTCGAACTTGCGGTGGCGCACCTCCTCCCACGTCTCATAAAAGGAAAGGAGATGTTCTTCCGGTGTGTTCTTGGCGCGGTGGCCGCCGATCCTCACCAGCGAAAGCTCCACCTGCAGCGGCGAGGCCCCGACAAGCCGCGCCATCTGGATTTCCGTCTTGATCTTGTTCGGCATGAGGTTGAGAAGCCCGATCTGGAGCGGGCGGATATCCTGCCGGATGGCCGCCGTTTCGGTCATGACCCGCACGCCCTCATGAACGAGGGTTTCAAAGGCGGGAAGCGTATCGGGAATCTTGATCGGCATGTCGAACTCTCTTTTCGGATGACGTAAAGAACGTTGCGAAAACAAAAAAACCGGCAGCGAAATCGCGACCGGTCCCAGGAAATTGCCTTTTTCCTCGACCCTTTAGCGACTTCTTTAAAGTGGCTGCAAGCCGGTCGGCAAATCACCACTGAGGCGTTTCATAATCCTGAAGCCGGCGAAAATCAATATAGGCTGATTTCATCGGGTTTCGGCTTTCCCTTTTTGTGCCAGTTGCGATAAGGCAGGGCATGGATAAAGAGCGCTTCACCATTCTGCTTGGCGGCGATGTCACGGTTACGGATCGTCTTGAGGAGGCGGTCGCGGAAAGCCGCGTGATTGCGGCCGATAGCGGCATGCGCCATGCCGGCCCACTCGGGCTTAAGCCGGAGCTGTGGGTCGGGGATTTCGATTCCGCCAGCAAAGTGCTGCTCGATGCCTGGCCTGATGTGGAACGCCAGCCTTACCCCGCCGCAAAGGCGGTGACGGATGGTGAGATTGCTGTCTCGGAGGCTCTTTCCCGCGGCGCGCATTCGCTGCTGCTGGTGGGCGCGCTCGGGGGCGCGAGAAGCGACCACGCGCTGCAGCATCTGCTTTACGCGGTGGCGCTTGCCGAACGGGGGCTCGACGTTACGCTGACCTCCGGTGAGGAGGAGGCCCGGCCGCTGCTTCCCGGCTCGCTTGATGTCGATCTGCCGGCCGGCTCGTTGTTCTCGGTGGCCGGATTTACCGCCCTTGGGGGGCTGGATATCGGCAATGTGCGTTATCCGCTTGACGATTTCGCGCTTGCTTTCGGTTCCTCCCGCACTATTTCCAATGTCGCGAATGGCGGCCCTGTGCATTTCTCGCTGAAAAGCGGAAAAGCCATCGTGCTCGCCCGCCCTTATGATCTGACCGGAGCCTGACGCCTTGGCACCCCCTATTTTGAAACTCGACGATATCAAGCTGACCTTCGGCGTGACCCCGCTTCTGGATGGCGCCAATCTTCAGGTGGAGCCGGGTGACCGCATCTGTCTTGTCGGGCGCAACGGTTCGGGCAAGTCCACGCTGATGAAGATCGCCGCCGGGCTGGTCGAGGCGCAGTCGGGCGAGGTTTTCCGGCATCCGGCCGCCACCATCCGCTATCTGGAACAGGCACCGGATTTTGTCGGCTACGACACCGTTCAGGCCTATGCCGAGGCGGGCCTCGGGCCCGGTGACGATGCCTACCGCGTGACTTATCTTCTCGAGCATCTCGGGCTGACCGGGCAGGAAAACCCCGCGAGCCTTTCCGGCGGTGAGGCGCGGCGCGCGGCGCTTGCCCGCGTCATGGCGCCGGAACCTGATATCCTGATGCTGGACGAGCCGACCAACCATCTGGACCTGCCCACCATCGAATGGCTGGAAAGCGAATTGCAGCAGTCGCGCAGTGCGCTGGTGCTGATTTCGCACGACCGGCGTTTTCTCGAAAAAGTCTCGACTTCGACCGTATGGCTCGATCGCGGCCAGTCCCGCCGTCTCAATCGTGGCTTTGCCCATTTTGAGGAATGGCGCGACAAGGTGCTGGAAGAGGAAGAACTGGAGCAGCACAAGCTCGGCAAGGCCATCGAACGCGAAGAACACTGGATGCGGTACGGCGTGACCGCGCGGCGCAAGCGCAACATGCGCCGTGTCGGCGAGCTTCAGGCCATGCGCGCCGAATATCGCGGCCACAAGGGGCCGCAGGGTACGGTGCAGGCGACCGTCACCGAAGGCCGCGAGTCCGGCAAGCTGGTCATCGAGGCAGAGGCCATCACCAAGGCTTATGGCGAGCGCGTGATCGTCTCGCCGTTTTCGCTGAGGGTGCATCGCGGCGATTGCATCGGTCTCGTTGGACCGAATGGCGCGGGCAAAACCACGCTTTTGAAGATGCTTACCGGCCAGCTTGAGCCTGATAGCGGTGTGGTGAAGCTTGGCACCAACCTGGAGATCGCGACGCTCGACCAGAAGCGCGAGGAGCTCAATCCCAACGATACGCTCGCGCATTACCTGACGGATGGCCGGGGTGACAATCTGCTGGTGAATGGGGAAGTGAAGCACGTAACGGGCTACATGAAGGACTTCCTGTTCCAGCCGGAACAGGCCCGCACGCCGATCCGTAATCTTTCGGGTGGCGAACGCGCCCGGCTTATTCTGGCGCGCATCCTGGCGCGGCCGACCAATCTTCTGATCCTCGACGAGCCGACCAACGATCTCGATATTGAAACGCTCGATCTGCTTCAGGAGATCGTTGCGGGTTTTTCCGGCACGGTCATTCTGGTCAGCCACGACCGTGATTTTCTCGACCGCACCGTCACCTCCACCATTGCGCCGGCCAATCCGGACCAGCCGGATGGGCGCTGGATCGAATATGCCGGCGGCTATTCGGACATGATGGCGCAGCGCAAGGGTGCTGCGGAAGAAAAACGCAAGGCGGAAAAGCAGGAGAAGACAAAGACGGCGTCTTCAGCCGCGCCGTCGCAGGAGCCGGCAAAGGCGAAGGGCAAGCTTTCCTTCAAGCAGAAATTCGCGCTCGAAAATCTGCCGAAGGAGATGGAAAAGGCTCAGGGCGAAATCGCAAAACGCGAACAGCGCATGGCCGATCCGGCGCTTTTTACCAAGGACCCGGCCACCTTCAACATGCTGGCGCAGGAGATGTCGAAACTGCGCGAAAAGCTGGAGGCCATGGAAGAGGAATGGCTGGAACTGGAGATGCTGCGCGAGGAACTGGAAGGCTGAAGACGATGGTCTTTTGCTGATTGAAACCGCATCCACCTTTGACAGGGAGGCGGAATTGCCGTTTCCTGTGCCGGTTCGGAGGAGTTCACACCATGCGCATGATCTTCGTCAACCTGCCCGTCAAGAACATCGAGACATCGAAAAACTTCTTCACGGCGCTCGGTTTCAGCTTCAACCCGGAATATTCGGATGACCGCACGCTCTGCATGATCGTGGAGGAGAACATCTTCGTGATGCTTCTTCAGGAGGAGCGTTTTCGCGATTTCATCAATGGCGATATCGCTGATGCCAAGCGCAGCACCGAAGTTCTGACCTGTCTTTCCGCCGGAAGCCGCGACGAAATAGACCGGATGATTGCAACGGCGCTTGCCTCTGGAGGCAGTGGCTGGAAACCCGTTCAGGACCACGGCTTCATGTATGCCGGAAGTTTTCAGGATCCCGACGGCCATGTGTGGGAACTGGTGCACATGACGGGACAGGGCTGACCTTAGCCACCTTGCCAATCGCAAACGGCGGGACTAAACCATCATCTTGATCTAACGGGGTGTCTTCTGTTCTCGCGGGCAGAAGGCTGAGAGGCTTGCCAACCCGAAGAACCTGATCCGGTTCATACCGGCGGAGGGATTAGACGGCTTTAAGGCAAGCGGCTATTTCCCTATCGTTTTTGAGGAGATACCCGTGCGCCGTCGTCTTTTCCTGAATTCCCTCGTTGCCGCCTCGCTGTTTCTGCCCGGTTTCGCCGCTGCGCAGGACAGGCAGGAACTGACCGTCTACACCTATGAAAGCTTCGTTTCCGAATGGGGTCCCGGCCCCAAGGTGAAGGAAGCCTTCGAGAAGGTGTGCGGTTGCACGGTCAATTTCGTGGGTGTTGCGGATGGCGTGGCGCTGCTGAACCGCCTGAAGCTGGAAGGCGCGGGGTCCAAGGCCGATGTCGTCGTCGGTCTCGATACCAATCTCGTGGCGGAGGCGAAGCAGACGGGGCTTTTTGACGCCAGCGGCATTGATGCATCGGCGGCCAGGGTGCCGGGCGGTTACAGGGACGATGTGTTCGTGCCCTATGATTACGGGCATTTCGCCGTCGTCTATGATACGCAGGCCGTGAAGAACCCGCCGACGAGCCTGAAAGAGCTGGTGGAAGGCGATCCCTCGCAGAAGATTGCCATTCAGGACCCGCGCACCTCCACGCCCGGGCTCGGCCTGCTTTTGTGGGTAAAATCGGTTTATGGCGACAAGGCGCCGGAGGCATGGGTAAAGCTCAGGAAGCGTATTCTCACCGTGACGCCTGGCTGGTCGGAATCCTACGGTCTCTTCACCAAGGGTGAGGTACCGATGGTGCTTTCCTACACCACCTCGCCCGCCTATCACATGGTCGCCGAAAAGTCGGACCGTTATCAGGCCGCCGCCTTTTCCGAAGGACATTACATCCAGATCGAGGTGTCCGGCCTTCTCAAAAACGCACCAAACAAGGAGCTGGCAAAGCAGTTCCTCGCTTTCACGCTCACATCGGGCTTTCAGGATGCGATTCCGCAGAACAATTGGATGATGCCGGTTGCGGCAACCTCGGCACCTTTGCCGGAGGCGTTTTCCAAACTCGTGGTGCCGCAGAAGACTTTCCTGATGGACCCGGAAGAGGTGGCCAAGAACCGCAAGGCCTGGATTGAAGAGTGGCTGGCGGCCATGAGCATGAACTGACGAAGAGGCACGCCCGCGCATGATGCTGCGTCGTGATTACCGGCGGTCGATCATTTTCGGGACGGCGGCTTTTGCCGCCGTTTTCCTGTTCATGGCGCTCGCCGTTTTTGCGCTGCTGTCTTTTGACACGGGTGCATCCGCTGCCGGTATCATCGATACCTACACGCTGCGCATCCTGCGCTTCACGCTTTATCAGGCGATGCTTTCCACCCTTTTGTCCATTGTTCTCGGCCTGCCCGTAGCTCTGGCGCTTGCCCGGCGGAGAGAGTTTCCGGGAAGAATCTGGATCATCCGGCTGCTGGCGGTGCCGATGGGCCTGCCGGTGATTGTTGGCGCCTTCGGCATCATCACCATCTGGGGCAGGCAGGGTATCGTGAATACCGCCCTCGTTTTTGCCGGCGTGGACGAGCCCTTCAGCATTTATGGCCTCTCCGGCATTCTTATCGCCCATGTGTTTTTTAATTTGCCGCTTTGCGTGCGGCTGATGCTGGCGGGGCTGGAGCGCATTCCCGGCGAATACTGGCGCATGGCGGCAAGCCTTGGCATGGGGCCGGTCTCGGTGTTCCGTTTCATCGAATGGCCGGCGATCTCGCGGCTTGTTCCGGGTATTGCCGGGCTCGTGTTCATGCTGTGCGCGACCAGCTTCACGCTCGTGCTTCTCCTGGGCGGCGGGCCGGCGGCGACGACGCTGGAGGTGGCGATCTATCAGGCGCTGCGGTTCGATTTCGATCCACAGCGGGCGATTGTGCTTTCCGTCCTGCAGATTGTCCTCACCGCAGTCCTGCTCGGTCTCCTGGCATTTCTGCCATCGCCGGAAGCGGAGATTTCCTCGCTTGGTCGTCTCATCCGTCGTTTCGATGGCAAGAGCGTCAATGCGCGTCTCTGGGACGGGGTGGCGATCGGTTTTGCAATTCTGCTGGTCGGTTTGCCGCTCGTCGCCATAGCCGTCTCGGGTTTGACGGCCGATCTGCCGCGTCTCGTCACTGCGCCGATCTTCCTGCGTGCGGCGGTGACCAGTCTTGCAATCGCCGTGCTGTCGGCAATACTCGTTGTGTTCTGCTGCATGGCGATCATCAGTGCGCGTCAGGCTGTGGATTCAAAACGGCGGGCGGCATGGCCCCTGCGCGTTCTGTCCGCTACGCTTGGGGCCGGGTCTTCGCTCGTGCTCCTGGTGCCGCCCGTCGTGCTTGGAAGCGGGTGGTTCCTGCTGTTGCGACCTTTTGGGGATGTCAGCGCCTATGCTCCCATTCTCGTTGCACTCATCAATATGCTGATGGCCTTGCCACTTGCCATGCGTGTCCTCGAGCCAGCTTTTACCAGTCATTTTCTGCGCACCGGCCGCCTCTCCGCCAGTCTCGGGCTTCAGGGCCTGACGCGGTTGCGGTTTGCCGATCTGCCGGTTCTGTGGCGACCCATGGCAATGGCGTTTTTCTTTGCCATGGCGCTGTCGCTTGGCGATCTCGGGGCGGTTGCGCTGTTCGGATCGGAAAATTTCGTCACCTTGCCTTGGCTGGTTTACAGCAATATGGGCAGTTACCGCACCAATGATGCCGCCGGCTATGCCTTCCTTCTCGGTATCGTCTGCCTGCTGCTTGCCGCAGGTGGTGTTTCACGGCAAGCGCAATCAGCAGGGGCGCAATCAGCAAGGGCAAGCATATGACAGGCGATGATTTCGCGGTTCGGTTGGACAAGGTCAGGCTGCAGCTTGGAACGCAGGATTTCGACCTCGATTGCACTTTCCCGCAGGGTCGGGTGACCGCTGTTGTCGGTGCGTCCGGTTCCGGCAAATCCACACTTCTCAATCTGATTGCCGGTTTCGAGGCACCGGATTCCGGCCGGGTGGTGATTGGCGGGCGGGACATGACGGTGCTCGATCCTTCCGAAAGACCTGTTTCATCGATCTTTCAGGACAATAATCTTTTCGCCCATCTCGATATTTTCACCAATGTCGCCCTCGGTGTCAGCCCCGCACTGAAGCTGCAGGCGGAAGACCGGCAGGGGATTGAAATGGCGCTTGCCCGCGTTGGCCTTGCGGGTTTTGACAAGCGTCTGCCGGGCACGCTTTCCGGCGGCGAAAGGCAAAGGGCGGCACTGGCGCGCGCGCTGGTGAGGAAAAAACCGGTCATGCTGCTCGACGAGCCCTTCGCCGCGCTCGATCCGGGATTGCGGTCGGGCATGACCTCCCTGCTTCTCGACTTGCACAACGAAACAAAAAATACGGTGATTATTGTCACCCACCATCCGGAAGACATGAAGAAGCTGGCGCAACGGGTGGTTTTTCTTGATCGCGGCCGCATTATCTATGCTGGCCAGACCGCAGATTTCTTCACCACACAAAATGTGAAGGCCGTCGACAGTTTCCTGAACGGCTGATCGCCTTATTTTCGACGCGCGCCGCTGGCAATCGCTTTAGATGACTTCAATGGCGCTAATTAGCACTTGCCAGTTTCAAGTTGCTGCCCGAGAAAAGATGGGAATTATTGCGTTCTTCAGGAATATTCCGGACTTGATGGATCGTTTTTACCGTTTCGGCATTCATCTCCCGTTGGGGCGAATCTGTTATTCTGGTCTGCAATTAACGGATGATCAGGAACGTTAAGGGGCAGGCATAGAGAATGAAAAATAGCATGACTGCACAGTGGAGGCTCTTCTCCCGTTCAGGCCTTCGCCGTTCGGGCAGGATGGCTGCTGCCTGTTCCGTGCTGACGGCATCCGCCGTGTTCCTGTCGTCGTGCCAGTCTCTGTTCAGCCCGGCTTATCAGTCCACATTGCGTCCCTCGGACAATCCGCAGACCGTGGAACAGGTGCAGAAGAACGATCCCCGCGCCCAGATGGGCGCGCGCGAGCACCCGCGTATCGTGGCGAGCTATGGCGGTGAATATCACGACGCCAAGACGGAACGGCTCGTTGCCCGTATTGCCGGCGCGCTCACGGCCGTTTCGGAAAACCCGCAGCAGTCCTATCGTATCACCATCTTGAATTCGCCGGCTATCAATGCTTTTGCGCTGCCGGGCGGATATCTTTACGTCACGCGCGGGCTTCTGGCACTTGCCAACGACGCCTCCGAGGTGGCCGCCGTGCTTTCGCATGAGATGGGCCATGTGACTGCCAACCACGGCATCGAGCGCCAGCGCCGCGAAGAGGCGGAGGTGATTGCGAGCCGCGTGGTTGCCGAGGTTCTGTCGAGCGATCTGGCCGGCAAGCAGGCTCTGGCGCGCGGCAAGCTTCGCCTTGCGGCCTTCTCGCGTCAGCAGGAATTGCAGGCGGATGTCATCGGCGTGCGCATGCTGGGCGAAGCCGGTTACGATCCCTACGCTTCGCCGCGCTTTCTGGATTCCATGGCGGCCTATGCGCGGTTTTCTTCGGCCGATCCCGAAAACGACCAGAGCCTCGACTTCCTTTCCAGCCACCCCAACACGCCGCAGCGCATCGAGCTGGCGCGCCGTCATGCCCGCGCCTTCGGCCAGGAAGGCCAGGTCGGCGATCGTGGCCGTGACTGGTTTCTGGATGGCATAGACGGCCTGCTTTATGGCGACAGCCCGCAGGAAGGCTACGTCCGCGGGCAGACGTTTCTGCACGGAACGCTGGGCATCCGTTTCGACGTGCCGGAAGGTTTCGTCATCGACAACAAGGTGGAGGCCGTTCTCGCGACGGGACCCGGCGACATGGCGATCCGTTTCGATGGTGTCGCCGATCCGAAACAGACCAGCCTTGCCAATTACCTGACCAGCGGCTGGGTTGCCGGTCTCTTGCCGGAAACCGTCAGGGAAACGCAGATCAACGGTCTTGATGCCGCAACGGCCCGGGCAAGCGCGGACAAATGGGATTTTGACGTGACCGTCATCCGTGTCGGGCAGCAGATATTCCGCTTCCTGACGGCTGTGCCGAAGGGCAATGCCCAGCTCGATTCCATCGCCAATGTGCTGCGCACGAGTTTCCGCAAGATGACCCCGCAGGAAATCGCGTCGCTGAAGCCGTTGCGCGTGCGGGTGGTGACGGTGAAGCCCGGCGAAACCGTGGCGACGATCGCCGCACGGATGATGGGGACCGAGCGCAAGCTCGACATGTTCCGCATGATCAATGCGATGAGCGCCACCGCCACGCTTCAGCCGGGGCAGCGGGTGAAGATCATCTCGGAATGAGTTGACGGTCTCTCATCCGCCAGTTGCCCGAGACAGGTAGGCGTGAACGAGTGCTATCATTTCCCGCCTGATTTTGGGTGACTGCAATGCTCCGCGGCGGGCGGCATTATGGATGATGCCGTCAATGGCATCGGATACGATCAGCGCCGCGGTTCCGCTCTCTACCTTTGAGCCGGCTGTGGTATGCGCCGCGATCGCCGCCGCATAGAGACCGAGATATTCCTGTTCGAAAGCGCTGTTGGGATCGTTTGTCCCCTCGTGGCCGGGCGCATCATCTAGAAGCACCTTGTGAAGGCCGGGATGGATGCTGTGAACCGCGATCATGCCGGTCACGAGTTCTTCCACGAATTTTGCGAGCGATTGCCGCTTTTGCGAAACGCCCTTCATGACGGAGAGACAATCCTCAAGGTGACGGTGGCGTACCGCTTCCACGATCGAAATCTTGTCCGGGAAATATTGATACAGCGAGCCGATGCTGACGCCGGCCGTTTCGGCAACCCTGTTTGTGGTGAAGCCTGCCCAGCCGTGGTCGCTCAAAATGCGAGCTGCCGCATGGATGACGGCATCGACCGTGGCCCTGGAACGCTCCTGGCGCGGCTCCTTGCGCATCTCGCTCTTCCGCTTTGCAATGCGAGTAGACAAGGCATCCTCCATGGCGAAAATATAAACATAGTGCTCACATTTTTCAGATGTAAAGGATATTGTCATGAGGGATTTGCTCAGGAGCCTGCTCGGCTATCACCAATGGGCGAACAGGGATTTATTCGAGAAGCTCAAACACCTCGATCCCGTGCAGAACGCGTCCATACGGCACACGGCACTTCGGCTGGTCAATCACTACTACGTCGTCGCGAGGATTTTTTCGGGTCATCTCACCGGAACGGCGCACGGTTTTCTCTCTGATAATACCGAGGCAACCCCGCAGCTGGATGATCTTGCGAAGGATGTTGCCGCTCTCGATCGCTGGTATCTCGATTATATCGAGAAAACATCACCCGAATCGCTTGGCGAATTTGTCGCCTTCACCTTTACGGATGGTGACAAGGGTTACATGTCCCGTGCCGAGATGATCTCGCACATGGTCCTGCATGCCGGCATTCACAGAGGGGAGGTTGCTCGTATCTTGAGTCAGCTCTCCATCACGCCGCCCTGGGATACTTTTGCCGTGTTCCTGCACGGCACGCAGCCGCAACGGCGTTTGCAGGGGGTATAATAAAAGCCACCCGCCCCTGCGTGGGACGGGTGGCTTTGCTGAAAAGATGGCCTCAGGGTTTTATTGCCATTCGCGAACGTCGACGAAGTGACCGGCGATTGCCGCCGCCGCCGCCATTGCGGGGGAGACGAGGTGGGTGCGGCTCTTGTAGCCCTGACGGCCCTCGAAATTGCGATTCGAGGTGGAGGCGCAGCGTTCGCCGGGCTTCAGGCGGTCGTCATTCATGGCAAGGCACATGGAGCAGCCCGGTTCGCGCCATTCGAAACCGGCGTCGAGGAAAATCTTGTCCAGACCTTCCTTTTCCGCCTGTTCCTTCACGAGGCCGGAGCCGGGCACGATCATGGCCGAAACGGTGGAGGCCACCTTGCGGCCATCGACGATCTTCGCCGCCGCGCGCAAATCCTCGATGCGGCCGTTGGTGCAGGAGCCGATGAAGACGCGGTCAATGGCGATATCGGTGATGCGTGTGCCGGGCTTCAGGCCCATATAGTCAAGCGCACGCCACTTGGAGGCGCGCTTGTTTTCCTCCTCGATATCATCGGGATTGGGAACAATGCCTTCGACGGAGGTCACGTCTTCCGGAGACGAGCCCCAGGAGACGATGGGGGGCAGGTTGGCTGCATCGAGAATGACAACCTTGTCGTAATGGGCGCCCTCGTCGGATTTCAGCGTTTTCCAGTAGGCGATGGCCTGTTCCAGCGTTTCGCCCTTCGGTGAGCGCGGCTTGTCCTTGATGTAATCGAAGGTGGTCTCATCAGGCGCGATCAGACCGGCGCGGGCGCCGCCCTCGATGGTCATGTTGCAGACCGTCATGCGGCCTTCCATGGAAAGCGACCGGATCGCCTCGCCGGCAAATTCGATCACGTGGCCGGTGCCGCCCGCCGTGCCGATCTCGCCAATAATGGCGAGGATGATGTCTTTTGCGGTGACGCCATCAGGAATTTTGCCGTCGACACGCACCAGCATGTTCTTGGCCTTTTTCTGGATCAGTGTCTGGGTGGCCAGAACATGCTCCACTTCCGAAGTGCCGATACCGTGTGCGAGCGCACCGAAAGCGCCATGGGTGGAGGTGTGGCTGTCGCCGCAGACGATCGTCATGCCCGGCAGGGTGAAGCCCTGTTCGGGGCCGACGATATGGACGATGCCCTGGCGCTTGTCGCGCTCGGAATAATATTCGACGCCGAAATCCTTGGCGTTCTGCGCAAGCGCTTCCACCTGAATGCGGCTTTCCTCGTTCTTGATGCCTTCCAGCCGGTCGGCGGTGGTCGGAACGTTATGGTCGACCACGGCGAGCGTGCGGGTCGGCGAATGCACGGGGCGACCGGCCATGCGCAGCCCTTCGAAGGCCTGCGGGCTCGTCACCTCATGGACGAGGTGACGGTCGATGTAGAGAAGACAGGTTCCGTCCGGGTCTCGATTGACGACATGGTCGTCCCAGATTTTATCATACAAAGTGCGGGGTGCGCTCATGGCTCTATGCCTTGTCATGGAAAAGGATAATCAGGGTTCAATAAGGCGGTGGACAGCGGGTGCTGTCAGGCGAGCCTAAGTCGGCTGGTGAGCGCCCCGGAAACGCGCGCAAAGAACCGTGCCGGCAGACGCTTGTGGTCCTGCAGCACATAAACATTCTGCGCGAGACATCCGAATTTAGATCCCATGGCAGCTTTCATAGCAGATCGCCGGTTTTACGGCAATATGAATGCGTACCGCCGGGAAGCCGACGGTTCGGCATTTTCTATATGCACCGCATCATGGCCGAAGGCCCGTTACGGCCCCGCCTCGTGGCGGTTCCCAATGGTTATGATGCAGTGCAACTTGCGTATTTTGCGATGCACATATAGATGGGTCCCCTTATCATTTGCATTTCGACGAGCAATCGAAGGGAGGGAAAGCATATGGTATCCGAAAAGGCCCTTATCTCGAAGATCACCTGGCGGCTGATGCCGTTTCTTGGCCTTCTTTATCTCATCGCCTATATCGACCGCCAGAATGTCAGCTATGCCAAGCTGCAGATGGTCGATGCGCTGAGCCTTAGCGAATATGCCTACGGTCTTGGCGCCTCGCTGTTCTTCATCGGCTACTTCATCTTCGAAGTGCCGAGCAATCTGTTCCTCAACCGTTTCGGCGCCAGCAAATGGTTCGCCCGCATTCTGGTTTCCTGGGGCGCTGTTACCATCGCGCTTGCCTACACGCAGAACGCCACGATGTTTTACATCCTGCGCTTCCTGCTCGGGCTTTGCGAAGCGGGCTTCTTCCCCGGTGTATTGTTCCTGATGACGCTCTGGTTCCCGCGCGATTATCGCGGCCGCATGATCGGCCTGTTCATGATTTTCAGCGCGCTTGCCAATGCCATCGGCGCGCCGCTCGGCGGCATGCTGCTCGATCTCGATGGTTTCCTCGGTTATGCCGGCTGGGAATGGGTGTTCCTGGCAACGGGTATTCCCGCCGTCATCGCCGGTATCGTCACCTTCTTTTATCTGGATGATACGCCCGAAAAGGCGAAATTCCTGACACAGGACGAGAAGGACTGGCTGAAGAACCGTCTGGCTGAAGAAAACAAGGGCATGGAAGAACATGCGGAAGACGGCTTCAAGGCGCTGATCAATCCGCGTGTCCTGTTCATGGCGCTTTGCTATGTCGGTTTTCCGCTGGCCGCCTATGGTCTCAGCTACTGGCTTCCGACGATCGTGAAGAGCTTCGGCGTTTCCAACACCGCCAATGGCTTCATCAACATCATCCCCTGGGTGATCGTGGCTATTGCCCTGTTCGTCGTGCCTTTGGCCGCCGACAAGGCAAAGAACAAGACGCCCTATATCGTCGGCCCCGCCTTCGTGGGCGCCTTCTGCCTGCTGATGTCGGCGCTGCTCAGCGATCCCGTTCTGCAGTTCGCCTTCCTGTGCGTTGCCGCCGCCGGCATCTTTGCCGGCCAGCCGGTGTTCTGGAGCCTGCCCGGCCGCTTCCTCAAGGGAGCGGGTGCGGCCGCAGGTATTGCCGCCATCAACTCCGTCGGCAATCTGGGTGGTTTCGTGGCGCAGAATGTGGTGCCATGGATCAAGGATCAGACCGGCAGCACCATTGCGCCGATGTTCTTCCTTGCCTTCTGCCTTGCGCTTGCGGGCGTGCTGGTCATCATCGCCACCCGCAGGATGGGCAATCCGGCCGGGGCCGCTTGACCTTTACCAATCCGACAGCCGGTTCCGCCGGCTGTCGTCCTTTCCTTATCCGCGTTTTGAGCGCATCGCCTTCTCGATCCGCCGCAGCATCAGCGACAGACCAATGGTCAGGATCAGGTAGATATAGGCGACGATGGAATAGGTTTCGAAAAACCGGAAAGAACCGGCCGCATAGACTTTCCCCATCTGGGTAATGTCGGTGACACCAAGCACCGAGACGAGCGAACTGTCTTTCACCATGGCAACGAAATCGTTGGAAAGCGGCGGAAAGATCGTCCGGATCGCCTGTGGCAGGATGATGAGCCTGAAACGTCGGTAGCGGCTGAAACCCAGTGCCTTCGCCGCCTCGATCTGCCCCTCCGGAACGGCCTGTATGCCGGCGCGAAAGATTTCCGCGATGAAGGCGGCATAACCGATCGTCAGCGCGATGATCGCCCTCCATGTCAGCGATACGTCGCGAACCATCAGCGGTTCCAGCCAGCCATTGGCGGCAAGCGGCAAAGTCAGCCAATTGTAGAACGCCACCAGCGCCGGTGTGCCGACGAAGGCGACGTAAAACAATAGGACGATGACCGGTATGCCGCGAACGACCTCGACATAAAATCGCGCCACCTGCCGCAAAACGACATTGTCGGACATGCCGATTAGCGCAATAGCCAGACCGAACAGCGCGGCCAGCGCGAAAGCGGTCAGGGTTACGGAAATAGTGATGCCGATACCCTTGGCGACGGTGCTGAAAACCTGGGCGTAGATGCCGTTGACGGCGATTACCAGTGCAAGGGCGATGCCGATCAAGATGATCGCCGCCAGCCACCAAGGGAAGTCCTCATTCCCACCGCCCGATGCGGACCGTCGCGGAGGAGCGCCGTGTAGCGTCATTCGCCGAGCTTGTAGTCGAGGAACCATTTCTTATCGAGGGCGGTAAACGTTCCGTCCGCCTTCAGTGCCGCAATTGCGGCATTGACCGGGGCAACCAGATCGGAGCCCTTCTTGAAGATGAAGCCGAAATCATCTCCGCCCAATGGCTCGCCGATCAGTTTCAGCGTGCCGTTCGAGGCATCGACATAACCCTTGCCGGCAACGCCGTCGGTCAGCACCAGATCGACATCGCCGGTCTTCAATGCCTGGACGCTGGCGCCGAAGGTTTCCATCAGTCGCAGGCGCGGGTTCTGTTCATTACCATCGAGAACATCGTAAACGGCAGTGTAGAAGGGCGTCGTGCCGGCCTGTGCGCCGACCAGGCCTTTCTCGAAGGCGGCGAAACTCTTCGCATCCGTGAAGCGGGTCTCGTCGGCCCGTACCAGCATGAACATCTCCGAGCGCATATAGGGTGCGGAGAAATCCACCTTCTCCTTGCGGTCGTCCTTGATGCTGATGCCGGTCATGCCGATGTCGTATTGGCCGGCCGACACGGCCTGAATCATCGCATCCCAGGAGATGTTCTGATATTCCAGCTTGAAATTCAGCCTTCGCGCGATTTCTTTCATCGCGTCATATTCCCAGCCGATGGCCTCGCCGGATTTGGGGTCGATGAATTGCAGCGGCGGATAGGCGTTTTCCGTAACCACAACGACGGTTCTTCCCTTCAGGTCCGGCAGATCGGCGGCGCTGGCAAAAGCGGGCGCCATGGCCAGGGCGGCAAAGGCGGCGAGAAGCGGACGTCTGGCGATCATGGAGGCCTCCGGAAACGATTTTCCTGAAAATGCACGCTTGCCGGGGTGAGGGCAAGTCATGTCGGCACAACAAAAAAGGCGGTCCGAAGACCGCCTTTCCCGTAAATCCATTGAAATGGAAATCTTATTCCGCTGTGGCTTCCGCAGCCTTTGCTGCTTCTTCCGCTGCCTTGGCTTCTGCGGCTTCGGCTGCTGCCTTCTCGGCGGCGAGAGCCTGTGCTGCTGCTACCTTTTCGGCTTCCAGACGTGCCTTTTCGTCGGCCAGTGCCTGACGCTCGGACTCGTTCAGCTTGCGCGCGCGCGTACCGGTGTTTTCAACGATACGGGCAGCCTTGCCGCGACGGTCGCGCAGGTAGTAGAGCTTTGCGCGGCGAACCTTACCGCGGCGAACGACTTCAACGCCTTCGACCAGCGGGGAGTAGATCGGGAATACACGCTCGACGCCTTCGCCGTAGGAGATCTTGCGAACGGTGAAGCTTTCGGAAAGGCCACCGCCGGAACGGGCGATGCAAACGCCTTCGTAAGCCTGAACGCGGGTACGGTTACCTTCCGTCACGCGAACGTTGACGCGCAGGGTGTCGCCCGGAGAAAACTCGGGCAGGGTGCGCTTTGCTTCGATCTTGGCGGCCTGTTCGGCTTCCAGCTGCTGAATGATATTGGTCATGTTAACCTCTGATTTCTTCTGAAACAGCCAGAGCGCTCAACGTTTCGTCTGTCGGTCAATGCCTTCAGACCATGCCTTTCGGCAGGAGCGGGTTCGCCATTCTTTGCTTTCGGTTGGGATATTTCCCATTTCCACGCGGGCACATACACGAGGATGCGCCGTTTGTCATCCCTTTCATGACAATATTTTATCAATTACGCGCCGCGTTCCGGCAGTTGCGAAGCGGCGCGCTGGCGGATATGGCATGGGAACCTTGGGAGGGGCCATGTCCATATTCATTATTCTCATGCTGTTTGTCACCGGCTTTCTGTCGGGTGTCGTCAATGCGATCGCCGGTGGCGGCACTTTCCTGACCTTCGGAGCGATGACGCTGGCTGGCCTGCCACCCATTGTCGCCAACGCCACGTCGGCCATCGTGCAGTTTCCGGGTTATATCACCTCCGTCATCGCCTACGGGCCGGAAATCCGCGCCCATTGGCGCGAGGCGATCCTTCTGTCGGGCGTTTCAATCGTCGGCGGGCTGGCCGGATCGCTTCTGCTTTTGTCGCTCGACAATCCCTCCTTCCGCCAGCTCGTGCCGTGGCTGCTTCTCGCTGCAACCGCCGTTTTCGCTGCCGGCCCGTGGCTGCGGCCGAAAGCGAGCGCCGAACGTTCGCCCGGCAATCTGCAGAGCCTTGTCTTTCAGGGTCTCGCTTCCGTCTATGGCGGGTTTTTCGGTGCCGGCATGGGCATCATGATGCTGGCCATCCTCGGAATAACCTCGGGCGGCAGCTATCATCATCTGAATGCGCTGAAGAACCTCTTGTCCGTCGTGATCGCCGTCATCGCAATCACGATCTTCGTCGGCGGCGGTGTCGTTTCCTGGTGGGCGGCGCTCATCATGTTCCCTGCGGCCGCACTTGGCGGTTATGCGGGCGTGCACACGGCACGGCGGGTGCCACAGTGGATCATCCGCTGGCTGGTGATCGCCGTCGGGCTGGTGCTGACGGCCTATTATTTCGTTTCGGCCTGAGCCTTTACCAGAAGGTCCGGGCGTCTTTCCTGCGTCAGTTTCAGCGCCTGTTCATGACGCCACCTGTCGATGACGGCGTGGTTGCCGGAGGTGAGGACGGCGGGAATATCGCGGCCTTCCCAGATCTGCGGGCGGGTATAGTGCGGATGTTCCAGCAACCCGCCCTCGAAGCTCTCATGCACGCCGGAAAGATCGTTGCCCATGACGCCCGGCAGGATGCGGACGACGGCGTCAAGAAGCGTCAGCGCCGCCGGCTCACCGCCGGAGAGAATGTAATCGCCAATCGACACTTCCTCCAGCCCGCGTGCCTCGATGACGCGCTGGTCGACACCTTCGAAACGGCCGCAGACGATGATCGCGCCTTCCCCGGCTGCGAGTTCACGCACACGGTTCTGCGATAGCGGTTTGCCGCGTGGGCTCATAAGGAGACGAGGCCGCGTATCGCCATCCGAAACATGGTCGATGGCCGCAGCCAGAACATCGGGTTTCAGGACCATGCCAGCGCCGCCGCCTGCCGGCGTGTCATCGACGCTTCGGTGCCTGTCGGTGGCGAATTCGCGGATCTGCACAGCCTCCAGCGACCATTGCCCCCGCTCCAGCGCCTTGCCGGCCAGCGAATATTGGAGATGCCCCGGAAACATTTCCGGGTAGAGCGTCAGCACGGTCGTCTTGAAGGTCATGGATTATTTCTTGCCGAACGGCGATACGCCGGTTTCGTCCTTGTCGTCGGGATTGTCGATCAAGCCGGCGGCCATCGGATCGATGAGAATGCGCCCGGCTTCCAGATCGATCTCAAGCACGGCCGCCTCCGAAAAGGGGATAAGGGCGGGACGACGGCCGGCACCTTTCAGTTCCAGCAGATCGCCGGCGCCGAAATCATAGACGGCGCTGACGGCACCGTAGCTCTTGCCCTCGGCGTCAACGGCTTCCAGCCCCTCCAGATCGGCATAATAAAACTCGTCATCGTCAAGCTCGTCATCCGGCAGATTGTCGCGTTCGATGAAGAGTTCCAGCCCGTTCAGGCTCTCGGCCGCATTGCGGTCATTGATGCCCCGGAAACGGACGACGACGACATTCTTGCCTTCGCGCAATTCCAGAATTTCGAAGACCCGGCCATCGGCAGTGACAAGATTGCCATAGTCGCCGAGCGCCAGGGGATCGCCCGTATAGGTGCTGACACGGACTTCGCCGCGCAGGCCCTGCGCGCCGCCGATTTTTGCCATGAGTACCGGGTTTTCCAGCTTTGCCATCGGGCCGTCCGTCTTCTGGTGTTGGTTGCGTCAGCTTTAAGGTTTGTTGACGCCAAAATAAACAAAAAACGGGCGGCATGGAAAACCACGCCACCCGTTCCTCAAAAGTTTCCGTGCAGATTATTCTGCAGCAGAGGCTTCCGCAGCAGCAGCGGCTGCATCTTCAGCCTTCTGCTTCTTTTCAGCGATACGCTCGAGAGCGCGCTTGCCCGGCTTTGCCTTTTCCGGGTTGCTGCGAGCGGCGCGCTCGGCAAGGCCGGCTTCGGCGAGGAAGCGCAGAACGCGGTCGGTCGGCTGTGCGCCCTTGGCGATCCATTCCTTGATGAGGTCAGCCTTCAGCTCAACGCGCTGCGGGTTGTCCTTGCCGAGCATCGGGTTCCAGGAACCGACCTTCTCGAGGAAACGGCCGTCGCGGGGCGAACGGGCGTCTGCAACGACGATCTGGTAATACGGGCGCTTCTTGGAACCACCGCGTGCGAGACGAATTTTAAGTGCCATGTCATTTACTCCTTAGGATGGCTTGTCCGCCGTTCAGGCGGTCTTTTCGTTACCGCCATGTTCGGCGGCGATTGCTTCATGATGCCGGATGACTTCCTTGATGATGAAGTTCAGGAACTTCTCGGCGAAATCCGGGTCCAGATTGGCGTCCTTCGCCAGACGGCGAAGGCGTTCGATCTGGTATTCCTCGCGCGCCGGGTCGGCCGGCGGCAAATTGTACTTTGCCTTCAGCACGCCCACCGCCTTGGTACAGCGGAAACGTTCGGCAAGAATGTGAACCAGTGCGGCATCGATATTGTCGATCGACTGGCGATATTCGGAAAGCTGGGCTTTCACCTCTGCATTGTTCACTGGTGTCCCCCTCACTTCTTTTTCGGAAAGCCGGGCAGGCCCGGCATGCCGCCGAGACCCGGCAGCTTGGCTCCACCGAGACCCGGCAAACCACCTGGCATGCCACCAAGACCGGGCATGGCGCCCGGCTTGCCGAGACCGGCGGCTTCCGCCTGCTTCTGGAGCGCCTCAAGCTGCTTCGGATCGATGTTCGACAGATCGGGCATGCCGCCGCCCATCATGCCACCGAGCCCCATCTTGCCGGCAAGGCCGCCCATCATCTGCTTCATGATGCCGCCTCTGCCCTTGCCGCCCATGGCCTTCATCATGTCGGCCATGCCGCGATGCATTTTCAGGAGCTTGTTGATTTCGGCGGCATCCGTGCCGGAGCCGGCGGCGATGCGCTTCTTGCGGCTGTGTTTCAGAATATCGGGATTGGCACGCTCGGCCTTGGTCATAGACGAGATGATGGCGATCTGGCGGTCGAACATCTTGTCGTTCATACCGGCCGAAGCCATCTTGTCCTTCATGCCGGCCATGCCGGGCATCAGCCCCATGATGCCGCCCATGCCGCCCATCTTCTTCATCTGGCCAAGCTGATCGGCGAGATCGTTGAGGTCGAACTTGCCCTTGGCCATCTTCTCGGCCATGGCGCGGGCTTTTTCCGCATCGATGTTTTCGGCGGCCTTTTCGACCAGCGAAACGATGTCGCCCATGCCGAGAATACGGTCGGCGATACGGCGCGGATGGAACTCGTCGAGTTCGTTCATGCGCTCGCCGATACCGATCAGCTTGATCGGCTTGCCGGTGACGGCACGCATGGACAGCGCCGCACCGCCGCGCCCATCGCCATCCATACGAGTGAGCACGAGGCCGGTGATGCCGACGCGCTCATCGAAATTGCGCGCCAGATTGACGGCGTCCTGACCGGTCAGCGAATCCGCGACCAGCAGGATTTCATGCGGGTTGGACTTCTTCTTGATGTCGGCCATTTCCAGCATCAAGGGTTCGTCGATATGGGTGCGGCCGGCGGTATCGAGGATCACGACGTCATGGCCGCCAAGCTTTGCCGCCTGCACCGCGCGTGCGGCGATATCGGTCGGCGACTGGCCGGCGATGACCGGCAGCGTGTCGACGCCCGTCTGGACGCCCAGCTGGCGAAGCTGTTCCTGTGCGGCCGGACGACGCGTGTCGAGAGATGCCATCAGCACCTTCTTCTTCTCGCGGTCGGTCAGGCGCTTGGCGATCTTGCCGGTGGTCGTGGTCTTGCCCGAGCCCTGCAGACCCACCATCATGATGACGACGGGGGCGGGGGCGTTGAGGTCGATGGAGACGCCTTCGGTGCCGAGCATTTCGACAAGCTCGTCATGCACGATCTTGACGACCATCTGGCCAGGCTTGATGGACTTCAGGACGGCGGCACCAACGGCCTTTTCACGCACCCTGTCGGTGAAGGAGCGCACGACTTCCAGCGCAACGTCCGCTTCCAGGAGCGCACGGCGAACCTCGCGCAGGGCGGCAGCAACATCGGCTTCCGTCAGCGCGCCACGGCCGGTCAGTCCATTCAGAATGGAACCAAGGCGGTCCTGGAGGTTTTCAAACATCGTTTCTTCCTTCTTCGTTCCGGGGTTTCCGAAACGTCGGTGCTTTTGCTGGCAAAAACAAGACGCAAAGCCAAAAAGCACCCGAGGGCGCATCGCGCTGTCGGGTGTTGACCTCCGGGATCTCTTTATACCTTTGCGGGTCCCGGTCGGCGGCTTGGAGTCATGAAACTGCCAGCTGATGGGCGGGATAAACAGGAAAGTGCGGGAAAAGTCAAGGCGATGCCGGTTTGCGGCCGGCAAAGCCTGCATTTCATCTTTGCGTGATTGGCCGCAAGCCGCGATTGGTGGCGCTTGAACGGCGCCATTCCGCTTCCTATACCTTTGTCATGAAACGTCGAAACTTCTTTCGTTTTTCCGCACTTGGTCTGCTCGCTCTGGCGGGCGGCGGCCTCTATGCCCGCCGTTCGAACGCTAGCGCTTATTATAGCGGCCCGATCTCCGATCATTTCGACGGGGTGCGTTTCTTCAATCCCGGCGGTTCACCGCCCGGCAATTTCATGGGTCTTTTGAAGTGGCGCTTCAATGGCGAGCGCGCCACATGGCCGGAAAGTTATCCGAGCCCTTTTCCCTTTGCAAAACCGGAAGCCCGGATCGAAGGCAGGGATATGCGCGTCACCTTCGTCGGCCATGCTTCCTTCCTTATCCAGACGGCTGGTCTGAATATTCTCATCGATCCGGTGTGGTCGCAGCGCACCAGCCCGTTCAGCTTTGCGGGTCCCAAGCGGGTCAATCCGCCCGGCATCCGTTTTGAGGAGCTGCCGCCCATCGATCTGGTTCTGGTGACGCACAATCACTACGACCATCTGGACATGGAGACGCTGAAGCGCCTGCATGTGGCGCACAAGCCGCTTTTCATCACGCCGCTCGGCAATGATGCCATCATCCGCACCGGTGTCGAGGCCGCGCGTATCAAGGTGGGCGACTGGGGCGATGTGGTGGAGACAGGTCCGGTGAAAATTCATTTCGAACCGTGCCACCATTGGTCGGCCCGTGGTCTTAACGACAGGCGTATGGCGCTCTGGGCCGCCTTCGTCATCGAAACACCGGGCGGTAAAATCTACCATATAGGCGATACCGGCTTCCACGAGGGTCTCAACTACCACGCCGCACGCAAGAAGCACGGTGATTTCCGCCTCGCCAACCTGCCTTTCGGTGCTTACGAACCGCGCTGGTTCATGAAGGGCCAGCACCAGAACCCGGCGGAAGCCGTGGAGGGCATGAGGCTTTGCGGCGCGGCGCATGTCTGTGGCCATCACTGGGGCACGGTGCAGCTCACCGATGAGGCGGTGGATGCGCCGCTTGCGGCACTCAAGGTCGCCTTGACCGAGCAGGGAGTGGACGAGAGCCGTTTCCGGCCGATGCGCCCCGGCGAGGTTTTCGACGTGCCTCCCGCCTGAGCCGCTGCCCCGTTTGCGTCGCAACAGTCTGGTAATTTGCCGGCCTTTCCGCCATATAGGGCGAAAGCGCGGGATAAATCCCGTGTGCAATCCAATTTCAGATGGTTTTCAGGTTCAAGGCGATGGCGGATACGGTCGAATTTGCGAAGATGAACGGGCTTGGCAACAAGATCCTCGTTATCGACATGCGCGGCCGCAAGGATATGGTCACGCCGGAAGCCGCGATTGCGCTGAACGCCGATGCTGCCACACAGTTCGACCAGATCATGGCTATCCACGATCCGCGTGTCAGTGGCACGGATGCCTTTATCGACATCCTCAATTGCGATGGCACGAAGGCGCAGGCCTGCGGCAATGGTACGCGCTGCGTGGTGCAGGCGCTGTCTTCCGAAACCGGCAAGACCAGCTTCACCTTCCAGACGGTGGCCGGCATTCTGAATGCCGTCGAGCATGAAGACGGCATGATATCGGTCGATATGGGCCTGCCGCGTTTCCGCTGGAGCGATATTCCGCTTTCGGAGGAATTCCACGATACCAGCCGCATCGAATTACAGATCGGGCCGATCGATGCGCCGATCCTGCATTCGCCCGCCGTCATGTCCATGGGCAACCCGCATGCGATTTTCTGGGTGGACCGCGATCCGATGGAGTTCGATCTCGAACGTTTCGGCCCGCTTCTCGAAAATCACCCGATGTTTCCGGAAAAAGCCAATATCACACTGGCGCAGGTGATTTCCGACAGCGCGCTGCGCACCCGCACCTGGGAACGCGGCGCCGGGCTGACGCTCGCCTGCGGTTCTGCCGCCTGCGCTTCAGCCGTTTCCGCCGCCCGCACGGGGCGTACAGGCCGGAAGGTCACGATCGATGTCGCCTCCAGCCCCATCCGTGTGCCGCTGACCATCGAATGGCGCGAGGATAATCACGTCATCATGACCGGCCCGGCCGAATGGGAATGGTCCGGTTCCGTCGATCCCGTCAACGGCGCCTGGGCGCGCGATGTGGTCGAGCGGGGGGCCGTATGAGCGGCGTCGAGGTCATAACCTTCGGCTGTCGTCTCAACACCTATGAATCGGAAGTGATGCGGGCGGAGGCCGAAAAGGCCGGGCTCAACAATGCCGTGCTGGTCAATACCTGCGCCGTGACGGGCGAGGCGGTGCGTCAGGCACGTCAGGCCATCCGCCGGGCGCGGCGCGACAATCCGCATGCGCGCATCATCGTTACCGGCTGCGCCGCCCAGACCGAGAAACAGACCTTTGCCGAAATGCCCGAGGTGGATGCGGTGCTGGGCAATGAGGAAAAGCTGAAAGGCACTTCCTACCGTGCGCTGCCGGATTTTGGCGTCTCGGCGGAAGAAAAGCTGCGCGTCAACGACATCATGAGCATCAAGGCCACCGCGCCGCAGATGGTCAAGCACATTGACGGGCATGTGCGCGCCTTCATTCAGGTGCAGAATGGCTGCGATCATCGCTGCACCTTCTGCATCATTCCCTATGGGCGCGGTAATTCCCGCTCGGTGCCTATGGGTGCGGTGGTGGACCAGGCGCGCAGACTGACGGAAAGCGGTTATTGCGAGATCGTGCTGACCGGAGTGGATGCGACCAGCTATGGTGCTGATCTGCCGGGTGAACCCTCCCTCGGTTATCTCGCCAAGACTTTGCTGAAGCAGGTGCCGGACATTCTGCGCCTGCGCCTTTCCTCGATCGACAGTATCGAGGCCGACCACCATCTGATGGATCTGATTGCCGATGAGCCGCGTTTCATGCCGCATCTGCATCTCTCTCTCCAGCATGGTGACGACATGATCCTGAAACGCATGAAACGCCGCCATTCACGGGCCGATGCCATTCGTTTCTGTCGCGACGTGCGGTCGCTTCGGCCGGATATCGCCTTCGGGGCGGATATGATCGCTGGTTTCCCGACCGAGACGGAAGAGATGTTCGAAAATGCCGCCACACTTGCGGAAGAATGCGGCATTTCCAGCCTGCATGTCTTTCCCTACAGCCCGCGTGCCGGCACGCCTGCGGCCCGCATGCCGCAGCTCGACCGGGTACTGGTGAAGGAGCGGGCGGCAAGGCTCCGTGCTCGCGGCGAGGCTCTGAGGCTCACGCATCTGCAAGGTATGGTCGGTTCGGTGCAGACGATCCTCGTGGAAAACAACGGTTTTGCCCATACGAACAATTTCACGCTGGTGGAGGCGCCTGATCTTCTCCCGCGCACTCTTGCGCAGGTTGCGATTACCGGCCACAACGGCAAACATCTGAACATGAAGCTTCTGGCGGCGGACGCGGCCTGAGGCGGCACAAGAGAAAAGACACGGGAACGACCATGGCCCTCGGCTTCATCAAAAAAGTCTTTTCGTTCGGCAAGGACAAGGCGGAAACGGACGAGCGGCCGCAAGAGGACGCCGCGCCCGAGCGTGGCAATGAAAACGCCTCCTTCGAAGCGGCACTGAGCGAGGCCGAAGCGCATAACCCTGTCGATGAGGACCCCGTTTCCGAACTGGAGATGGAGACAGCGGGCGGACCGGCGCCGGATGAGACGTTGGATGCGGTCCTTTCCGAAGAAGACGACGAAGAGGACGCACCGCTTCTGCCCGGTGCCGAGCTTTCCGGCGACATGGGTGTGGTGCCGCTGTCGCTGCTGCAGGCGGAAGCCGCTGCCGAAGAGCAGGCCGAGCCTTTGCCGGAAGCCGTGCTCGATGCTGATGCGATGGATGCGCTGCTCGATGAAGCGGAGTCGGCAGATGCAGCCGAGCTCCCTGTCGTGCCGCAGGCTTTGCCGAAGGGCTTTTCATCAGCAAGCGAGCGTGAAGAGCCTGTCGCCGAAGCACCGCAACCGAAGCTCAGCTGGTTTCAGCGCCTGCGGGCCGGGCTCGCCCGCACGTCGTCGCAGCTGACCACGCAGATTTCGGCGCTTTTCACCAAGCGCAAGCTGGACGAGGACACGCTTGATGAGCTGGAAGATCTTCTCATCCAGTCCGACCTCGGCGTCGAGACCGCCATGCGCATCACCGGCGCCCTGTCTTCGGAACGTTATGGCAAGGATGTGAGCGGCGAGGATGTGGCGCGCATCATGGCGGGCGAGATCACCAAGGTCCTGAAGCCTGTGGCCAAGCCGCTGGAGCTTGATCTTTCGCACAAGCCGCATGTCATTCTCGTCGTCGGCGTGAACGGTACCGGCAAGACGACGACCATCGGCAAGCTTGCTGCCAAGCTCTCGGGCTCGGGCCTCAAGGTGATGCTGGCGGCGGGCGATACGTTCCGCGCCGCGGCGATCGAGCAGCTCAAGATCTGGGCCGATCGCACCGGTTCGCAATTCATCGGCACCAAGCTCGGTGCGGATGCCTCGGGTCTGGCTTATGACGCCTATGAGCAGGCGCGGGCGCAGAAAAGCGACGTTCTCATCATCGATACGGCCGGCCGTCTGCAGAACAAGACGGAACTGATGGCGGAGCTGGAAAAGATCGTGCGCGTGCTCGGCAAGCTCGATCCAGATGCGCCGCACACCGTGTTGCAGACGCTGGATGCGACGACGGGGCAGAACGCCATGAACCAGGTGGAAATATTCCGCAATGTCGCGGGGGTTTCGGGCCTGATTATGACAAAATTGGATGGCACGGCGCGGGGCGGTATCCTCGTCGCCATCGCTGCCAAACACAAGCTGCCGGTCTATTTCATCGGTGTGGGTGAAGGTGTGGATGATCTGGAGCCCTTCGAGGCGGAAGATTTCGCCAAGGCCATTGCGGGAGTTTGAGTATGGATATCGAAAGCAATTCCAAGGAAAGCGAAAAGATGGTGGCGGAAATCAGCCCGCTCCTGAAGTTCGTGCTCGAGCTTGGTCCGCTCATGGTGTTCTTCTTCGCCAATTCCCGCGGCGAATGGCTGGCCTCCACCTTCCCCGTGCTGACGGAGTTCGGCGGACCGATCTTCATTGCCACCGGCCTGTTCATGATCGCGACGGCTGTTGCACTGTCCGTTTCATGGGTGCTGACGCGCAAACTGCCGATCATGCCGCTGATATCAGGCATCGTGGTTTTCGTGTTCGGCGCGCTGACGCTGTGGCTGCAGAACGACACCTTCATCAAGATGAAGCCGACCATCGTCAACACGCTGTTTGGTGTCATTCTGCTGGGCGGCCTGTTCTTCGGGCAGTCGCTGCTCGGTTATGTCTTCAATTCGGCCTTCAAGCTGACGGATGAGGGCTGGCGCAAGCTGACGCTGCGCTGGGGCGTGTTTTTTCTCTTTCTTGCGGTGCTGAACGAGGTGGTGTGGCGCATGTTCACCACCGACACCTGGGTTGCCTTCAAGGTGTGGGGCACGATGCCGATCACCATCATCTTCACCATGGCGCAGATGCCGCTTGTCATGCGCCATTCGCTCGAACCGCTCAACAAGGACGAAAAATGACAGTTGCGGAGATGTCGGCTTCCCGTTCGCTCAAATGGTTCGGCCTGGCCGCCGGGCTGCTTCTCCTGCAGATTGCCATCCTTTATGCCATGGGCCGTATTCCGATCTGTGAATGCGGTTATGTGAAGCTGTTCGAGCCGGGCGTGAACACGCCGGGCAATTCCCAGCATCTGGCCGACTGGTATACGCCTTCGCATATCATTCACGGTTTCCTGTTCTACTGGTTCGCCTGGCTGCTGTTCCGCAACAAGCCGCTTTCCATGCGCCTTTCTCTCGCGGTTCTGGTGGAGGCGGCATGGGAAATCCTTGAAAACTCGCCCCTTATCATCGATCGTTACCGCACCGCGACCATGGCGCTGGGTTATACCGGCGACAGCATCCTGAACTCGGCGATGGATACGGTTTTCATGGTGCTGGGTTTCCTCTTCGCCGCCCGCGTGCCGGTGTGGCTGACGGTCTTGATCGCCATCTTCTTTGAAATCTTCACCGGCTGGCTGATCCGCGATAATCTGACGCTGAACGTGGTGATGCTGGTCTGGCCCGTGGAAGCGATCAAGGAATGGCAGAACGCGCTCCCGCAAATGTGAACGGGTTCGTGGGGATTCCGGCCCGAAAGGCGCGAAAACCGCGCAATATATGCAGGTTTTCTTAATGGCATTGCGGTAACGTCCGGCTTCAAAGGCTTGTCTCTCCCTCCGGCAGAACCCATTGCAAGATAACTTCGCCTATCTTCTCCCCTTCATCATGCTGACCTTTGGTGTGGTGTTCCTGTTCCTGCAGAGGATCGGTCACGCTTCGGCGCGCTACTGGGGTATCGGATATCTTTCGGCGGCTTTCGGTTTTGCAACGCCGCTCGTGCTTGGCGGCCTGCCCTTCGAGATCCAGGCGATCCTTTCGAACCTGCTGTTCTTCTCCGCCTTCTTCCTCTACGGCCATGCGCTGCTCACCCATTTCCAGCGGCCGCTTTATACCACGGTTCGGCTATCGGCCGTGGTTGTCGCGGTGGTGCTGGTCGCATTCCATGTCTTCGTCACGCCGGATCTGAAGCGCGAACTCGTCATCGGTGATCTTGTCTGCGCGCTGCTGCTTGCTTTTCCGGTCTGGCTCGTGCGCAAGCGGCCCGTCGCACTCGCCGACAGGCTGATGGTGTTGATTGCATCGCTCGTTGTGCTGGAGACACTGGTGCGTATCGTCATGCTGCTCGTGATGACGCCGACTGGCTCGATGATCGAGTTGAGTGAATTCTTCGAGTCGGATTACGCCTTCTATATGCAGCTTGCGGCGAGCATATTCGGCTTCCTGCTCGCGCTGTCTGTGCTTGCGAGCCAGATTTCCGTTACCGTTGACCGTCACATGCACGCGGCGGAACATGATCCGCTGACGGATGTGCTGAACCGCCGCGGCTTCGACCGGCGCGTTCCCGATTTCCGCAACGATACACCCGAAGGTGCGATCATTGCCTGTGACATAGACCATTTCAAACACATCAATGATGTGTATGGCCATGCCGCCGGAGATATCGTGCTCATCGGCCTTTCCGACCTCCTCAGGAGAAACGCGCCGGAAGATGCGCTGGTGGCACGTTTCGGCGGTGAGGAATTCGTGGTGTTCGTGCCCGGCCAGACGGCTGCGGAAGCCGGCCAGCTTGCCAGCCGCATGCGTCTCGACCTTTCATCGCTCGATTGGCGCAATCGGGGTGTCAGCAGCCAGATCACGGCGAGCTTCGGTGTCTCGGCTGTTGCAAGGGGCGATCATTCCATCCACGATGCCATCAAACGGGCTGATGACAGTCTCTATGCCGCAAAGCGAGGCGGGCGCGATCAGGTGGTGCTGGAAGGTATACGTCTGCCTGCCGAAGGTCCTTCGCTCAGGGTCATTACCAAGGCGTGACGCCCTTGCGGTTTGACCTTACTTCCCGGCTGCGGCGGTGATGGCCGGCAGCAGGTCACGCTCGACACTGCGGGCATCGAAAGGACCGACCTTTTTGTAAAGGATCGTGCCATCGGCACCGACCAGATAACTTTCGGGAATGCCATAGACGCCCCAGTCGATTGCCGCCTTGCCGTTCGGATCGACGCCTATCGCGGCAAAGGGATTGCCGAGCTCGCCGAGGAAGCGAAGCGCATTGTCCTGCTTGTCCTTGTAGTTGATGCCGACGACGGTGATACGGCTGTCCTTGGCCAGTTCCTGAAGCAGCGGGTGTTCCTGCCGGCAGGGAATGCACCAGGAGGCGAAGACGTTCACCAGCGTCAGCTTGCCCTTGATGGCGGCATCGGTGAGCGCCGGCAGGTTCGAGCCTTCCAGCGGCGGCAGCGACAGCGACGGTGCCTTGGTGCCGATAAGCGCTGACGGGATGGCGCTGATGTCCAGCCCGTTCACATCCTGATCATAAAGCATCTTGCCGGCGACAAGGGCAAAGCCGCCAAAAAGCAGAAGCGGCAGCAGGGCCAGCGCATAACGGGCGCGGCCAGTCGTCTTGGTTTTGGAATCCTGATTCTGGCTGGCCTGCGTCATTGCCCGTCACCTGCTGAACCGGCTCTTGCCCTGCGGCGCACGCCGGATGCCTCCAGCTGCTTCAGTTCCCGTTTGCGCGCCTGACCGTCCACGACGACCCAGGCGATGAGACAGAGAACGACAAGCCCGGTCGCCGCATAGGACATGCCGATATAAAAGGCGTGTGTCATCACCTCAGCCCTCCCGGTTGGCCATGCGCGCGGCAAGCCGCCGTTGCGCGGCCACGCGCCGGCGCCAGATTTCATTGCGCATGGCGGCGATATGCAAGGTGAAGAACAGCAGCGTGAAGCCGATGGCCATGGTCAGAAGCGGCCAGAGAAATTCCGCATCGATGGCGGAGCCGCCCATGCGGATGACACTTGCCGGCTGGTGCAGCGTGTTCCACCATTCGACCGAAAACTTGATGATGGGAATGTTCACGAAACCGACGAGGATCAGCACGGCGCTGACACGGGCGGCTCTGGAGGGATCGTCCATGGCGCGATTGAGCGCGATGAGCCCCAGATACATCAGGAAAAGCACAAAGACGGAGGTCAGCCGTGCATCCCACACCCACCAGGTTCCCCACATGGGTTTGCCCCAGAGCGAGCCGGTGATGAGCGCAATCAGCGTAAAGGCGGCGCCGATCGGGGCAGCGGCCTTGTGGCTGACATCCGCCAGCGGATGACGCCAGACGAGGGTTCCGATGGCCGAGACCGCCATGACCGAATAGCACATCATTGCCAGCCAGGCGGAGGGGACATGCACATACATGATGCGCACGGTATAACCCTGCTGGTAATCGCCTTCGGTGGTGAAGGAGAGATAAAGACCAGCGGCCAGCACCAGCGCCGTGAGCGCAGCGAGCCAGGGCAGAATGCGTGCCGCCAGCGCCAGAAACCGCGTGGGATTGGCGAGATCACTGAATTTGGTGATGGTGAAGGTCTGCTCGTTCATGCCGTTTGTGTAACCCGAGAATGGCCGCCCCGCAATTGATCCCTGTCAACAGGCGATCGTCTGGCGTGGTTTCATCAATCCATAACATTGCGCAGTGCCAAAGCGGCAAAGAAAGGGCCGGTCACGGCTGAAAATAACGTGATCGCGCAGAGAATGAGGAAAGGCGGCATAAAGGGCGCCGGGTCCTGCACCGCCGCATAGGAGGCGCTGACGCCGAAGATCAGGACGGGAATGGCAAGCGGCAGCACGAGGATGGAGACCAGAAGGCCGCCACGCGGCAACGCGACGGCCACCGCCGCACCCACCGCACCGATGAAGGTGATGGCCGGCGAGCCGACGAGAAGGGTAAGCATCACGGCGCCGATTGCCACCTCGTCCATATTCATGAACAGCCCGAGCAGTGGCGAGGCCAAAACCAGCGGCAGGCCGGTCGCCACCCAATGCGCCAGGCATTTGACGAACACCGTCAGCACCAGCGGGGTTTCCTGCATGAGAATGAGATCCAGCGAACCGTCATCCCGCTCGGCCTGAAACAGCCGGTCAAGGCCGAGAAGGGCGGACAGAAGCGCGCCGATCCAGACGATGGCGGGGCCGATGCGGGCGAGCAGGTTGAGATCCGGGCCGACACCGAAGGGGATGACGGCAACAACGGTCATGAAGAACAGCACGCCGATCAAGGCACCGCCGCCGGCACGGATGGAGAGTTTGATATCGCGCAGGAGGAGGGCGGTCATTGGGGTTGCTCCGCGTCTGGGGGTAAGCCGCACGCGCAAACCGTTCATGCCCAAGCCTCCACACCCGCAAAGCCCGTCATCCGCAATTCCCGTGCATTCTCCAGCCCCAAAGGCTGATGGGTCGCAGCCAGAACGATGCCACCTTTCCCAAGGTGGCTCTTGACGAGATCGGTAAACATGGCGTCCGCCGCCCTGTCGAGAGCAGCCGTCGGTTCGTCGAGAATCCATACCGGCCGCCAGGCGATCAGAAGTTTCGCCATGGCAAAACGCCGTTGCTGGCCGGCGGAGAGATAACCGAAAGGCAGGTGGGCAATGCCGGAGAGACCGACGATCTCCGCCGCCTCATCAATTGCCACGCCCGCGCCGCCGGAGAAATCACCGAGGAAGTCCTTCCAGAATTCGAGATTTTCAGCAACGGTCAGCTCCGTTTTCATCGCATTGCGGTGGCCGAGATAATGACAGGCTTCCGAGGGTCGCATGCCCTCCTCTATCTCTTCGCCGGCTATCTTTATCCGTCCCTGTTCGGGCCGCAGCAGGCCGGCCACCGTGCGCAGAAGAGTCGATTTGCCCGAACCGTTTCGACCGGTCAGCACCAGCGCCTCGCCGTCACTTAACTTGAAGGAAATATTCATGAATATGAAATCTTCACCGCGCCGAACGCCGAGATTTTCCGCCGTCAAATCCATGCTGCGGTTCCGTTTAAGATTTTCATCGTCTCGATTACAAAAAATATCGATTTGGGTCCCTGATGGTCTGGCACGTTTCTCCGAAATTATCTATATGGGTGTCAACCACGCCAGCGGCCGGCGTGAACATCATCTTGCGCCGGACTTGACGATTGCGAGGAGCAATTTTCACGTGCGGACAGCGGAAATGGTCGCACCCGCATCCTGATGTGCATGAGTGCATAGGTGTCCGCACGCACGTGTTGGCTATCAGAGTAAGCGGGGTTTTTATCCATGCCCAAATCACTCGACAGTTTCAAATGTCGTTCCGTCCTTACCGTGGATGGTAAGGATTATGTCTATTTCAGCCTTCCCAAGGCGGAAGCCAATGGCCTCAAGGGCGTTTCCAAGCTGCCCTATTCCATGAAGGTTCTCCTGGAAAACCTGCTGCGTTTCGAGGACGGCCAGTCCGTCACCAAGGAGCACATTCTGGCCGTTTCCGAATGGCTGAACAACAAGGGCCTGACCGAAACCGAAATCGCCTACCGCCCCGCCCGCGTTCTCATGCAGGACTTTACCGGCGTTCCCGCCGTGGTTGACCTTGCCGCCATGCGTGATGGCATCAAGGCTCTCGGTGGCGATCCGGAAAAGATCAATCCGCTCGTTCCCGTCGATCTCGTCATCGACCACTCGGTCATCGTCGATGAATTCGGCACGCCGAGCGCCTTTGCCCGCAACGTCGAGCTTGAATATGAGCGCAATGGCGAGCGTTACCGCTTCCTCAAGTGGGGCCAGCAGGCGTTCAAGAATTTCCGCGTCGTTCCGCCCGGCACCGGCATCTGTCACCAGGTCAACCTCGAATATCTCGGCCAGACCGTCTGGACGAAGGAAGAGGATGGCGAAACGATTGCCTATCCGGATACCTGCGTCGGCACGGACAGCCACACGACCATGATCAATGGTCTCGGCGTTCTCGGCTGGGGCGTCGGCGGTATCGAGGCTGAAGCGGCCATGCTGGGCCAGCCGGTCTCCATGCTCCTGCCCGAGGTCATCGGCTTCAAGCTGACCGGCAAGGTGAAGGAAGGTGTGACCGCGACCGACCTCGTGCTGACCGTGGTGCAGATGCTGCGCAAAAAGGGCGTCGTTTCCAAATTCGTCGAATTCTTCGGCCCCGGCCTCGATTCGATGTCTCTGGCCGACCGCGCGACCATCGGCAATATGGGTCCGGAATATGGCGCGACCTGCGGCTTCTTCCCGGTTGACGGCGAAACCATCAACTACCTGACCATGTCCGGCCGTGCCAAGGACCGCATCGCGCTCGTCGAAGCCTATTCGAAGGCGCAGGACATGTGGCGTACCGGCGACGGTTCCGACCTCGTCTTCACCGACACGCTGGAACTCGACCTCGGCGATGTCGTACCGTCGATGGCCGGCCCGAAGCGTCCGGAAGGCCGCCTGCCGCTCGAAACCATCGCGCCGAATTTCGCGACGGCTCTTGAAAACGACTATAAGAAGTTAGGCCAGCTTTCGAACCGCTATGCGGTGGAAGGCGAAGAGTTCGATCTCGGTCATGGCGACGTGGCGATTGCCGCCATCACCTCCTGCACCAACACTTCCAACCCCTCGGTTCTCATCGCGGCCGGCCTTCTTGCCCGCAACGCGGTTGCCAAGGGGCTGAAGTCCAAGCCATGGGTGAAGACGTCGCTCGCGCCGGGATCGCAGGTCGTTGCCGAATATCTCGACAAGTCCGGCTTGCAGAAGGATCTCGACGCCATCGGCTTCAACCTCGTCGGCTTCGGCTGCACGACCTGCATCGGTAACTCCGGTCCGCTGCCGCCTGCGATTTCCAAGACGATCAACGACAAGGGCCTGATCACATCGGGTGTTCTCTCGGGCAACCGCAACTTCGAAGGCCGTATCTCGCCTGATGTTCAGGCGAACTATCTGGCATCGCCGCCGCTCGTCGTGGCCTATGCCCTTGCCGGCACGGTCCAGAAGGACCTGACGAAGGAGCCGATCGGCGACGACCAGAACGGCAACCCGGTCTATCTCAAGGATATCTGGCCGACCTCGAAGGAAATCCAGGAATTCATCCTGAAATACGTCACCCGCGAACTCTATGAAACGAAATATGCGGATGTGTTCAAGGGTGACGCGAACTGGCAGGCTGTTCAGGTTCCTCCGGGTCAGACCTATGCCTGGGACGACCAGTCGACCTACGTCCAGAACCCGCCCTACTTCGTCGGCATGGGCAAGACCGGTTCGGGCCTGAAGAACATCAAGGGCGCGCGCGTTCTTGGTCTCTTCGGCGACAAGATCACCACCGACCATATTTCTCCGGCCGGTTCGATCAAGGCGGCTTCGCCTGCGGGCGCCTATCTGACGGAACATGGCGTTGCCGTGGCCGACTTCAACCAGTACGGCACGCGTCGTGGCAACCATGAAGTGATGATGCGCGGCACCTTCGCCAATATCCGCATCCGCAACCACATGCTTGGCCCGAACGGCAAGGAAGGTGGCTACACCATCCACTATCCGTCCAAGGAAGAGATGTCGATCTATGACGCCGCCATGAAATACAAGGCGGAGGGCGTTCCGCTCGTCATCTTCGCCGGTGTCGAATATGGTAACGGCTCGTCCCGCGACTGGGCGGCGAAGGGCACGAACCTGCTCGGCGTCAAGGCCGTGATTGCGCAGTCTTTCGAGCGTATCCACCGTTCGAATCTCGTCGGCATGGGCGTCGTTCCCTTCGTCTTCGAGGAGGGCACGACCTGGGCGAGCCTCGATCTCAAGGGTGACGAAGTCGTCGAGATCGACGGTCTCGAAGGCGAAATCAAGCCGCGTGAAAAGAAGATCGCCAAGATCACCTACAGCGATGGTTCGGTGAAGGAAGTTCCGCTTCTGTGCCGCATCGATACGCTGGACGAAGTGATCTACATGAACAATGGCGGCATTCTGCAGACTGTTCTTCGCGATCTGGCCGCTTGATAAAACTCTGGATCAATAAGACGCCGGGAGAAATTCCGGCGTCTTTCCCCGTTTCAGAAACTATAGTTTTGTGATTGCCGCTCACCCCTTCGTGACTTTCTATTGAAGGGCAATAGACGTTATTTTCCGGTTTGCATCCCGGCAGGATTGATCGCATCAATTCGTCTGGATATCTTCCGGACAAAGGTTTTCGTAATGCCGCTGAAATTTCCCCTGTCGATATGTCTTCTCGGCACGTTTCTCGTCACCTCCGCGCAGGCGCAGGAGGCTGTGAAGGGCGTTGTCGAATTGTTCACATCGCAGGGATGCGCATCCTGCCCGCCGGCGGACGAGGCGCTGCGCAAGATGATCCAGAAGGGCGATGTCGTCGGCCTTTCCTACCATGTCGACTACTGGAACTATCTTGGCTGGACCGATTCGCTGGCCTCGAAGGAAAATACCGACCGGCAATATGGTTACATGCGGGCGCTGGGCCGCAATGGGGTCTATACGCCGCAGGCCATTCTCAACGGCCGCGACCATGTCAAGGGTGCGGATGTTCGCGGCATCTATGACAGGCTCGATGCCTTCAAGCGCGAAGGCCAGGGGTTGAACGTGCCGGTCTCGTCAAAATTTGCCGGCGACGAGGTCGAGATTGATATCGGTGCCGGCAGCGGCAAGGCCGATGTCGTCGTTGCCTATTTCACGCGTGAACAGACGGTGGATGTGCAGAAGGGCGAGAACCAGGGGAAAAAAATGTCCTACTGGCACAGCGTCTACGACGTACAGACTGTCGGCATGTGGGATGGTTCGCCGATGACGGTGAAGCTTCCCGCGAGCGTCGTGGCAAAGGTGAAAAAGGGCGGCTGCGCCGTGCTTTTGCAGACGGCCAATGCCAGTGGTGATCCGGCGGCAATCGTCGGCGCAAGTATTTTGCTGGGAAATGAAAAGCCATAATCGCCAACCTGGCGATTGAAGATCCGGTCCGGGCATTGGGGGCTGGGGGTAAAGGGTCAATGCACCGGACCGGGTCATCTTGGTGCCTAGGCATCAATTGACAATAGGACTATTCCACCCAATTCAGGCCATGGTTTGACCGAAATACGGCAAGCCCTGCGAAAGTGGCTGCCTAAATGGTTACCATTTTTTACCCCTGCTTTTGTTGCGGGCAGTGCTTTTCCGCGAAATTGCGACGATCCTTTCCCTGTCACGGGCTTTCCGGTTTTATAGCCGACCAAGATTTTTCAGAGTCTTCCCCCATCGTCCTGCGCGTTGCCCAAAGACCTCGCAAGGCTTGCAATTTCGCCGTCTCAGGCTCACATTGGTTGGGTGATTTGGGTGGAATCGGAGGTATTGGATGACCGATCAACCGGATGTGCAGCAGGTGCAAACCGCTTCACGCGACAATTCCACCGTTATCGATCTCCGCGAATATAAAAAGAACAAGGACCCTTTGCCGGTCACCTTTCACCGCCGCGAGCTGGATGCGATCCTGCGCATCTATGGTCGGATGGTGGGAGAGGGGGAATGGCGCGACTACGCCATTGACCATTTGAAGGACAAGGCGGTGTTTTCGGTCTTCAAACGTTCGGGTGAAATGCCGCTGTACAGGATTGAGAAGAACCCCAGGCTGGCGGCGAAACAGGGGGCTTATTGTGTGGTGAATACGGATGGCCGTATTCTCAAACGCGGCCATGAGCTGCCGCAGGTTCTCAAGGTTTTTGACAAGGTCCTGAAACTCATCGAATAGGCTTCAGAACCGATGGCCGCCTGCCGGATAGGACGGGCGGGTGAGCCATCGTCAGCTATGACCGTTCCCAAATAAAAAGGCGGCCGAAGGGCCGCCTTTCGCATGTCTTGTCTTGAAAGCCTCTCAGCCTTAGTCGTCGCGGTTACCGAGGAACTGCAGAAGGAAGGTGAAGAGGTTGATAAAGTCGAGATAGAGGGTCAGCGCGCCCATGATGGCCTTGCGACCGGCCACGGCAACGTCGTCACCATCGAAATACATTTCCTTGATCTTCTGGGTGTCGTAGGCGGTCAGGCCTGCGAAGATCAGCACACCGATCGCGGAAATCGCGAACTGCAGCGCGGACGATGCAAGGAAGATGTTGACGATGGAGGCGATGATCAGGCCGAACAGACCCATGATGAGGAACGAACCGAGGCCGGAAAGGTTCTTCTTCGTGGTGTAACCGTAAAGCGAGAGCGCACCGAACGAGGCCGCGGTCACGAAGAACGTCTGAACGATGCTCTGGCCGGTAAAGACCAGAAAGATCGCCGACAGCGACACGCCCATCAGCGCCGCATAGACCCAGAAGGTCGTCTGGGCGGCAGAAACGCTCATGTTCTGAATACGGAAGCTAAGGAAGAAAACCAGTGCGAGCGGTGCCAGCATGACAACCCAGCGCAGCGGCGAAGCGTAAAGCAGCTGGGCGAAGGCCGGGTTCGAAGCGGCGAGCGTATAGGTACCGAACGCTGCAACGCCGGTGATGACCAGAGCCAGCGCCATCAGGTTGTAAACCTTGAGCATATAGGCGCGAAGACCCTCATCGATCATCGCACCAGTCTGTGCACGGGTCTGCGCCATGCGGTTCTGGTAGTTATTGAAGTCAGCCATTGTTTCCTCTTTTGAGCTCCGTAATTGCTACGGTGTCGGGATACCTCCCGGGCGCCGCTGCGGAGCTTCAGCAAGCCTGCTCAGGAATATGATGGCAGAACGTGTCCGATACAAGGCCTTTTCCCGTCGAAAAGACACCATATGCGCGAAAAGCGCTCACGTTTTGGCGATCATTACAAAGAATTAATCGCTAAAGTTAAGCGGCGCACAACCGATGATCATTCCCCCGCCTGCCTGAGAACCGGCGCCGCCTTCTGCCCGAGAATCCGCCAGGTGCCGATGAGGCCGATGCCGACCGTCATGACGAGGGCGACGACAAGCGTGCCGATCGCCACATCCGGCAGGAAGCTGGAGGGCAGTTTCATGATGCGGGCAATCACGAACCATGCGGAGACGCCGCCGGCGAACAGCGCGAAAACGGCGGTGGCGAGACCGAGCATCATATATTCGTAGGAAAAGGCGCGGATGAGCAGGTTTCGCGTGCCGCCCAGCGTTTTCAGGATGACCGCGTCATGGGTGCGGGCGCGGTTTCCGGCGGCAAGGGCGCCGGCGAGAACCAGAACGGAGGCGATGAGCGCGACGGCCGCAGCGGCGCGAATGGCGGTGGCGAGCTGGCCGACCAGCCGGTTGACGACATCGAGCGCATCTTTCACACGCACGCTGGTGATCGTCGGATAGGTATTGGTGACGGAACGCAATATGCGGCCTTCGTCGCTTGCGGAAGCGGAAGGGTCGGCAAGTGTCGCAAGCCAGGCGTGGGGTGCGCCGCGGAAGGTATTTGGCGAAAACACCATGACGAAATTGATCGAGAGGGATTCCCACTCGACATTGCGCAGATTGGCGATCTTCGCCGTGATGCTGCGGCCGAGGACGTTGACGGTGACGCTGTCACCGATCTTGAGGCCGAGTTCCTGCGCTTCTTCCGCCGCGAAGGAGACCAATGGCTCGCCACTATAGTCCGGGCCCCACCAGCTTCCTTCCGTCAGTGTCGCGTTTTCGGGAATATCCTGTGAATAGGTGATGCCCCGGTCGCCGCGCAGCACCCAGCGTCCGGCAGGCGGCACCTCCATCTTTGTCACATCCTCGTCGTTGAGCGCGAGGATGCGGCCGCGCAGCATTGGCACCTCGGTCAGCGTGCCATCAGGCGCTTCCCGTTTGAGAAGATCGCGGAAGCCCTGAAGTTCGCTGCCTTGGATATCGACGAAGAAGAAGTTCGGCGCGCGCTCCGGCAGGCTGTCCGTCAGCTCGCGGCGCAGATTGCCGTCGATCAGCGTCAGCGTCACGAGCAGGGTCAGGCCAAGGCCAAGGGAGAGGACGACCGAAGGTGTGAGCGCGCCGGGGCGATGGATATTGCCGATTGCCAGACGAAGGGCGGCGGAGTGAACGCGCGGGCTGCGTTTGGCAATGGCCTTGACGCCGGAGGCTACCAGTCGCAGCACCACGAAGGCAAATGCGATGGCAGCAAGAAAGACCGAGGCGATGAAGCGGTCTTCCGCCGAGAAGATGGCAAGCGCGGCCAGCGCCGCCAGCAGCAGGCCGGTTGCGGCCAGATAAGGCCAGGATGGCCAGCTGCCTTCCTCGAAACCCTGTTCGCGGAAAAGCGCCGTCGCGGGCACCTCGCGTGCCTGACCGAGCGGTACGATGGCGAAAGCAAGCGTCGTCAGGAGGCCGAACAGGGCGGCGAGGCCGAGAGCGCCGGGATAAAAGGCAAGCTCTTCCGGCACGGGCAGCACGCCTTCCAGAAACCGCATGGCAATCAGCGGCGCGATGGCGCCGACCAGAAGGCCGACGACGATGCCAACGGCGGCAATGAAGGCAATCTGGAAGAGATAGGTCATGGTGACCACGGAGGCAGGCGCGCCGAGGCATTTCAGCGAGGCGATGGTGGTGCGCTTGGAATCCAGAAACGCGCGAACGGCATTGGCGACGCCAACCCCGCCGACGATGAGGGCGGTGAGGCCCACCAGTGTCAGGAACTGCGAGAAGCGGTTGACGTTTTCGGTGAGCGATGGCGCTGCCCGATCACTGGTGCGAACGGACCAGCCGGCATCCGGAAAGGCCTTGTTGGCCGCATCGGTCATGGTTGCCCGCGCCGAAGGATCGTTCAGTTTGATCTTGTAGGCGTGTTCGACGAGACTTCCCGTCTGAACGAGACCGGAGGCGAAAAGGGCATCGCGGCTGACCATCAGCCTTGGAGCAAAACCGAAACCGTCAGACAGCGCATCCGGCTCGTCGACCACGGTGCCGGTCAGTTTCAGCTTTGCATTGCCGAGCAGGATTTCATCGCCGACCTTAATGCCGAGGCGTTCCAGCAAGAGCGGTGCGGCAATGGCGCCATAGGTGTCGCCGTTTCCGGCCAGAAGCTCATTCAGCGGCCGGTTCGGATCAGCCACGAAGGTGCCATAGAGCGGGTAGGCGCCGTCGATGGCCTTCACTTCCGTCAGGGTCTGTTCGGACCCATCGGCAAGGCGCGCCATGGAACGCAGCCCGGTGGAAACCGCGGTGGTACCAAGGCCGTCAAGATAGGCCCGTTCCTCCTGCGTCGCCTCCCTGTTGCGCAGTTCGAAACGGACGTCTCCGGCGAGGATCGACTGGCCTTCGGTGGCTATGGCGCTGGTGACTGCGCGCGACACGGAATTGACGGCGGCTATGGCGCCGGTTCCGAGCGCAATGCAGGCGAGGAAAATGTAAAAGCCACGCAGGCCGCCACGAATTTCGCGGCGCGCAAGCCTCATGGCGTTTCTTACATTGGCGAAAGACGGGAAAATGGAGCCGATCATGCCGATACCGCCCGCGCCATCTGGGGGCGGGCGCTGTCGCCCTCAATCTCGCCGGATCGCACCTTGATCTGCCGTGAGCACCGGGCGGCAAGTGACGGATCATGGGTGACGAGCACCATGGTCATGCCGCGTTCGGCCTGTTTTGCAAACAGAAGATCGGCGATCTGCCTGCCGGTATCGGTATCGAGATTGCCCGTTGGTTCGTCGGCGATCAGCACGGCCGGCGAAGGTGCAAGTGCGCGGGCAATGGCGACACGCTGCTGCTCGCCGCCGGAAAGCTGGCCGGGATAGTGGTTGAGGCGTTCGCCGAGGCCGACGGCGATGAGTTCGCGCCTGGCGATTTCGAAGGGGTTTGCGACGTTGGCCAGCTCCAGCGGAACGGCCACGTTTTCCAGAGCCGTCATATTGGCGATGAGGTGGAAGGACTGGAAGACGATGCCGATATTCCTGCCGCGGAAATCTGCCAGCGCATCCTCGCCGAGCCTGTGAAGTTCCGTATCCGCAATGACGATCTCACCGCTGTCCAGCCGCTCAAGACCGGCAAGCACCATCAGCAGCGTCGATTTTCCCGAGCCGGAAGGGCCGACGATGCCAACCGCTTCACCTTCACTGATGGACAGATCGATGGATTTGAGAACGTGGACGGAGGCGGCGGCGTTGCCAAGGGTGAGGTCGGCCTTCTTCAGCTCTATGATGCTTTTCGTCACAATTCTCGTTCCTATATAGGGTGATGAAAACGGTCTGGCGGTGTCGATGCGGTCGGTATTTCAGACAATGGGAACCAAGTTAGGAAAGCCGTGATGAGATTTAAAGCTGCCCTGTTTCACTTCATCGTCATTTTCGCCGCTGCCTTTTCCGCCTCGGTGGCCACGGCTCAGGAGCGGACATTGCAACTGGTCGGCCTTGGCGACAGCCTCATGGCCGGGTATCAGCTGCCCCCCACCGACAGCTATACGGCACAGCTTGAAGCTGCATTAAAGGCGAAGGGCGTCAATGTCGCAGTCGCCAATGCCGGCGTGTCCGGCGATACGTCTTCCGGCGGTCTGGCAAGGGCGGAATGGTCCGTGCCTGATGGTACGGATGGGGTCATTCTGGAGCTCGGTGCCAATGATGCCTTGCGTGGTATTGCGCCGGAACAGACGGAAAAGAACCTTGACGCCATCATTTCCGGTTTTCAGAAACGCAATATAGCGGTTCTGCTGGTCGGCATTATGGCGCCGCCGAATATGGGCGACGACTATGCCAGGCGCTTCAATCCGATCTTCCCAAAGCTTGCGGAAAAATACAACCTGCCGCTTTATCCCTTCTTTCTGGACGGGGTGGTGACGGATGACGCGCTGAAGCTGGATGACAAGATGCACCCCAATACGAAGGGCGTGGCAATGATGGTGGAGAAATCTTTGCCGGCTGTTGAAAGCTTCATCAAGACAATCGGTGCGCAAAAAAAATAAGCACTTGCGCCCGTCTGCATTGCGTGATTCGCTATGCTTGTTCTGCCAAGAGATTCGGGGAGCTCGCCATGCCGAGACTGTTTACCGCCCTCGAAATTCCGCGCAATGCGGCTATGAGCCTCTCATTGTTGCGCGGTGGTCTGCCGGGAGCCCGGTGGATCGATGTGGAGAATTATCACATAACCCTGCGTTTTATCGGTGACATCGACGGGCGGACCGCCGATGAGGTCGTGGACAGGCTGGATCGGATCGAAAGGCCGGAGTTCCAGCTCAACCTCACCGGCATGGGTTCCTTCGGTTCCAAGAAACCGCATTCCATCTGGGCCGGGGTTTCTCCCTCACCGGAAATGCATGCGCTTCAGGCGGAAATCGAAAGAATCTGCCAGAGGATCGGTCTGCCGCCCGATCCGCGCAAGTTCATGCCGCATGTCACGCTTGCACGGCTGCGCTCCTCCCGCGTGGACGATGTGGTGCAGTATCTTTCCGGACGCGGCAACTTCCGCACCTCGCCCTTCACGGTCGGCCGTTTCGTGCTGATGTCGTCCAAGGAATCGGTGGGCGGCGGCCCTTATATCGTTGAAGAGGCATTCCCGCTTCACGAGGCGCGGTCCAGCTCCATCTTTTCGAGCAGCGATCTGCATCCCGCCAAGAGCATGTTGTAGACGTCAAGGAACTCGTCCTCGGCCCCGTAATAGGGATCGGGGACATTCTCGCGGCGGCCGGCGGCATATTCCATGAGAAGATGGATTTTGTGCCGGTGCCCCTGCGGGCTCGATTGAAGCAGGCTCGCCAGATTGTTTTCGTCCATGGCGAGGATGAGGTCGAAGCTTTCGAAGTCCGCCGAGGCGACCTGTCTCGCCCGCTGGCGGGAAATATCGACACCGTGCCGCCGTGCCACGGCGATGGATCGCGGATCGGGCGCATCGCCCGCGTGCCAGCCGCCGGTGCCGGCGGAATCGACGGTGATTTGGCGGGACATGCCTTCAGCATCGGCAAGGTGTGCCAAGATACCTTCGGCAAGCGGCGAGCGGCAGATATTGCCCATGCAGACGAAAAGAACGGTGATATGTTTCATGGATTATGCGTCGATCCGGTCGTTGAGGCGTTAATGGTTATCAAGCGGAGGGAAGTTCATGAAATATCCCAGACTCGAACCGGAGGCCATCCGGCAGGCTCTCGTCAAGCTCGAAGGCTGGTCCCTGCGCGAGGATGGAGCGGCGATCGTCAGATCCTTCAAGTTTTCGAGTTTTGCCGAAGCCTTCGGTTTCATGGCCGAATCGGCTCTTGCGGCGGAGAAGCTCAATCATCACCCCGAATGGTCCAACGTCTATTCAAGGGTGAAGGTCTGCCTCACCACCCATGATTCACAGGGTGTGACGGAGCGGGATTTTCTTCTGGCCGAAGCCATGCAGAAGGCGGCTGCAGGCCGGGGGAATTGAACGACGGGCGTTCAGTCCCATATAATAGCCATGACCGGAGGACCGTCGATCATGGATGATGTGAAAATCGGTGAAATTCTTCTGCCTGGCGAAACCGACAGGCAGCAGGAGCGCGAAGATGTGGTGCGGGCGAAATTCTGGCCCAAGCTGAAGCGCGTCATGTCGAAGGTGCCTTTCGCGCGCGATGCGGCGGCTGCCTATTATTGCGCGATCGACCGCGACACGCCGCTGCGCGCCAAGGGCATCATCCTTGCGGCGCTCGCCTATTTCATCATGCCCATGGATGCCGTGCCGGATGTGCTCGCCGTCATCGGTTTTACCGACGACATCGCCGTCATCACCGCGGCGCTTGCCATGATCAGGGCGCATATCAAGATGGAACACTACGAAGCGGCTGACGCCATGCTGAAGCGGCAGCAGGAAGCAGGGTAACGTCTCTGTGATGTGTCCGTCCGGCATAGCCCGGCGGGTGACAAATTCTTGCCTGAATTTATGTGTCATACACGCGAGTGAAGGACGTGCCACGCCCTTCTCCCCAGTGCGTCGGGAGTCGCCAATCTGTAACACCGAAAGATGTTTTAGGCATTTTATGCGTGTTGTTGACGGTTTGGTAACCGCTTCCCGACCACAATGAGAAAAGACGATCCGCACCTGAACGTGGCCGATCCAGAAAATGGAGCCCGCCGCTGCTTCGGGCCAATGGAAGACAATAACCCGGCAGGAAATTCTATGTTTGTAAGAAGTGTAGCAACCGCAGCGGCCATTTTGCTGACCAGCGTCGGCGTAGCATCTGCACAGTCGCCCACGCGCATCCAGCAGTTCAATGCTTGGGGTGCCTATTCGTACAAATCGGGCAACAGCACCGTCTGCTACGTTCTTTCCATTCCGACCGCCAAGGAACCGGCAAGCGTCGATCACGGCGACATCTTCTTCATCGTGTCGCAGCGTCCGGGCCAGAACATTTCCTACGAGCCGCAGGCCATGGTGGGTTATCCGCTGAAGCAGGGTTCCAAGGTCAATGTGACGATCGACAACAAGAACTTCGTCATGTTCACCAAGGACAAGGCTGCCTGGGTCGAAAATGCTGCTGAAGAGCCCGCTCTCGTCGCTGCCATGAAAGGCGGCAAGTCGATGACCGTAAAGGCGACTTCCGGCCGTGGCACCGCAACCTCCTACTCCTATTCCCTGTCGGGTATCTCGGCAGCCCTCAAGCAGATCGAGAGCTGCAAATAATCCCGACGCTTTCCCGTGTTTACGAATGGCCGGTCCTTGACCGGCCATTTGCGTTTTTGCCGGTTTGATGCTAAAGGCGCGGCAACATTGACAGGCGGACGCGCGAAGAGTGCTCCGCCTTTGATTTTCTCGACATGCAGACGATTTTCCGCCTTTCCGACAGGCCGGTCGTGCGCTGCATTGGATGATGGGATAGCGTGATGTCCGTAATGCAAGCTCCTGCCGGCCTGGCAGTCAAAACCCCGCTGATCGCCAATAGCGATCTCATGTCCGGCAAGCCGTCGCTGATCGGCATGACCCGCGAGGAGATGGGTGAGGCACTGGCGGAAGTCGGTGTGCCGCAGAAGCAGGTGAAGATGCGCGTCAGCCAATTGTGGAACTGGCTATATGTGCGGGGCGTCTCGGATTTCGACAACATGACCAATGTCGCCAAGGAGCTTCGCGAGAAGCTGAAGGCGGCCTTCACCATCGCCCGCCCGGAAATCGTCGAGGAGCAGATCTCCAATGACGGCACCCGCAAATGGCTGATGCGCTTTCCGCCGCGCGGTGCCGGCCGCCCCGTGGAGATCGAGACGGTCTATATTCCCGAAGAAGGGCGCGGCACTTTGTGCATATCGAGCCAGGTCGGCTGCTCGCTGACCTGTTCCTTCTGTCACACCGGCACCCAGCGTCTGGTGCGCAACCTGACGGCTGAGGAAATCCTCTCGCAGCTTCTGCTCGCTCGTGACCGCCTCGGCGATTTTCCCGATGGTTCGACGCCGGTCGGCGCCTATGTGCCGAGCGAAGGCCGCAAGGTGTCCAACATCGTGATGATGGGCATGGGTGAGCCGCTCTATAATTTCGAGCATGTGAAGACCGCGCTTCTGATCGCCACCGATGGCGACGGCCTGTCGCTCTCCAAGCGTCGGGTGACGCTCTCCACCTCGGGCGTCGTGCCGGAAATCTTTCGCACCGGTGACGAGATCGGCGTGATGCTGGCGATTTCGCTGCATGCGGTGCGTGATGAGCTGCGCGACATGCTGGTGCCGATCAACAAGAAATATCCGCTGAAGGAACTGATCGAGGCCTGCCGCAACTATCCGGGTCTTTCCAATGCCCGTCGCATCACCTTCGAATATGTGATGCTGAAGGATGTGAACGATAGCCTGGAAGATGCCAAGATGCTGGTGCAGCTGCTGAAGGGCGTTCCGGCCAAGATCAACCTCATTCCGTTCAATCCGTGGCCGGGCACGAACTACCAGTGCTCCGAATGGGCGCAGATCGAGAAGTTCGCCGATTTCATCAATCAGGCGGGTTATGCCTCGCCGATCCGCACGCCGCGCGGCCGCGATATTCTCGCCGCCTGCGGTCAGCTCAAGTCTGAATCCGAGCGCATGCGCAAGACCGAAAGGCTGGCTTTCGAGGCGATGATGATCGCCAATCACGGTGCGGATGACTGAATCAGCCGCATTTGCGCCATAAAGCTGGTTTTCCGGCGGTTCTCCGATTGATTTCGGTCTGTCTTGTTCCTAGAAAGACGAAAACAGGGAACCAACAGGAGGATATCCATGCGCGCATTCATTCTGGCTCTCGCTGCTGCGAGCGCCATCGTTCTGCCGGCCAAGGCTGAAAACGTCACCGTTGCCGTCACCGCCATCGTCGAACATCCGGCACTTGACGCTGCCCGTGATGGCGTCAAGGCGGCCCTTACTGAGGCCGGTTACAAGGAAGGCGAGAACCTCAAGTTCCTTTACGAGTCCGCGCAGGGCAATCCCGGCACCGCAGCGCAGATCGCCCGCCAGTTCGTCGGCGACGCGCCCAACGTCATCGTGCCGATTTCCACGCCGTCGGCCCAGGCCGTCGTTGCGGCCACGCGTGACATTCCGGTGGTCTTCACGGCCGTCTCCGATCCGGTCGGCGCACAGCTCGTCAAGAGCATGGAAAAGCCCGGCGGCAATGTGACCGGTCTTTCCGACATGCTGCCGGTTGGCGAGCATCTGGCGCTCATCAAGGAAATCTCGCCGAACGCCAAATCCATCGGTTTCATTTACAATTCGGCTGAAGCCAATTCCGCCTCGACGCTCGCCCTGCTGAAGGCCGAAGCCGACAAGGCTGGTCTGAAGGTCGTCGAATCCGTCGCCACCAAATCGGCTGAAGTTCAGGGCGCAACCCGTGCTCTGGTCGGCAAGGCCGACGTGATCTACGTTCCGACCGACAACACCATCGTTTCCGCTTTCGAGGCGGCAGCCGGTGTTGCGAGCGAAGCCAAGATCCCGCTTTACGCCGCTGATACGGATTCCGTCGCGCGCGGTGCGGTTGCGGCCCTCGGCTTCAACTATTTCGACGTTGGCAAACAGACCGGCGCGGTTGTTGTCCGCATCCTCAAGGGTGAAAAGCCGGGCGACATTCCGGCAACCGTGGCTGTCGGCACCGATCTCGTCATCAACAAGAAGGTTGCCGAAAAAGTTGGCGTCACCTTCCCAGAAAGCGTGACGAAGCGCGCCACCAAGGTCATCGACTAACTTGAAACCCGACTGAATCGCGGGCGGCGGCAATTCCGCCGCCCGCTTTACGTGGCACGAGACGGTGCCCGTATCCGCCTGATGGCGGCAATAACAAGGACATTACCGTGAGCCAAATCGCCTTCTGGGGTGCCGTGGAGCTGGGACTGGTCTTCGCTTTCGTGGCGATCGGCGTCTATCTCGCTTTTCGTGTGCTTGATTTTCCTGACCTGACCGTGGACGGTTCGTTTCCGCTTGGCGCCGCTGTGGCCGCCGTGCTGATCATCGCCGGTCTGAACGCCTGGGTCGCGACGGCGGTTGCGATGGTTGCCGGTGCCGCTGCGGGCATGGTCACCGCAACGCTCAACGTGCGTTTTAAAATCCTCAACCTGCTTGCCTCGATCCTGACGATGATCGCGCTGTTTTCCGTCAATCTCAGGGTGATGGGAAAGCCGAATGTGGCGCTGCTCAATCAGGATACGATGATATCGCCGTTTTACGGCCTCGGCCTGTCCGAATATCTGGTGCGGCCGCTTTTCGTCGGCGCGCTGGTGCTGGTCGCGGTCATTCTCGTCTGGCGTTTTCTTGAAAGCGATGCGGGTCTTGCCATGCGGGCGACAGGTGCCAATGCGCGGATGGCGCGGGCGCAGGGCGTGAAGACCGGCAACCAGATCTATCTCGGCATGGCGCTTTCGAATGCGCTGGTCGCCCTCGGTGGCGCATTGTTCGCGCAGACCAATGGCTTTGCCGATGTGACCTCCGGTGTCGGCACCATCGTCGTCGGGCTTGCGGCGGTCATCATCGGCGAAACGCTGTTCGGTGCACGCGGCATTCTGATTGCGCTCATCGGCTGTGTTTTCGGCTCCATCGCCTATCGTCTCGCCATCCAGCTTGCCCTGTCGAGCGATGTGCTGGGCCTCAAGGCATCCGATCTCAATTTCGTAACGGCGGTATTGGTGGCCATCGCATTGATCCTGCCCCGACTGCGCCGTGGGGGAGCAACATCGTGATTTCCCTTTCCGATATTCAGGTCGTCTTCGGGCGTGGCACGCCGCTGCAAAAGCAGGCTCTGGCCAAGATCGATCTCACCATCGAAGATGGTTCCTTCGTCACCGTCATCGGTTCCAATGGCGCGGGCAAATCCACGCTTCTCGGTGTCTTGGCCGGCGATGTTCTGCCGACTGCGGGTAAGGTGATGATTGGTGGCGCCGACGTTACCCGCAAACCGACCGCCAGCCGGGCCGGTCGGGTGGCACGCGTGTTTCAGGATCCGCTGGCGGGCAGCTGCGGCGCGCTCACCATCGAGGAAAATCTGGCGCTTGCGGCGTCCCGTGGCGAGCGTCGTGGTCTTCTGCCGGCGCTCGGGCGCGGCCGTCGGGATTTCTTCAGGGAGCGGATCGCTTCGCTCAATCTCGGGCTGGAAAATCGCCTGAAGGATCGTATGGATCTTCTGTCCGGCGGGCAGAGGCAGGCGGTTTCGCTGGTCATGGCGACGCTATCGGGTTCGGACGTGCTGCTGCTGGATGAACATACGGCTGCACTCGATCCCGGCATGGCGGAATTCGTGATGGAGCTGACCCGCAAGGTGGTGTCGGAGCGCAAGCTGACGACGCTGATGGTCACCCATTCCATGCGTCAGGCGCTGGATTACGGCACCCGCACAATCATGCTGCATGCCGGCGAAATCGTTCTCGATGTGTCCGGCGATAGCCGCAAGGACCTTGAGGTCGAAGACCTGATCGAGATGTTCCGCAAGATACGCGGCCAGACGCTTGATGACGATGAGTTGCTGATCGGCTGACCATTTCAAAAGGCGCCTTCCGGCGCCTTTTTATTTGCCTTCAGCGCGTTTGCGTGAAGAAAATCTTGATGGCGAAGAGCGAAAAGACGCCGGCAATCGTGTAATCCAGACCGCGCAGAACTTTCCGGTTGCGCTGAAGCCAGGCGGACAGGACATCGGCGGCGACGACGATACCGATGCCGATCGGCAGCGCCACGATGATGGACCAGATGCCGAGGAAGATCAGCTTGCCGGTCACATGCGGATCGGAAGCGCTGACGAATTGCGGCAGGAAAGTCATGAAGAAGATGATGACCTTTGGGTTCAGCAGATTGACCCAGATACCGTTCAGCAGAGCTGATCTGAGTGATGATTGCGGCTTTTCGCCTGCCGTCTTCACCATCACGAAATCCGAACCCTTGCGCACGGCCTGAATGGCGAGCCAGACCAGATAGGCGGCCCCGCCGGTTTTCAGGATCATGAAGGCTGTCGGCGAGGCGACGATGAGGGCGGCGACGCCGAAGGCGACCAGCATCGTATGCACGGTGATGCCGATATTGGTTCCGACCAGCGTCATGAAACCCGCCGCCCGGCCCTCGCGCAACGAACGGCTGATCCAGAGCGTCATGTCAGGCCCCGGGGTCACCGCCAGCAGCAGAATGGCGATGGTAAAGGCGACAAGTGTTGGCAGGCTTGGAACAAAATCCATCGCGGCACCCATGAAAGCTCAAGATTGCCGTTGCTTAACGCGATTTCGTGTTTCTGCCAATGGTTTTGCGCTTACGTCGCCGGATGGGGGCGGGGAGCCGCCGCACCCTATAGAGCGCGGCGGTCGGAACTTCAGTTTTTCAGGAAGCTGGTGAAAGCGGCGGAATATTCCGCATGCCAGCGCGACAGCGGCGGGCGGTTCTGGACGATGTCCTGGGCCGCCCAGAGAATGCGCTTTTCATCCGTCGGGCGGTCTACCTCGCCGTCGGGGCAGAGAATATAAAAATCGCCCCGGCCGATGCTCTCGATCATGAAGTCGACGGTCTGTTCACCGGTCCATGCGCCCTCCGGTTTTTCCGTCCTGTCATGGGCGGTCAAACCCGTGAAGACGAAACCGGGGATCAGAAGGTGGGCGGAAACCGAGCCGTTCGGGCTGTTGCGCAACTCGTGCTGAAGCGCTTCCGTGAAGGTTTTGACGCCGGACTTCGAGACATTATAGGCCGGATCACCGGGAGGCGTGGTGATGCCCTGTTTCGAGCCGGTATTGATGATGAGCGCCGGCTCGCCATGGGCGATCATGCCCTGGCCGAAGACGCGGCTGCCGTTCACCACGCCCATCAGGTTGACGCCGATGATTTTTTCCCAATTGGCCTGTGGTCCGAAAATGGCGCTACCCGGCTGGATGCCGGCATTGTTCATGAGGACGTGGACACGTCCGAAACGCTGGATCACGGCGCGTTCCAGCGCCTCCAGTTCATCGAGTTTCGATACGTCGGTCGGGATGGCGACGATCTGCGCTTCGCCGTCCCTGGCGACGGTCAGAATATCCGCATGCGCTGCGGCGAGCTTTTCACCGTCGAGATCGACGAGCACGACACTCATGCCGAAACTCGCAAATTTGCGGGCGGCGGCAAGTCCGATGCCGGATGCCGCACCTGTTATGACAGCGACATTATCTTCCTTGAATGCGGGGTGGATGGTCGTCATAGGTTTCTCCTTCGCGTCGTTTCTGCTGTTTCCAGCGGTTTGCAACGTTGCCTGAACCTCACTGGCTTCATTCACGGTCTTCAAGTCGATCGCGCCGCTTCATGATAAAGCGCGAATTTTCTAAATGCATGTGACAATCGCCTCGTTCCCATCAGCACGGCCGGTCATCACCCGTCGCCAGACGTCCCCATCAATTGTTTTGTCGCTTATCTCACGGAAAAGCGCTTCACACATTTCGGGTTGCACTGTAAAAGTGCCGAAATCCCAAGGAAATGGCGGTACGCGGATGCCGTCATCATGCAGATGGACATCATTATGGCACTTCCGAAAGACGTTAAGAAAGTCGTTCTCGCCTATTCCGGCGGTCTCGACACCTCGATCATCCTGAAATGGCTTCAGACGGAACTCGGCGCTGAAGTCGTGACCTTCACTGCCGATCTCGGCCAGGGCGAAGAGCTTGAGCCGGCGCGCAAGAAGGCCGAGATGCTGGGCATCAAGGAAATCTTCATCGAGGACGTCCGCGAAGAATTCGTGCGTGATTTCGTGTTCCCGATGTTCCGCGCCAACGCCGTTTATGAAGGCGTCTACCTGCTCGGCACCTCGATTGCCCGCCCGCTGATTTCCAAGCATCTGATCGAAATCGCCAGGAAGACCGGCGCCGACGCCATTGCCCATGGCGCCACGGGCAAGGGCAACGACCAGGTCCGTTTCGAGCTTTCGGCCTATGCGCTGAACCCTGATATCAAGATTATCGCGCCCTGGCGCGACTGGACGTTCAAGAGCCGTACCGACCTCCTGAACTTCGCCGAACAGCACCAGATCCCGGTCGCCAAGGACAAGAAGGGCGAGGCGCCTTTCTCCGTCGACGCCAACCTGCTGCACTCGTCTTCCGAGGGCAAGGTTCTGGAAGATCCGGCACAGGAAGCGCCGGAATATGTGCATATGCGCACCATTTCCCCGGAAGCGGCTCCGGACAAGGCGACCGTCATCAAGGTCGGTTTCCGCAAGGGCGATGCCTGCTCCATCAACGGCGTCGAAATGTCGCCCGCCACGCTTCTGGCGACGCTGAACAATTACGGCCGTGAAAACGGCATCGGCCGTCTTGATCTGGTCGAGAACCGTTTCGTCGGCATGAAGTCGCGCGGCGTTTATGAAACACCCGGCGGCACCATCCTGCTTGCCGCACATCGCGCCATCGAATCCATCACGCTCGACCGGGGTGCCGCGCATCTGAAAGACGATCTGATGCCGCGTTACGCTGAACTCATCTATTACGGCTTCTGGTTCTCGCCGGAGCGCGAAATGCTGCAGGCCCTGATCGACAAGAGCCAGGAACATGTGGAAGGCGAAGTGACGCTGAAGCTCTACAAGGGCAATGTCATGGTTACCGGCCGCGAGAGCGAAAAATCGCTCTATTCCGACGCGCTGGTAACCTTCGAAGACGACCACGGCGCCTACGATCAGAAGGATGCGGCGGGCTTCATCAAGCTCAATGCGCTGCGTCTTCGCACGCTGGCCAAGCGTAATCTCAGCAAGTAATTCAGCTTAGATAAAAACAGGAACCCGCTGGCGGCGACGCCGGCGGGTTTTTTATGTCTCTCTTCTGGAAACGATGCGGAAGCCGATATAGCTGGCAATGGCTGTGAATTCCATCACCGGGATGATGATGCCGAAGCCGGTCAGCGGCGAACCGATGAGCGAAGCCGCAGCACCGCCCGCAAAGCCCGATCCCATCTGGATGAAACCCATCATCGCCGATGCAGAACCGGCAATATGCGGAAAGGGGGCAAGGGCGGCCGTCACCATCGAGGGTGTCAGCAAAGCGATGCCGACCGTCGCGACCGCCACGGGCGCCATGATCGAGAAGAAGGACGGTGGTATCAGGAATACCGACAGCAGGATGAGGAGACCGCCTGACCCTGAAAAACAGAGGCCGAGCATGACCGAGCGGCGGTCACCCAGCCTCGGTGCGATATAACGCAGGGCAATGGAGCCGAAGAAGTAAGCGCCGGTCTGCATCAGCATGCCGATGCCGAAGGCGGTGGGTGTCATGCCCACTTCGCCGATGAGGATGAAGGTCAGCATGGTCGCCTGCGCATAAAGCGCGCCGATGGAGCCGCCGAGTACCAGTGCGGCGAGCAGAAATCGTGGCTCGGTCAGCAAGGTGCCATAGGCGGTGAGAAGCCGGCGGGGGCGTATCAGGCTTTTGTCCGGGATCGTCGTTTCGCGCAGAAAAACCAACACGGAGACGATGGCGATGGCTCCCAGGCCGGCCATCAGAAAGAACACAGACTTCCAGCCAAAGGCCGCAAGCGAAAGCCCGCCGATCGTCGGTCCCATGGCGGGGCCGACGGCCAGCATGATGCCGATGAGGTTCATGATGCTGGATGCTTCAGCGCCGGTGAACTGGTCACGCACCACGGCGCGCGCCACCGTCATGCCGACGGAGGCGCCGATGCCCTGCACCAGCCGGGCGAAGAGCAGCACTTCGATCGTTGGGGCGAAAACGGCAAGCAGCCCGCCACCGAGAAAGACGGACAGGAAGACGAGGCTCGCCTTTTTCCGGCCGAAGGCATCGGAGGCCGGTCCGGCGAGCAGCTGCGCCATGGCGAAACCGGCAAAATAAAGCGAGAGGCTGAGTTTGACGGCAGCTTCCGTGGTGCTGAAAACCCGCGTCAGTTCCGGCATGGCCGGCGTGTAGATCGCCATGGAAATGGGCGCCAGAGCCGTCAGCAACGCGCCGAGTATTGCCGTGCGCTTTGTGGACATGATCGGTTCTGGCGACATTGCAGTCAGCTGTTCTGGCCCGGCTGTTCCGGCTGCAGATTGTTGCGAAGGGTCTGCAGGAAGCTGCGAAAGAGCACGACTTCTTCCTCGTTCAGGCCCTGTGTGGCCTGACGGACAAGTTCATCGATTTCCTGGCGGACGGCTTCCAGCATCTCGGTGGAGGATTTCGTCAGCACGATACGTTTGGAACGCCTGTCCTGCGGGTCCTGCTGGCGCTCGATGAGATCGAGAGATTGCAGCTTGTCGAGATAGGCGCAGATCGTCATCGGCTCGATGCCGAGGCGGGCGGCAATATCCGACTGTTTGCTGCCATCAACGACCGCAACCGTCAGTAATGCACGCGCTTCACCGGGGGTCAGGCCCAGTCCAGCTTCGGAAATACGGCGTTCAAATGCACTGTTCAGCAGACGTGCGCCGCTGTTCAGCAGAAATGCCAGTGAATCTTTTTCGCGCTTCGTGCCCATGCTTCGCCTTTTCGTAAGTCAGCCTTACTAAATTCCGGGCGATAATCAATGGTGCACAAATCATATTGTCGAAAATCGAGTAAAGTATTCGTCAGTTCGGTTGCGGGATGGCCGCCAGCATAGTCGATGATCATTACACCAAAGCAAAAAAAGACAGGACATCCTGCATTTTTTCCACTTCATCTGCGGTGCCGATGGAGCGGGCAATCTCGGCCCGGTCGGAAAAATAGGCGACGAAGTTGAAATCCGTATCGTCGGTCACTTCGGTTATATCGATCACCTCGCCATTGGCATTCAGCGTCTGCGTCGGCAGTTCGGACGAAAGCTCAAGCCACGTATCCTGGCTGATTTTCCCCATATCATAATATTCCCGGGCAATTTCCCGCAATTCGTGCGGGCTGACGCGGGTGAAGTCGATACGTTTTACAGTTTCCTCGAAGCCCGGACCTGCGTCGGATTTGGGAGCCTTGCCGAAATCGGCGCTGCCCACGGATCTGGCATTTCGGGAATTGTCCCTGAAAAGGAAATTATTAGAGGACCTTAAAGAATAAATCTCCATAATACATATCTCCATCATGGGATATTGTTTCAAGAAACCAGATCACGACACCATCGCTTCGGTCAATACTTTGCCGTGATGGTGATCGCATATTCCACACCAAATTACGGCGTATTGAATTGGTGGTGGAGGCGTGCCCATATGGGCTTAAACCGGAATTGTACAAGGAAGATGAAATGCCATCCAAGACCGCGCTTTATCCCGCACTCGTTCACTGGAACGGCCTCAATGGTCTGCCGAGATTCGATGCGGTCAAGGATGAGGATTTCGCGCCGGCTTTCGAGGCCGCACTTCTGTCCCATGAACAGGAAATCGATGCGATTGCCGGAAATACGCAGGCCCCGAGTTTCGAAAACACGGTGACCGCACTCGAAATCGCCGGCGATGATCTCTCGCGTATTTCGGCGCTGTTCTGGAACAGGGCGGGGGCCAATACCAATGGGGTGATCCAGACGCTTGAGCGGGAGATCGCGCCGAAAATGTCGCGGCATTATTCCAAGATCGGCATGAACGAAGCACTGTTCAAGCGCATCGATTCATTGTGGGAAAAGCGCGAGGCGCTCGGGCTGACGGGCGAGGAAAAGCGTGTTCTCGAACGGCACTGGAAGGGTTTCGTACGCTCTGGCGCAAAATTGCCGAAAGACCGGCAGGAGCGGCTTGCGGCGATCAATGAAGAGCTTGCCGGTCTCGGCGCCAAATTCGGGCAGAATGTGCTGGCGGACGAGAAGAACTGGAAGCTTCTGCTTTCCACGGAGGAGGAGCTGGCCGGCATTCCCGGTTTTCTGCGCGATGCAATGGCGGGTGCCGCCCGTGAGCATGGTGAGGACGGCAAATTCGCCGTCACGCTTTCGCGCTCCATCATCGAGCCCTTCCTGACCTTCTCCGAACGTCGCGATCTGCGCGAACAGGCATTCAAGGCCTGGGTGGCGCGCGGTGAGAATGGCGGCGAGACCGACAATCGCGAGATCGTCCAGCGCACGCTCGAACTGCGCGAGGAGAAGGCAAAACTTCTCGGATACGCCAATTTCGCCGCCTACAAGCTTGATGACACGATGGCAAAGACGCCCGATGCCGTGAACGGCCTTCTCGGTCAGGTCTGGGAAAAGGCCGTGCGCCGCGCGGGCGAGGAAGAGGCTGAACTTGCTGCCATCATTGCCGAGGAGGGCAGAAATCACGAGGTGCTGCCGTGGGACTGGCGCCACTATGCCGAAAAGCTGAGGGCACGGAAATTCAGCTTCTCGGAGGCGGAATTGAAGCCCTATCTGCAGCTGGAAAAGATCATCGAGGCCTGCTTCGATGTGGCCGGGCGGCTGTTTGGGGTTCGAGCGGTCGAGGTCAAGGGCGTTGCCGCCTATCACCCCGACGTGCGGGTTTTCGAAATCCGCGACGAAAAGGGCGGTCTGAAGGCCATGTTCCTCGGCGATTATTTCGCCCGCCCCTCCAAACGATCCGGTGCATGGATGAGTTCGTTCCAGTCGCAGCACAAGCTGCCCTTGAAGAACGGCACCGTCGGTGAAATTCCGATCATCTACAATGTCTGCAATTTCGCCAAACCGGCCGAGGGCAAACCGGCGCTGCTTTCGCTTGACGATGCGCGCACGCTGTTTCACGAATTCGGCCACGCGTTGCATGGCATGCTGTCTGATGTCACTTACCCTTCCGTTTCCGGAACGGGTGTCTCGCGTGATTTCGTCGAATTGCCGTCGCAGCTTTACGAACATTGGCTGACGGTGCCGGAAATTCTCGAAAAATACGCCCTGCATTATGACACGGGCGCGCCAATGCCGAAGGTGCTGCTGGACAAGGTTCTGGCCGCGCAGACCTTTAATGCCGGTTTCAGCACGGTGGAGTTCACCTCCTCGGCGATCGTCGACATGGCGTTCCACACGCGCGACAGCGTTGCCGATCCGATGGCCGTGCAAGGGGAGGTTCTGGCCGCGCTCCAGATGCCGAAGTCCATCGTCATGCGCCATGCGACACCGCATTTCCAGCATGTTTTCTCGGGCGACGGCTACTCCGCCGGCTATTATTCCTACATGTGGTCGGAAGTGCTGGACGCCGACGCCTTTTCGGCTTTCGAGGAAACCGGCGATGCCTTTGACGGCGAGATGGCGCGCCGGCTGAAGGACAATATCTATTCCGTCGGCGGCTCGATCGATCCCGAGGAGGCTTATCTCGCCTTTCGTGGCAAGATGCCGAGCCCGGATGCCATGCTTTCGAAGCGCGGTCTCCTATAAGAGACTGTCATAATTCTGAGCTAGAAGCTGGGCGCAGGGGGCTTATGACATGAGCCCCCCTTTCGCATTTGCAAAAAAAAGGTTATGAGCGCGCCAAACTAAATTGGCGTTTCTCATCAATATAGCGCCCAACCTCAGAGATTTTAAACAATGGCACTTCGCAACATCGCGATCATCGCGCACGTTGACCATGGAAAAACGACGCTTGTTGACGAGCTTCTGAAGCAATCCGGTTCGTTCCGTGAAAACCAGCGCGTGATGGAACGCGTGATGGATTCCAACGACATCGAAAAAGAGCGCGGCATCACCATTCTCGCCAAGGCGACCTCGATCGAGTGGAAAGATACCCGCATCAACATCGTCGACACCCCCGGCCACGCCGACTTCGGCGGTGAGGTCGAGCGTATCCTGTCGATGGTGGATGGCGCCATTGTTCTCGTCGACGCTGCCGAAGGCCCGATGCCGCAGACCAAGTTCGTGGTCGGCAAGGCGCTGAAGGTTGGTCTTCGCCCGATCGTTGCCATCAACAAGATCGACCGTCCGGATGCCCGCCACGAGGAAGTCGTCAACGAGGTGTTCGACCTCTTCGCGGCTCTCGACGCCACCGACGAGCAGCTCGACTTCCCGATCCTTTACGGTTCCGGCCGCTCCGGCTGGATGAACGTCAATCCGGAAGGCCCGACCGATGAGGGTCTTGCGCCGCTTCTCGATCTCGTCGTCAAGCACGTGCCCGAGCCCAAGGTCGAAGAAGGCCCGTTCCGCATGATCGGCACGATCCTTGAAGCCAACAACTTCCTCGGCCGCATCATCACCGGCCGTATCGCTTCCGGTTCGATCAAGCCGAACCAGGCGGTCAAGGTTCTCGGCCAGGACGGCAAGCTGATCGAAAACGGTCGTATCTCGAAGATCCTCGCTTTCCGCGGCATTGAGCGCACCTCCATCGAGGAAGCCCATGCGGGCGATATCGTCGCCATCGCCGGTCTCTCCAAGGGCACCGTCGCCGATACTTTCTGTGATCCCGCCGTCATGGAACCCATGCAGGCGCAGCCGATCGATCCGCCGACCGTCACCATGTCCTTCATCGTCAACGATTCGCCGCTTGCCGGCACCGAAGGCGACAAGGTCACGAGCCGCGTCATTCGCGACCGTCTGTTCAAGGAAGCCGAAGGCAACGTTGCGCTGAAGATCGAGGAATCCGCCGACAAGGATTCGTTCTTCGTGTCTGGCCGCGGCGAATTGCAGCTGGCGGTTCTGATCGAAAACATGCGCCGCGAAGGCTTCGAACTTGCCGTGTCGCGTCCGCGCGTTGTCATGCACAAGGATGAAAACGGCCAGCTGATGGAGCCGGTCGAAGAAGTCGTGATCGACGTGGATGAGGAACATTCCGGCGTCGTCGTTCAGAAGATGTCTGAGCGCAAGGCCGAGATGGTCGAGCTTCGTCCTTCGGGTGGCAACCGCGTCCGTCTGGTCTTCTTCGCGCCGACCCGCGGCCTGATCGGTTACCAGTCGGAACTTCTGACCGACACGCGCGGCACGGCCGTGATGAACCGTCTGTTCCACGACTACCAGCCTTACAAGGGTGAGATCGGCGGCCGCGTCAACGGCGTTCTGCTGTCGAACGAGTCGGGCGAAGCCGTTGCCTATGCCCTGTTCAACCTTGAAGATCGCGGCCCGATGATCATCGACGCCGGCGAAAAGGTTTATGCGGGCATGATCATCGGCATTCACAGCCGTGACAACGACCTCGACGTGAACGTGCTGAAGGGCAAGAAGCTGACCAACATCCGCGCCGCCGGCAAGGATGAGGCCGTGAAGCTCACGCCGCCGATCAAGTTCACGCTGGAGCGCGCGCTGTCCTGGATCCAGGATGACGAGCTCGTTGAAGTCACGCCGAAGTCGATCCGTCTTCGCAAGCTCTACCTCGACCCGAACGACCGCAAGCGCTTCGAAAAGGCAAAGCTTGCCGCCAGCTGATCGGTTCGATCCCTGCTTTCGAAAAACCCGGCTTCGCGCCGGGTTTTTTTATGCATTCGTTTTTATGTGTGCATGAGTCGAAAGGCGCTTGTGCCGAAGGTTAAGGATGCGTTAATTTTTATCGGTCGTCCACATGAATAGGCTGTGGGTAAGCTCGCCGGCGTTAACCTTTATGACTGGCAAGTTTCCGTGGCCGGGGCCAGAATCGCGTTATGAAAACGTTATCCATCGATGTTCGCCGTGCCGAGCCGCATGATGCGCGCGCCATTTCCGAGGCGCACCGCCTGTCGTGGCAACAGGCCTATGCGGGGCTTATACCGCACAGGCCGTTGACGCAGATGCTGGAGCGTCGTGGCGAGATTTGGTGGAAGAAGGCGACCAAGGGTTCCGCAACCATGCTGGTGGTGGAGGTGGCCGGTGTGGTCGCCGGATACGCGACGCTTGGCCTCAGCCGGGCGCGTGGGCTGCCGCATGACGGCGAGATCTACGAACTTTATCTTCGCCCGGAATATCAGGGTATCGGTCTTGGCTCGCTGCTGTTTACGGAAGCGCGCAGGCTGCTGACCTCGCTTGGCTGCAACGGCATTGTTGTCTGGTGCCTCGAGGACAGCGATGTCGCCAATCGGTTTTTCCGCTCGCATGGCGGCCGCGATATTGCCGAGGGCATGGAGGATTTCGACGGCACTTCGCTGCGCAAGGTCGGTTTTGTCTGGAACTGACGAGAGCGTCCGGTGGATTTCACGCCGTTTTCTTTTCGTGGCGGCCATGCGCAATTGCGATAGCCTCAAATCCTGCATTCTGCCTTATCCGCCCAAAGCCATGTTGCAATGCGGCGACTTTCCCAGTATCGAAAACCAAATCCAACCCGTCGAATGAGGGAAGCGAATGCGTATCGATGCAATTTCCGTAGGCAAGAATCCGCCGGAAGACGTAAATGTTATCGTTGAAGTGCCGGTCGGTGGCCATCCGATCAAGTACGAGATGGACAAGGATGCCGGTGCGCTGATCGTCGATCGCTTCCTCTACACGCCGATGACCTATCCGGGTAACTATGGTTTCGTGCCGCATACCCTGTCGGACGATGGTGATCCGATCGACGTTCTCATCTGCAACACCCGCCCGCTGGTTCCCGGCTGTGTGATCAATGTCCGCCCCATCGGCGTGATGATCATGGAAGATGATGGCGGCAAGGACGAGAAGATTCTCGCCGTGCCGGTTCCGAAGCTGACGCGCCGCTACGACAAGGTCAATAATTACACCGACCTGCCGGAAATCACGCTGAAGCAGATCGAGCATTTCTTCGAGCACTACAAGGATCTGGAACCCGGCAAGTGGGTGAAGATGGGCGGCTGGCAGGATGTCGACGTTGCCAAGAAGCTGATCGTCGAAGCCATCGAGCGCTACAAGGCGCAGGGCTGATCTAGTTTTCGAGCTTTTTAAACAGCTCTTCGAAATCCTCCGGGTCGGTATCGATCCGGAGGATTTTTTTGCGCGCTGTTTCGCCTGAAACGAAGCCGATGGAGGATTTGGGTAGCCCAAGTTTTTTCGCCAGCAAAACAATAAGGGCCTTGTTTGCCTTGCCGCCTTCCGGCACGGCGCTGACACGGGCTTTCAGATGGCTATTCCCGTCCGCATCCTGTTCCACGCCGTCAATGGCGTCCCGCCCGCCATTCGGGGTGAGGCGAACGGACAGGCGGATATGACCGCTGTGCTTCTGCCAGCAACCGCTCACGCGACCATCGGGTAAAGCGTATTCCACATGAAGGAGCGGATGAAGAAGATGATCAAGAGCACGATGATCGGCGAAATATCGATACCGCCGAGATTGGGCAGAATGCGGCGGATGGGGCGCAGAACCGGTTCCGTGACATTGAACAGAAAGCTGCCGATGGCATTCACGAACTGGTTGCGGGAATTGATGACGTTGAAGGCATAAAGCCAGGAAAAAATGGCGCTGGCGATCAGCACCCAGGTGTAGAGGTTCAAGGCCAGATCGATGGTCTGAAACAGGGCAAGCATCAATATCTCCGTATCTTGGTTGCAAGACATTTAGACATTGACGCGCGAACCGGCAAGTGTTGCGCCAATATGGCTGGCGATTCTTGTCATATCGCTCTATTGCAAACATCTCATATTGTCTCGCGAGCACCCAGCCGATGTCCCTGCCTTCTGCCGAAAACCGCTTCGGCGCATTCCGGCATAGTTCCTATCGCCGTTTCTTCAGCGCCCGGTTTTTCTCGGCCTTCGCCATCCAGATCGTCAGCGTCTCCGTTGGCTGGCAGATGTATGAGGTGACCGGTAATGCCTTTTATCTCGGCCTGATCGGTCTTTTCCAGTTCCTGCCATCGCTGCTTCTGATCCTCGTCACCGGAACGGTTGCCGATCGGCACAATCGCCGGCGCATCATGGCCATATGCCTGCTGATCGCCGCGCTGTGTGCCGTGGCTCTTCTGGGTCTTACGCTGGCGCACCGTTTTTCCCCCTGGCCGGTCTTCGCCATTCTCGTCGTCTTTGGCATTGAGCGGGCCTTCATGGGGCCGGCGGTTCAGTCGCTGGCGCCCAATCTCGTGCCTGTCGAGGATTTGCCGAACGCGATCGCCTGGAATTCCTCTTCCTGGCAGATGGCATCCATTCTCGGCCCCGTTGCCGGTGGCTTGCTTTATGGCCTTGGCGCTTCTGTCGCCTATAGCGTGGCATTCGTGCTCTTTATCGTATCGGCGATACTGGCGGTGACAATCCGCAAGCCGGAGCAGCGCGGCCCGGCGAAAGCCATCAGCCTTGAAACCATGCTCGCCGGGTTCAAGTTCATCTCGCAGGAAAAAATCGTCCTCGGTGCGATCTCGCTCGATCTTTTTGCAGTCCTGCTGGGTGGCGCCGTTGCGTTGATGCCTATTTTCGCGAAGGAGGTGCTGACGCTGGGGCCATGGGGGCTCGGGCTTCTGCGCGCCGCACCCGGCATCGGGGCCATCACCGTTGCGGTCATTCTGGCGTTTAAGCCCATCCGCCATCATGCCGGCCTGCTGATGTTCGTTGGTGTCGGTCTCTTCGGCATTTCCACCGTGGTGTTCGGGCTTTCGGAAACGGCCTGGCTGTCCATCGCGGCGCTGGTGGTCATGGGCGCGTCAGACATGGTGTCGGTGTATGTGCGCGAAACCCTGATTGCGCTCTGGACGCCGGATGAGGTGCGCGGGCGTGTGAATGCGGTGAACATGGTGTTCGTCGGAGCCTCCAATGAGCTGGGCGAGTTCCGTGCCGGCACCATGGCTCATGTTGTGGGGGCCGTTCCGGCAGTCGTCATCGGCGGAGCCGGTACGCTTGCCGTGGCGGTCATCTGGGCGCTCGGTTTCTCCAAGCTGCGCAAGATCGACAATCTGGACGCGCCGCGCTGACGGCGACGGGCTTCAGCGCTGCGCCTTGCCCTCAAAAACCAGATCGAGAAAATTGCCGAGCCATGCCCTGAGCGGCGTGTCGAACAGCATGCGGCCTTCCAGATGCTGGCTGCCGACCTGCGCATTGGGCATGCCGAAACGCTGCGCGCCGCGAACCACCCAGCTGTGCATCATGGCGCGGGTCAGTTCTGCGTGAAACTGCAGGCCCCAGGCATTTTTTCCATAGCGATAGGCCTGATTGGGATAGGTTTCGCCCGAGGCCAGAAGTTCGGCTCCGTGCGGCAAATCGAAGCCTTCGCGGTGGAAATGATAGACCATCTTCGGCCAGTGCGGCATCAGAAGTCGCCCATGTTCGGTGGGATGGAGCGGATACCAGCCGATTTCCACCTTGCCCTCCCTGTCGGCCTCGACCTTGCCGCCCAGATGTTTGGACAGCATCTGCGCGCCGAGACAGATGCCGAGAAAAGGCTTGTTCTCCTTCAGCGGCACCTTCAGCCAGTCGATTTCGGCTTTGACGTAGTCATGAGAATCGTTGGCGCTCATCGGGCCGCCAAAGATGATGGCGCCCGCGTGTTTCTCGAGCGTTTGCGGCAGGTCGTCGCCGAGTGCGGGCCGTCTTATATCCAGACGATACCCCTTTTCCACCAGCATCTGGCCGACGCGGCCGGGCGTGGAACGTTCCTGATGCAGGACGATGAGCAGCGAAGGTTGTTCTTTCTGTTGCCTGGAAGGGTCAAACAGCATCGTCTTCGTTTTCGCTTTCTTCAGCGGGCCCGGACCTCGTGGCGGCCTGCTGACGTTGCAGAACCCTGTCGCGCACAGAAACACCGAGCAGATCGGCAACACGCCAGATCACATGGTCTTCCATTTCGCTTCGTTCGCCGTCAGCGTAAACAATATCCCATAATATGCCAATAAGCTCCACGCGCTGATCTTCGTCGAGATGACGGCGTATATCGGTGGTGAAGCGGTAATAATCGACGGCTTCCTTGCCAGCCTCCTGACCGGCGTCAAGAAGCGCATCCAGCTTGCCGGAATCGAGATGATAATAGTCCTGCAGGATTTCACGCAGCCGGTCACGCTCGCTTTTCGAGACAGTGCCGTCCGCTTCCATCACCTGAAAACAGAGGGCGGCCACCGCCACCCTCAGATCATCAGGGCTGAAATCATCCGCATGCGGACCGACGAGGTTCTGAATAAACGACTGAATCCGGTTGAGCATCGATATCCTGTTGGTCAGAAGAGTTTGAGCCGGGTCTTGGGTTCGGCTTCCGCGCCGGGTTTCTTGACGCCGGGATCATCCGGTGCGCCGCCAAAAAAGGGTACGGCCTCCGCCTTTTCATCCGCAGCTTCGGTTTCAACCGGCGCTTCGATCGTAACGGGTTTTTTCTCCTTGGGAACCGCTACGGTCGGCGCCACCTCTATCGGTGTGGCGGGAGCGGGCTTCGGCTCCGTGCGAGGCTCGGGAGCAGCTTCAACGACGATTGTTTTCGCAACCGGTTCGGCCCTTGCGGGTGCGGCGGCAATCGCATTTTCGATTGTCAGGTCTTCGACGGGACCTTCGAGCTGGCCAAAAGGCGCTTTCCATTCGAAGGCATCGAGACGGCCCGTGACGGGCGAAACCGGCAGCCATTTCTCAGAGACGATGCCATCGGCCACCCAGGCCGGATCGCGCGGCGCGCGCAGCGCCTGCGCCATCCAGTAGCGAACCCGGCCCTGATCGCCGGTTTCCGCTTCCTCAATATCGGCCATCAGCAGGAAGATGCTCTCGCGCGGCTCGATCCGGGCTGCGGCTTCAGCCTTGGCCCGCGCCTTGGCGAATTCCTTTGCGTCGAGTGCTGCCTGCGCGACGGCGAACAGGGATTCGATATTGTTGGGTTTCAGGCTCTCGAGCCGCTCGGCGCGTTTCAGCCGGTCGATGGCGGTATCGCCGCTGCGGGCGCGGACATAAAGTTCGGCGATCTGCGGATGTGGATCGTTTTTCCACACGGGCTCCAGAACCGTGGCGGCCTTGCGCAGATTGTCTTCGCGCAAATAGGACCTTGCCGCGATCAGAGCTGCCGGGACCAAGCTTTTTGCGAGCTTCAGAGCGTGCTTGGCATCCTCGCGCGCACCGACAGGATCGCTTTCCAGCTTTTCGCCGGCCTTGGCGGTGAGAAGCACGGCTTTCAGGCGTTCCGCTTCGCCGCGTTCGATGACGCTGGCCGCCTTCTGCTGGTCCAGCAGACGGATCGCGTCATCCCATTGTCCGTTGCGACAACGATTTTCCAGCGTCGCCTGTGCTGCCCAGGGCAGATAGGGGGCTTTTTCCGCCGCGTCCTCGGCATATTGCTGGGCGGCCTCATAAGCGCCCTGACGACGGGCTTCGATGTAAAGGCCGCGAAGGCCAAGCTCGCGGGTCTCGGGATCGCGGGCCATGGCTTCGAACTTGCGGCGCGCCTCGTCATATTTGCCTTCGATGAGATCGGCCTGCGCATCGAGGAGGTGGATCAGTGGTTCCTGGTCGGCGCTGAGCAATCCTTGCGTGCGGGCCGTCATCTTGCGGGCGAGGATGGCATTGCCGGCCCCGGCGGCGATGAGGCCGGTGGAGAGCGCCTGATAACCGCGGTCGCGCTTGCGGGCACGGAAATAACGGCGGGCGGCATTGGGTGAGGTCCAGATGGCGTTGACAATCCACCAGACCAGCATGACGGCCGCAACCAGTGCTGCGATGATGGAGGCGGCGACCATCAGGCTCATTTCGATCAGCTGGCCCTGCCAGACGATGGAAAGCACGCCCGGCCGGTCTGCCAGCCAGGAGAAGCCGAAACCGAGCGCCAGAACGAGAAGGGCGAAAGTCAGAATTCTGGTCATGCCCTTACCCCTGTCTGCCGGTGCTGGTGATGGCGCGGTTCAACGTGCCGCCCACCAGATTTTCGACCTCGATGCGTGCATCCAGAGATTTTTTATAGTCGGCGGACGCTGTTTGGGCAGCCTCGGGAAGCCCGTTCCATTCAAGTGCCGCGCCCTGCAGATCGCCGTTGCGCAGCTTGTTTTCCATGCGCGCGATCATGGCGTCAGGCGTCTCACCCTCGATATTTCCGACCGGGCGCACCTTTACCAGCGAAAAGGCGCTTTCCGTCAGGCGCTCCATGATGCCCTGATTGGGGTCGGGCTGATTGATGGCCGACAGCATCGCATTGGCGACATCAGGGAATTTCTGCATCAGTTCGGAACGTGACGGCACGCCGGTTGCGGCGAAGGATTGCAGCGATGCGATGGCCGGATCGTCGGGCGTGACCTTGGAGAGCGTGTCGAGTTCCGTGAGGAACGGACCGCCGCGATCGATCGCGGCCTTCAGCGCGGCCGAGGCGATGGCGCGGGCGACTTCGATATCGTCGCGCGGTTCGTTGATCTTGGTTTCCGCATCGGCGAGGCGGCGCGTCAGTTCCGCTGTTGCCGATGCCTGCGCGGATCGTTCCGACTGCAGCGCGGTTTCCAGCGCGGCGACTTTTTCCGCAAGCCCATCCACCTGCGGGGCCTCACCCTTTGCGCCTTCGAGCGTCGCGATGCGCTGTTCCAGTGCCGAAGTGTCCGCCGTCGGGGCATTGGCGAGTTGCTGCCGCAGGCTGGCGATATCGGTTTTCAATGTGGCGATCTCATCGCTTCCGGCTTTTCCGGGATTGGAGGAAGGCAGTATACCGGCATATTGCATGCTGCCGGCGGCGGCGAGGGCGATGAGGCCGCCGACGATACCGGCTGCGATCAGGCCCGAGGTTGCCGCCTGTTTGCGCTCCGCCTGCGGTGGTGCGGACGGTTTGGCCGGCCCTGAAGACGGGGTCGTGGCCGATGGTTTCGCGGCAGAGGCGTTGCCGGATGTGCCGGCGGAGGCTGTGGCGCCAAAAGCCGGTTTCGACGCCGCAGCAGCAGTCGCGGCGGCGCTCGCTCCGGCTGTATCCGCCGTCGGTTTTGCATCGGCTTTGGGCGGAACAGGAACCGACGAGACCGGCTCCTTCTGCTTGTCCCCGGTGCTTTCAGCCTTCGGTCCGGCGGCTGCGGAGTCCGCTTTGCCGACATTGGGCTCGGGCTCGATAGGGGTTTTCTTCGGCTGATCCCAGACGGGCGCGGGATTGCCCGTTGCGACTGCTTCAGGCTTTGTTTCCGGAGCGCCCGGTTTTACAGGTGACGCCGGCGTTTTGTCATCGGGCTTTTCATCCGTCCCGGCAGCGTCCCCTTCGGCGGAAATTGCTTTCACGTCTTTTGCGTCCAGGTCGATTGTGACCGGTTCGGCTTTGGACTTGGAGTGGCGTGGCGGCTTTCCCGATACCATGACAACCTCATTTCTGCCTGCAGTAATCTAAACCTAGTCAGTGACGGCGGCAAAGGAAAGGGGCGAACGCCAATTAGGTTCCAGAGTTCTGGCGCAGAAGTTCGAACATCGCCGCCTCGCTCGGCTCTTCGGCGGCGATGGCCTTTGAGCGGAAGATTTCCGGAACCAGAGAAAGCACATTGCGGCTGATGCAGATGAACTGGACCGCCGCCAGCGCCCTCACATATTTTTCCGCCGACGCATGGCGGAAAAAGGCCCGTGCCGACTCCGAGGAGTAGAGCAGGACTACATCGGCAGCGGTGTCGAGAAGGGCCGTTTCAAGCATGTTTTCGGAGATGTCCGAGGGCAGCATCTCGTAGCAGTCGACCGTTCTGAAGGGAATGCCCGCTGCGGCAAGACCTTCCTCGAAGACGGAGCCACGTGGCCTGCCGGCGAGATAGAGCAGGGGTTGTTCCTCGGAAAAAAAGGCGCGGTGCTCCGTCACCAGTGCAGTCAGACCGAGCGCATCTCCTGACGCGGTGAATATCTGCCCGAATCCGGCTTTTTCCGCTGCCTGCGCCGTTGCTCCGCCGACCGCAAAAAGCGGTTTCGAAAGATGCGGGGCCAGTCGCTCTCCGAATGTGTCCAGTGCCCGTACCGCCTCTGCGCTGGTTACCGCGATAGCCGCCAGCGGACCGGAGAGCGCCGAGATGGCGCGTTCGCCATGATGGACGGGATGAAACAGCGGAAGAAGCACCGGCTCATGGCCGAGCGCTTCAAGCTTTGCGGCCGTCCTTTCGCCCGAACGCTGCGGCCGGGTGACGACGATCCGCACCGGCTCAGCTCCAGCCTTCGAAGAAATTGCTGCCCGCCCTGGCGCGCACCTCTTCGCCGGCCTGTCGGCCAAGTTTCGCCGCATCCCTGCGGCTGCCGGAGATTTCGATGCCGTGGCTCGTCTGGCCATCGGGCGTGAGGATGAGCCCGGAAAAATGCAAATCGTCGCCGTCGCAGGTCGCATAACCGGCGATCGGCGTGCGACAGGAGCCATCAAGCGCGGCCAGAAAGGCGCGCTCACAGGTCACGGCGTCGAAAGTCGGCCTGTCATTTATCGGGGCAAGCAGCTCGTCCATGCGCGTATCGCCGATGCGGCTTTCCACACAGATCGCGCCTTGTGCCGGAGCGGGGGGGAATTCCTTCGGGTCGAGAATTTCCGTCGGGACATTCTCCTTGCCGAGCCTTTTCAGGCCGGCAAAGGCAAGAAGCGTTGCATCCGCCTGGCCTTCTTCGAGCTTGCGCAGGCGGGTATCGACCAGACCGCGAAAAACGATGACGCTCAGATCCGGCCGCAGGCGGCGGATCAGCGCCTGACGGCGCAGAGAGGCGGAGCCGACAACGGCGCCCTGCGGCAACTCCAGAAGCTTCGGCGCGGTGCGGCCGATAAAGGCGTCGCGCATGTCTTCACGCGGCAGGAAGGCAGAGAGATGCAGGCCCTCGGGTAAGACGGTCGGCATGTCCTTGGAGGAATGCACGGCAATATCGAGTTCGCCGGACAGAAGCTGGCTCTCCAGTTCTTCAGTGAACAGGCCCTTGCCGCCGATCTCCGACAGAGCGCGGTCGGTTATCCGATCACCCTTGGTGGATAGCACGACGATTTCGAACATGTCTTCCGGCAGGCCATGCGCCGACATCAGCCGGCTGCGGGTCTCATAAGCCTGTGCGAGCGCCAGAGGGCTGCCGCGCGTGCCGATTCGGAAAGGTTTTGTTTGCATCCGCGTCTATCCATTGTTACCGGAGTTGTCTTAGACCAACTCAGCGCATGATCGCAATGAACGAACAGATTTGATGACCCCCTTTCTTCGTATCCTCGGCATAGAGACAAGCTGTGACGAAACCGCTGCATCCATTGTGGTTCGGCATGCGGACGGGCGTGGCGAGATCGTCTCCGACGTCGTTTTGTCGCAGCTTGAGGAACACAGCGCCTATGGCGGCGTGGTGCCGGAAATTGCCGCGCGCGCCCATGTCGAGGCATTGGACACGCTGGTGGAAGAAGCGCTGGAGCAGGCGGGTGTCACGCTTGCCGATGTCGACGCCATTGCTGCCACCTCCGGACCCGGCCTCATCGGTGGCCTGCTGGTGGGCTTGATGACGGGCAAGGCGATAGCCAAGGCGGCGGACAAGCCGCTTTACGCCATCAACCATCTGGAGGGCCATGCGCTGACGGCGCGACTGACCGATGGCCTGTCTTTCCCCTATCTGATGCTGCTGGTTTCCGGCGGCCATACCCAGCTGGTGCTGGTGCGTGGCGTGGGCGATTATGAGCGCTGGGGCACCACCATCGATGACGCGCTTGGTGAAGCTTTCGACAAGACTGCGAAGCTTCTCGGGCTGCCCTATCCCGGCGGGCCTGCGGTCGAGAAAGCGGCGGCGAAGGGGGACCCGAACCGGTTTCCGCTGCCGCGCCCGATGGTCGGCGAAACCCGGCTCGATTTTTCCTTTTCCGGCCTGAAGACGGCGGTGCGGCAGGCGGCGACCGCCATCGCGCCGCTTTCGGAGCAGGATATCGCCGATATCTGCGCTTCGTTCCAGAGAGCGGTATCGCGCACACTCAAGGATCGGATCGGCCGTGGCCTTGCCCGTTTCAGCCAGGAATTTCCGCATATGGAAACCGAGCCTGCTCTGGTCGTCGCCGGCGGTGTCGCCGCCAATCAGGAAATCCGCCAGACGCTGCAGGCGCTTTGCGATACGCATGGCTTCCGTTTCGTCGCGCCGCCGCACCGGCTTTGCACCGACAATGCCGCAATGATCGCCTGGGCGGGACTGGAGCGCATGGCGGATGGCAGGCAAGCCGATCCGCTGGAGATACCGCCGCGCTCGCGCTGGCCACTTGATGGCAATGCGGAGACGTTAATCGGTTTCGGCAAAAGGGGAGCCAAGGCCTGATGCAGCGGGAAAAAATCGTCGTCATCGGCGCTGGCGCCTTCGGAACTGCGCTTGCCGTCGTCATTGCGCTGGAAAACCGGCATGACGTCACCTTGCTCGGACGTGATGCATCGCTGATGGCCGATCTGAAGGTTGATCGTGTTCACGAGGCGGCCCTGCCGGGTGTCGAGCTGCCGGACGCGCTTGAATTTTCGGTTGAGCCGGATGTGCTGGCTGGCGCCAATATCGTGCTCTTCGCCATGCCCTCGCAGGCTCATGCGGATGCGGCGCGTCATTATGGTCCTTATCTGGCTAATGACTCCATCATCGTTACCTGCGCCAAGGGTATCGACCGCAGCTCCGGCCGGCTGCTGACGGAACTTCTTGAGGCGGAACTGCCGCATCATCCGATTGCGGTCCTTTCCGGTCCGGGATTTGCGGCAGATATCGCACGCGGCCTGCCCACCGCCATGGCGATTGCGGCGGAAGACGCAGCGGTTGCCGAACGGCTGGCGACCACGATTTCCGGCAGGACCTTCCGGCTTTATGCCTCGACCGACCGTATCGGCGTGCAGCTTGGCGGGGCGCTGAAGAATGTGCTCGCCATTGCCGCCGGCATCGTCGAAGGCGCGGGTCTTGGTGATTCCGCCCGGGCGGCGCTGATTTCGCGCGGCCTTGCCGAGATGTCGCGTCTCATCGTTGCGATGGGTGGCAAGGCGGACACAGTGCGCGGCCTCTCGGGCCTCGGCGATCTGGTGCTGACCGCCACCAGCCACCAGTCGCGCAACCTGCGTTTCGGCATCGCGCTTGGCCGGGGTGAGGGCAAGGATATGTCCGGCGGGTTGGTGGAGGGTGCCTTTGCGGCAGCCGTCGCCGCCCGGCTCGGAGAAAGTCATGCCGTCGACATGCCGGTTACCGAAGCGGTGGCTGCCATCATCGACGGCAATCTGGATGTGGCGAACGCCATGCAACAATTGATGACACGGCCCATCACCACCGAATGAGGGTGGGTCTTTGCTCCAAGCCGCTGACGCTTTTGAAAGACATGTTTTAACGAGGAGACGAAAATGCTGTTTGCCTTTATCTGCAAGGACAAGCCCGGCCATCTGAATGTACGCATGGAAACGCGCCCGGCGCATCTGGAGCACCTGAACAAGCTGAATGCCGAGGGTACGCTGAAGATTGCCGGTCCGTTTCTGGATGCTGAAGGCAAGCCGAATGGCAGCCTCGTGATCGTTGAAGCCGCCGATATCGATGCGGCGAAGGCGCTCGCCGATACCGATCCCTATGCCAAGGCTGGCCTGTTCGAAAGCGTGGATGTGAAGCCCTATAATTGGGTCTTCAACAATCCGGGAGCTTGAGTGGGCATGGCGAATTACTGGCTTTACAAGTCCGAGCCGTTCAAATGGTCCTGGGAGATGCAGAAGGCCAAGGGCGAGGCGGGCGAAGAATGGACCGGCGTGCGCAATTATCAGGCGCGCAACAACATGCGCGCCATGAAGATCGGCGACAAGGGTTTCTTCTATCATTCCAATGAGGGGCTGGATGTTGTCGGCATCGTCGAAGTCTGCGCATTGTCGCATCCGGACTCGACCGCCGAAGGGGATCTGAAATGGGACTGCGTTGATATCCGCGCTGTCTGCGATATGCCGCAGCCGGTTTCGCTGAAGGATGTGAAGGCCAACCCCAAATTGGAGAAGATGTCGCTCGTCACCTCCATGCGGCTCTCCGTGCAGCCCGTGACGGAAGAGGAATATCTTGAGGTCTGCCGCATGGGCAAACTCGCCAATCCGCCGAAGTCACCGGACTGATCCTTCGGTGAGGACCGATCCCGAACGTTTCATTCTCGACAATACCGGCATCATGCATCCGCCGCATGTGCCGGAATTGCGCCTTCATCTCGCCACCGAAGCGCATGAGCTGTGGCTGAAGACGGAGGAGGAGCTGGAGGAGATCGGCCTGCCGCCGCCCTTCTGGGCCTTTGCCTGGGCCGGCGGGCAGGGGCTTGCCCGTTATGTTCTCGATCATCCTGAAAGCGTTTCCGGCAGACGCGTGCTGGATTTCGCCAGCGGCTCCGGGTTGGTCGCCATAGCGGCTGCGAAAGCGGGTGCCGATACGGTCCTGGCCGCCGATATCGATCCATGGACGGAAACGGCCATTCGGCTGAATGCGGCGCTCAATGGCGTGGATATCGGTTTTACGGGGCTCGATATGGTCGGAAAGCCGGTGGAGGCGGATGTGCTGCTGGCGGGCGATGTGTTTTACGACCGTGCCTTCGCCGATCTTCTGGTGCCATGGTTTCTGGACCTGACGGAAAAGGGCGTGAGGGTGCTCGTCGGCGATCCGGGGCGGGCTTATCTGCCCAAAGAGCGTCTTCGCGCTGAAGCCACCTGTCAGGTGCCGGTAACGCGGGCGCTGGAAGACAGCGAAGTGAAAAAGACCACGGTGTGGCGCTTCATCTGATCGGAGCGTTCCGCATTTTCGAACGCAAGGTCGTTCTGCATTTTTACCGGAACGCCCTAGGGCCTGATAATACAGACGCCATGTTCGTAGGCGCAGGCATCGCCCGCGCTTTCGGCATGGACGTTGATGATTTTAGCCTTGGGGGCAAGTTGCGCGGCCGTCGTATCCCCTGCTCCTCTTTGCGTAAACCCGCCGCCGATTGCAAAATAATTGCCGTTGCCGCGTATCCGCAGGGCCGATATCGCGCCCACATAGGTGCCGCCGGGCAGGGTTGACGGCAGCCCGTCCGTGGAGAAACTTGTCTGTGATTGCCTATGCCGATAATCATGGCGGCTATGAAAATCCTCTGCCGCCGCAGATGGCATTGCGGTGAAAATGACGCCTGCGACCATCATGGTCAGAGCGGCGATTCGGCGCTGTAACATGAGCCACATTCTCCGGATTTTTCAGGTTAACCAAAGGTAAATTACACGATTCCTGAATTACGTAAAGGTAAATATTTCGAGGGTGTAAATCTTGGAAACGCTCGATTTTTTATTTTCACGCAAAAAAATTCCAAAAAAAATTCGTGAACCAATCGATTAAATTCGAATCGGTCATGAAATGTGCTTGTGGTGATGCCCCCATGTGATTAAACGTCGCGGTTGGTGCAATGCACATTCTTTCGTCATGTGCTGTTGCTTGGGGGCGTCCAATCTTGTGGGCGCACGGGAAAACGCCGCGAGGTTCTGATGGCGAATGTGACAAATAACCGGCCTCTGTCGCCGCATCTTCAAGTTTACAAGCTGATTCCGACGATGGTCGCATCCATCGTGCACCGCATTACAGGCGGCGCGCTTTATTTCGGAACGCTTCTGGTTGCCTGGTGGCTGATCGCAATCGCCTCGGGTCCTGCCTATTACGACTGGGTCAACTGGGCGATGGGTACGATCATCGGCAGGCTCATCCTGATCGGCTACACCTGGGCTCTGGTCCATCACATGCTGGGCGGTCTTCGCCACTTCATGTGGGATCTGGGCTACGGTTTCGAAAAGCACTTTACCACCAAGCTGGCAAAGGCCTCATGGGTGGTGTCGATCTGTCTGACCGCGCTGATCTGGGTCATTGCCCTGATCGTGCGCTGAGGAGATTTTTCATGGATATGCGTACACCTCTCGGAAAGGTTCGCGGCCTCGGCTCCGCCAAGGAAGGCACCGACCATTTCTGGCGCCAGCGTGTGACTGCGGTCGCCAACGTTCCGTTGCTCGTCTTCTTTGTCGTCTTCCTCATCAGATATGCCGGCGCGCCCTATCCTGAAGTCGTCGCGGCGCTGTCGAACCCGCTCGTTGCGGTCATCATGGCTCTGGTTCTGGTTTCCGGCCTCATCCACATGAAGCTCGGCATGCAGGTCATCATCGAAGACTACATTCACGCCGAGGTTTCGAAGCTCGTTCTTCTGATGCTCAATATGTTTTTCGCGGTTCTCATTGGCGGCCTTTCCATCTTCGCCATTCTGAAAATCGCATTCGCAGGATAAGTCCGCCATGGCATCGATCAGTTCACCTTCCCAGAATGGCAAGGCCTACACCTATGTCGATCACTCCTATGACGTGATCGTGGTGGGCGCCGGCGGCGCGGGTCTGCGCGCAACGCTCGGCATGGCGGAACAGGGTTTCCGCACGGCCTGCATCACCAAGGTTTTCCCGACGCGCTCCCACACGGTTGCGGCGCAGGGCGGCATCGCCGCATCGCTCACCAACATGACGCCTGACTGTTGGCAGTGGCACCTTTACGACACCGTGAAGGGCTCCGACTGGCTCGGCGACGTCGATGCGATGCAATATCTCGCCATGGAAGCGCCAAAAGCGGTCTATGAGCTGGAGCATTACGGCGTGCCTTTCTCGCGCAACGAGGAAGGCAAGATCTACCAGCGCCCGTTCGGCGGTCACATGCAGAACTATGGTGAAGGCCCGCCGGTGCAGCGCACCTGCGCCGCCGCCGACCGTACCGGTCACGCCATTCTGCACACGCTTTATGGCCAGTCGCTGCGCAACAATGCGGAATTCTTCATCGAATATTTCGCGCTCGACCTCATCATGTCTCCCGACGGCCGCTGCACCGGCGTCGTTGCCTGGAACCTCGATGACGGCACGATCCATCGCTTCGCCGCCAAGATGGTGGTCCTGGCGACCGGCGGTTACGGCCGCGCCTACTTCTCGGCGACCTCGGCCCATACCTGCACCGGCGACGGCGGCGGCATGATCGCCCGTGCCGGCCTGCCGCTTCAGGACATGGAATTCGTGCAGTTCCATCCAACCGGTATCTACGGCGCAGGCTGCCTGATCACCGAAGGCGCACGCGGCGAAGGCGGTTATCTCGTCAACTCCGAAGGCGAGCGCTTCATGGAGCGTTATGCGCCTTCCGCGAAGGACCTTGCCTCGCGTGACGTGGTCTCGCGCTGCATGACGATGGAAATCCGTGAAGGCCGCGGCGTCGGCAAGAACAAGGACCACATCTTCCTGCATCTCGATCACCTCGATCCGGCGATCCTGCATGAGCGCCTTCCGGGCATTTCCGAAAGCGCCAAGATTTTCGCCGGTGTCGACGTGACGCGCGAGCCGATCCCGGTCCTGCCGACGGTTCACTACAATATGGGCGGCATTCCGACCAACTATTGGGGTGAAGTGCTGAATGCCGATGCCAACAACCCGGAACGTATCGCACCCGGCCTGATGGCTGTCGGCGAAGCCGGTTGCGCCTCGGTTCACGGTGCGAACCGCCTCGGCTCCAACTCGCTGATCGACCTTGTGGTCTTCGGCCGTGCCGCCGCCATTCGCGCCGCGCAGGTCATCGACCGCGATGCGCCGGTTCCGGCGCTCGACATCGCGGCTTGTGACAAGATCATGGAGCGCTTCGACAGCGTGCGTTATGCCAATGGCTCGACGCCGACGGCGGTGCTGCGCGACAAGATGCAGCGCGCCATGCAGGACGATGCGGCCGTGTTCCGCACGCAGGAATCGCTGGAAAGCGGTTGCCAGCGTCTTTCCGCCATCTGGAAGGAACTGCCTGACGTCAAGGTCACCGACCGTTCGATGGTCTGGAACTCCGATCTGGTCGAGACGCTCGAGCTGCACAACCTCATGGCCAATGCGATCACCACGGTCTATGGCGCGGAAGCGCGCAAGGAAAGCCGTGGTTCGCACGCCCGTGAGGATTTCGTCGACGGTCCGTTCGCCGGTCGCGACGATGTGAACTGGCGCAAGCACACGCTCTCCTGGGTCAGCCCGGAAGGCGACGTCAAGCTCGACTACCGCCCGGTTCACACCGACCTCATCGCCGACGGCATCGATCCGAAAAAGATCGAGCCGAAGGCGCGCGTCTACTGATTTGAGGAACTGGATATGGTTGAACTCGCTCTCCCCAAGAATTCCCAGATCAGCGAAGGCAAGGTCTGGCCGAAGCCTGACGGTGCCAAGAATGTGCGCGAATACCGCATCTATCGCTGGAACCCGGATGACGGCCAGAACCCGCGCATCGATACCTATTATATCGATGTCGACGATTGCGGGCCGATGGTTCTCGATGCGCTTCTCTACATCAAGAACAATATCGACCCGACGCTGACGCTGCGCCGCTCCTGCCGCGAAGGCATTTGCGGTTCCTGCGCCATGAACATCGACGGCACCAACACGCTTGCCTGCACCAAGGGCATGGAGGAGATCAACGGCACGGTGAAGGTTTATCCGCTGCCGCATATGCCCGTCGTGAAGGACCTTGTTCCCGATCTGTCGAACTTCTATGCCCAGCATCGCTCCATCGAGCCCTGGCTGAAGACGGTTTCGCCGACGCCTGCCAAGGAATGGAAGCAGAGCCATGAGGACCGCCTGAAGCTCGACGGTCTTTATGAGTGCATTCTCTGCGCCTGCTGCTCCACCTCCTGTCCCAGCTACTGGTGGAATGGCGACCGTTACCTTGGTCCGGCCGTTCTGCTGCAGGCCTATCGCTGGCTGATCGACAGCCGCGACGAAGCAACCGGCGAGCGTCTCGACAATCTCGAGGACCCGTTCCGTCTTTATCGCTGCCACACCATCATGAACTGCGCGCAGGCCTGCCCGAAGGGCTTGAACCCGGCCAAGGCGATCGCGGAAATCAAGAAGATGATGGTCGAACGTCGCGTCTAACGGCGATTCGCTGGTGACGGGAATTTATCCGGGCCGCGGTCTCAGCCGCGGCTCTTTTTACGACATGGCTCGGGAAAATCGGTAAAAATCAACCGAAATTGTAATTATCCCGGCCATCGCTTGCGCAAGATAAGGCTTTGGTAATAATTCAGCCTTCTTGTTTGATCATCGTCTTTCCTGAAGCGAGAGAATCGGGAGCTTGATATGCAATTCAGATATGTGGTGACAGGCCTTGCGGTTGTGATGAGTCTCGCCGGTTGCCAACGTACCTCCTACGATTACAACAATAACGGCAGCAACAATCCCGGTTATACGCCGCCCTTGCAGGCTCAGCCGGTTCCTTCCGTTCAGTCCGGCGCCCTGCCGCCGCCTGGTGGCGCTTCGGGCAGCCAGTTCCCTTCGGCTCCGGCATCGGCGGCCCCTGGCGGCATGAATGTCGCTTCCGCGGCACCTCCGGCAACGGCGCTTGACGTGACCAAGGAATCCATGGTCGGCAACTGGCGCGTTTCCAATGGCGGCGCCAATTGTGACATGTTCCTGACGCTCACCAATCTCGGCAGCGGTTCGCGCGGCGGCACACGTGGATGTTCCGGCGAACTGACGGCGATGGGTTCCTGGGAAGTGTCGGGCAAGATGGTTCTCTTCAAGAACCGTTCGGGCGACACCATCGGCCGCGTCTACAAGAGCGCCGATGCGCGCTTCGACGGCACGACCAACAGCGGTCAGCCGCTCAGCCTCAGCCGGTGAGCCGTTCCGGTGCGGCCGGATTGCTTTCGTTGTTCTGAGTCATTCCATTCCTCGCGGGTGCTGCGTTGCGCCCGCGGCCGGGGCGCTTTTCCATGAAGCCATTGCCTGATTACAATCATAGTGTCGTTGAACAGCTCAACGCATTGACGGCAGCTGGCACCTTGCAGGCCGATGCGGCTCAGCTTGGCGTGGCAGCGCATCTCGATCGTATCCTTGCCGATCTGAAGGCGCGCAAGCCGGCCAAGAAAAAGAGCGCGCTTGGCTGGATGTTCGCGCGCAAGGCCGGACCTGCCGCCGCCGTCAAGGGATTGTATGTCTATGGCAGCGTTGGTCGTGGCAAGACGATGCTGATGGACATGTTCTATGAAATGGCACCGGTTTCCTCCAAGCGGCGCTGCCATTTCCATGAATTCATGGCGGATGTGCATAATCGTGTGCACGCGCACCGGCAGAAGCTGAAGAACGGCGAAACCAAACAGGCTGACCCCATTCCGCCCGTTGCCGCCCAGCTGCTGGCGGAAGCCGAGCTTTTATGTTTCGACGAATTCACCGTCACGGATATTGCCGATGCGATGATCCTCGCCCGGTTGTTCAGCGAGCTGTTCGCCAATGGCTGCACGTTGGTGACGACCTCCAACGTCGTGCCGGACAATCTCTACAAGGACGGCCTCAACCGCGGTCTGTTCCTGCCCTTCGTCGATCTGCTGAAGAAATATGTGGAGGTGGTGACGCTGGACAGCCCCACCGACTACCGGATGGAGAAGCTGGAAAGCCTGCCCGTCTATGTCACGCCGCTCGACGGTTCGGCGGATCAGGCGATGGACATGGCCTGGCGGCACATGATTGCCGGTCACCTCGTTGCGCCGACCGAGATACCGATGAAGGGCCGCTCCATTCTGGTGCCCCGCGCCAGCGGCCGGGTCGCCCGTTTTTCCTTTTCCGATCTTTGCGAGAAGCCACTCGGGGCTTCCGATTTCCTTGCCATCGCCAATCGTTTCGATACGGTCTTCATCGACCACATTCCGTTCTTGAACGCGGACAAGCGCAACGAGACCAAACGTTTCATCATCCTCATCGATGCGCTTTACGATCACAGCGTCAGGCTTTTCGCTTCCGCTGCCGCCATGCCGGAGGACCTGCTCGGCAAACGCAAGGGGACGGAAGGTTTCGAATTCGACCGCACGGCCTCGCGGTTGTTTGAGATGCGCAGTGCCGATTATCTGGCGCTGCATCACGAAAAGCGGCAGAAAGTTTGACACTTTCGTGACGTATTTTCTTACGTTTACGTAAGAAAATAATGATCTAAACGATTGAAAATATTCATCACAAAAGAATCTGTTGCCAATTTTGGCCAATGGGGCTAATCGAAGTGCGACAATTTAGCTGCCGGTTTGGCGCGGTGAAATTGAATTGAAGCTCAAGAGGAAGCATTCGATGGCTCGCAAAAAAATTGCACTTATTGGTTCTGGCATGATCGGCGGCACGCTGGCACACCTCGCCAGCCTGAAGGAACTGGGCGATATCGTCCTCTTCGATATTGCCGACGGCATTCCGCAGGGCAAGGGTCTGGATATTGCCCAGTCCGGTCCGGTTGAAGGTTTCAATGCCAAGCTCTCCGGCGCTTCCGATTATGCCGCCATCGAAGGTGCCGACGTCTGCATCGTCACCGCCGGCGTTGCCCGCAAGCCGGGCATGAGCCGCGACGATCTGCTCGGTATCAACCTCAAGGTCATGGAGCAGGTCGGCGCCGGCATCAAGAAATATGCCCCGAACGCTTTCGTCATCTGCATCACCAACCCGCTCGACGCCATGGTCTGGGCACTGCAGAAGTTCTCCGGCCTGCCGAAGAACAAGGTCGTCGGTATGGCCGGCGTGCTCGACAGCGCCCGTTTCCGTCTGTTCCTGGCTGAAGAATTCAACGTTTCGGTTCAGGACGTCACTGCCTTCGTTCTTGGCGGTCATGGCGACACGATGGTGCCGCTTGCACGTTATTCCACCGTTGGCGGCATTCCGCTGACCGATCTCGTCAAGATGGGCTGGCTGACCGCCGAGCGCCTCGAGCAGATCATCCAGCGCACCCGTGACGGCGGCGCTGAAATCGTCGGCCTGCTGAAGACCGGTTCGGCCTATTACGCGCCGGCCGCTTCGGCGATCGAAATGGCTGAATCCTACCTCAAGGACAAGAAGCGCGTTCTGCCCGCCGCTGCCCACCTCTCGGGCCAGTATGGCGTAGACGACATGTATGTCGGCGTGCCCACCATCATCGGTGCCGGCGGTATCGAGCGCATCATCGAGATCGAACTCAACAAGGAAGAAGAAGCCGCCTTCCAGAAATCCGTCGGCGCTGTCGCTGGTCTTTGCGAAGCCTGCGTCAACATCGCTCCGTCGCTGAAGTAATATTTCAAGCGGCTCCAAACAGGGATTATTCCATGAATATTCACGAATATCAGGCCAAGGCTCTTCTGAAGGGCTACGGCGCGCCGGTTGCTGAAGGCGTCGCCATTCTCAAGGTCGAAGAAGCCGAAGCTGCCGCCAAGCAGCTTCCCGGCCCGCTCTACGTCGTCAAGAGCCAGATCCACGCTGGTGGCCGCGGCAAGGGCAAGTTCAGGGAACTTGGCCCGGACGCCAAGGGCGGCGTTCGTCTGGCGAAGTCGATCGACGAAGTCGTCTCCCACGCCAAGGACATGCTCGGCAACACGCTGGTAACGGCGCAGACCGGTGAAGCCGGCAAGCAGGTCAACCGCCTCTACATCGAAGACGGCGCTGACATTGCCCGCGAACTCTACTGCTCGCTGCTGGTTGACCGTTCCGTCGGCCAGGTCGCTTTCGTGGTTTCCACGGAAGGCGGCATGGACATCGAAGCTGTCGCCCACGACACGCCGGAAAAGATCCATACCATCGCCATCAACCCGGAAAAGGGTGTGAGCGACGCCGACGTTGCCGCGATCTCCAAGGCTCTCGAGCTTGAGGGTGCTGCAGCCGAAGACGCCAAGGCGCTGTTCCCGATCCTCTACAAGGCCTTCAACGAGAAGGACATGGCCCTCCTCGAGGTTAACCCGCTGATCGTCATGGAAAATGGCCATCTGCGCGTTCTCGATGCCAAGATGTCCTTCGACGGCAACGCGCTGTTCCGCCATGACGATGTCAAGGCGCTGCGCGACGAGACCGAAGAAGACGCCAAGGAAATCGAAGCCTCCAAGTGGGACCTCGCTTACGTCGCCCTCGACGGCAACATCGGCTGCATGGTCAACGGTGCAGGTCTCGCTATGGCGACGATGGACATCATCAAGCTGTACGGCAAAGAGCCGGCTAACTTCTGCGACGTCGGCGGCGGTGCCGGCAAGGAGAAGGTTGCGGCGGCCTTCAAGATCATCACGGCCGACCCGAAGGTCGAGGGTATCCTCGTCAACATCTTCGGCGGCATCATGAAGTGCGACGTCATTGCCGAAGGCGTGATCGCAGCCGTCAAGGAAGTCGGTCTGAAGGTTCCGCTCGTCGTGCGCCTCGAAGGCACGAATGTCGAGCTTGGCAAGAAGATCCTCAACGAGTCCGGCCTTGCGATCACCGCGGCTGACGATCTCGACGATGCGGCGAAGAAAATCGTCGCAGCGGTGAACGGCTAATTTGAAGGACCGGATATAATGTCGATTCTCGTCAATAAAGACACCAAGGTCCTCGTACAGGGCCTGACCGGCAAGACCGGCACCTTCCACACCGAGCAGGCGCTTGCCTATTACGGCACGCAGATGGTTGGCGGTATTCACCCGAAGAAGGGTGGCGAAACCTGGACCGGTTCCAAGGGCGAAACCCTGCCGATCTTCGCAAGCGTTGCCGAAGCCAAGGAAAAGACCGGTGCGGATGCATCCGTGATCTATGTTCCGCCGGCAGGTGCAGCCGACGCTATCATCGAAGCCATCGATGCTGAAATTCCGTTCATCACCTGCATCACCGAAGGTATCCCGGTCATGGACATGGTGCGCGTCAAGGCTCGCCTCGACCGCTCCACGTCGCGCCTGCTCGGCCCGAACTGCCCGGGCATCCTGACGCCGGAAGAATGCAAGATCGGCATCATGCCGGGCTCCATCTTCCGCAAGGGTTCGGTCGGTATCGTTTCCCGTTCAGGCACGCTCACCTATGAAGCCGTGTTCCAGACATCCAACGAAGGCCTCGGCCAGACGACGGCTGTCGGCATCGGCGGCGACCCGGTCAAGGGCACCGAGTTCATCGACATCCTGGAAATGTTCCTCGCCGATGAAGCCACGCAGTCGATCATCATGATCGGCGAAATCGGCGGCTCGGCTGAAGAAGATGCGGCGCAGTTCCTGATCGACGAAGCCAAGAAGGGCCGCAAGAAGCCGATGGCCGGCTTCATCGCGGGCCGTACGGCTCCGAAGGGCCGCACCATGGGCCACGCCGGCGCTGTCGTTTCCGGCGGCAAGGGCGATGCGGAATCCAAGATCGCTGCCATGGAAGCGGCCGGCATCAAGGTTTCGCCTTCCCCGGCGCGCCTCGGCAAGACGCTGGTTGAAGTCCTCAAGGGCTGAGACCACATGAGACCGGTAACGGGCGGCGCGGCTTCAACGCTGCGCTGCCCGATGCCGCAAGCAGACAGACAGACGGCATACCGCCCCGGCGGCAGACAGCAATAATCAAAGCGGCAGGCCGGTGAAACGGCCCTAACGGCATCGAGGAGGCGGACGGACAAGTCCGCAGGAACGAAAATGGCAAGGCAAGAAGCGAACGAGCAGTTTCAGATCACGTCGTTTCTGGACGGCGCGAATGCAGCCTATATCGAGCAGCTCTATGCCCGGTACGAAGAGGATCCCTCTTCCGTGTCGCCGGAGTGGCAGAGCTTCTTCAAGGCACTGTCCGATAATCCGGAAGATGTGAAGAAGGCGGCCAAGGGCGCCTCCTGGAAGCGTGCCAACTGGCCTATCCCGGCGAATGGCGAACTGGTATCCGCGCTGGACGGAAACTGGGCCACGGTCGAGAAGGCCATCGAGAAAAAGGTTCAGGCGAAGGCCGAAGCCAAGAGCGCCGACACGGGCAAGCCGGTCAGCGAAGCGGAAGTGTTGCAGGCAACCCGTGACAGCGTTCGCGCCATCATGATGATCCGCGCCTACCGCATGCGCGGCCACCTGCATGCCAAGCTCGATCCGCTCGGCATCGCCGTCGCCGTTGAGGATTACAACGAGCTGTCGCCGAAGTCCTACGGCTTCGAGGAAAGCGACTACGACCGCAAGATTTTCATCGATAACGTGCTCGGCCTCGAATATGCGACCGTGCGTGAGATGATCGATATTCTGGAGCGCACCTACTGCTCCACCATCGGCGTCGAATTCATGCATATGTCCAGCCCGGAAGAAAAAGGCTGGATCCAGGAGCGCATCGAAGGCCCGGACAAGGGCGTTGCCTTCACGGCTGAAGGCAAGAAGGCCATTTTGTCCAAGCTGGTCGAAGCCGAAGGCTACGAGCAGTTCCTCGACGTGCGCTTCAAGGGCACCAAGCGTTTCGGCCTTGATGGCGGTGAATCGCTGATCCCGGCACTCGAGCAGATCATCAAGCGCGGCGGCCAGGAAGGTCTCGAAGAAGTCGTTCTCGGCATGGCCCACCGTGGCCGTCTGAACGTTCTGACCAATGTCATGGGCAAGCCGCATCGCGCCGTGTTCCACGAATTCAAGGGCGGTTCGTTCAAGCCTGACGATGTCGAGGGTTCCGGTGACGTGAAGTACCACCTCGGTGCTTCCTCCGACCGCGAATTCGACGGCAACAAGGTTCACCTGTCGCTGACGGCCAACCCGTCGCACCTTGAAATCGTCAACCCCGTTGTGATGGGCAAGGCCCGCGCCAAGCAGGACCAGCTTGCCAAGGCATGGGACGGCGACATCATTCCGCTGTCGGAACGCGCCAAGGTACTGCCGCTCCTGCTGCACGGCGATGCCGCTTTTGCGGGTCAGGGCGTTGTTGCTGAAATTCTCGGCCTTTCCGGTCTGCGCGGCCACCGCGTTGCCGGCACCATGCACTTCATCATCAACAACCAGATCGGTTTCACGACGAACCCGGCCTTCTCGCGTTCGTCGCCCTATCCGTCCGACGTTGCCAAGATGATCGAAGCGCCGATCTTCCACGTCAACGGTGACGATCCGGAAGCTGTGACCTATGCGGCCAAGGTTGCCACCGAATACCGCATGAAGTTCCACAAGCCTGTCGTCGTGGACATGTTCTGCTATCGCCGCTTTGGCCATAACGAAGGCGACGAGCCGGCGTTCACGCAGCCGAAGATGTACAAGGTCATCCGTGGCCACAAGACCGTGGCGCGCATCTATGCCGACCGTCTGATCGCCGAAGGCCTGATCAACGAAGGCGAATTCGAGAAGATGAAGGCCGACTGGCGCGCCCATCTGGAGCAGGAATTCGAAGCGGGCCAGTCCTACAAGCCGAACAAGGCCGATTGGCTGGATGGTCAGTGGTCGGGCCTGCGCGCCGCCGACAATGCCGATGAGCAGCGTCGCGGCAAGACCGGCGTACCGATGAAGCAGCTGAAGGAAATCGGCAAGAAGCTGTCGACCATTCCGGAAGGCTTCAGCGCCCACCGCACGATCCAGCGCTTCATGGAAAACCGCTCGCAGATGATCGAGACGGGTGAAGGCATCGACTGGGCGATGGCGGAAGCGCTGGCTTTCGGTTCGCTCGTTGCAGACGGCCACAAGATCCGTCTTTCCGGTCAGGATTGCGAACGCGGCACCTTCTCGCAGCGTCATTCGGTTCTCTACGATCAGGAGACCGAAGAGCGTTATATTCCGCTTGCCAATCTTTCGCCGACGCAGGCCCGTTACGAAGTCATCAACTCGATGCTTTCGGAAGAAGCCGTTCTCGGTTTCGAATACGGCTATTCGCTGGCCCGTCCTAATGCGCTGACCCTTTGGGAAGCCCAGTTCGGCGACTTCGCCAACGGCGCGCAGGTGGTGTTCGACCAGTTCATCTCGTCGGGTGAACGCAAGTGGCTGCGCATGTCCGGTCTCGTCTGCCTTCTGCCGCATGGCTACGAAGGTCAGGGCCCGGAACATTCGTCCGCCCGTCTGGAGCGCTGGCTGCAGATGTGTGCCGAAGACAACATGCAGGTTGCCAACTGCACGACGCCGGCCAACTACTTCCACATCCTGCGCCGCCAGATGAAGCGTGACTTCCGTAAGCCGCTGATTCTGATGACGCCGAAGTCGCTGCTGCGTCACAAGCGCGCCACCTCGTCGCTGGCCGAGCTTGCAGGCGAGTCCTCCTTCCACCGTCTCCTGTGGGACGATGCTGAAGTCATCAAGGACGGCCCGATCAAGCTGCAGAAGGATTCGAAGATCCGTCGCGTCGTCATGTGCACGGGCAAGGTCTATTACGATCTGCTCGAGGAACGCGAAAAGCGCGGTATCGACGACATCTACCTGCTGCGCGTCGAGCAGCTCTATCCGTTCCCGGCCAAGGCGCTCATCAACGAGCTGTCGCGCTTCCGCAATGCGGAGATGGTCTGGTGCCAGGAAGAGCCGAAGAACATGGGTGCGTGGTCGTTCATCGATCCTTACCTGGAATGGGTTCTGGCGCATATCGACGCCAAGTACCAGAAGGTCCGTTACACGGGCCGTCCGGCGGCCGCCTCTCCGGCGACCGGCCTGATGTCCAAGCATCTGGCGCAGCTTGCTGCGTTCCTGGAAGACGCGCTGGGAGAGTGAAAACTCTCCCGCATCGCCCCGCAAAAAAGACACCTGAATAACGGAACTAGATCATGGCCACTGAAATCCGCGTACCAACCCTCGGCGAATCCGTCAGCGAAGCGACCGTCGGCACTTGGTTCAAGAAGGTCGGCGATACCGTCAAGGCCGACGAACCTCTCGTTGAACTGGAAACCGACAAGGTTACCGTCGAAGTCCCGGCGCCTGCGTCCGGCGTTCTCACCGAAATCGTTGCGCAGAACGGCGAGACCGTCGGCCTCGACGCGCTTCTCGGCCAGATCGCCGAAGGTGCTGCCGGTGCAGCAACCTCCGCACCTGCCGCAGAACCGGCAAAGCCTGCTGCGGCCGCCGCACCGGCACCTGCCGCCGTTGCCGCTCCGGCAACCGGTTCCATGCCGCCGGCACCTGCCGCCGGCAAGCTGCTTGCTGAAAACAACCTGTCTGCCGATCAGGTCGACGGTTCGGGCAAGCGCGGCCAGGTTCTGAAGGGTGACGTTCTCGCCGCTGTCGCCAAGGGCGTTTCCGCACCTGCCGCCGCTCCGGCTCCGGCCGCCGCACCCCGTCCGGTTTCCGCCGAACAGGATCAGGTCCGCGAAGAGCGTGTGAAGATGACCCGCCTGCGCCAGACGATCGCCCGTCGCCTGAAGGATGCGCAGAACACCGCCGCCATGCTGACCACCTATAACGAGGTGGACATGAGCGCGGTCATGGACCTGCGCAACCGTTACAAGGACGTGTTCGAGAAGAAGCATGGCGTCAAGCTCGGCTTCATGGGCTTCTTCACCAAGGCCGTGACCCACGCGCTGAAGGAACTGCCCGCCGTCAACGCTGAAATTGACGGCACGGACATCATCTACAAGAACTATTGTCACGTCGGCATGGCTGTCGGCACCGACAAGGGCCTCGTTGTTCCTGTTATCCGCGATGCTGACCAGCTCTCCATCGCCGGCGTCGAAAAGGAGCTCGGCCGCCTCGCCAAGGCCGCGCGTGACGGTTCGCTCGGCATGGCCGACATGCAGGGTGGCACCTTCACCATCACCAATGGCGGTGTCTACGGTTCGCTGATGTCCTCGCCGATCCTCAACGCACCGCAGTCGGGCATCCTCGGCATGCACAAGATTCAGGAACGCCCGGTCGCCATCGGCGGTCAGGTCGTTATCCGCCCGATGATGTATCTTGCGCTCTCCTACGATCACCGTATCGTTGACGGCAAGGAAGCCGTGACCTTCCTCGTCCGCGTCAAGGAAAGCCTGGAAGATCCGGAACGTCTGGTTCTCGATCTCTAATCGCTCTTGCTTTTCCTTTCAGCGGGGTTTCAAGTGAAGCCCCGCTGAAAGACCACCTGGAGAGCAGATGTGCAGCCGACATTTCTTGCCGCTTCCCCTTTTCTGCCGCTCATCGGTCTAAGCGTTCTTCTGCTCGTGTTTCACGTCATGCTGCAGGGCATGACGGCGACCAAGGAATTCGGGCTGGAATGGAATGCCGGGCCAAGGGATGGCAGCCAGGTGCCGCAGGGCAGGCTTTCCGGCCGTGCCTCACGCGCGTCTGCGAATTTCCGGGAAACATATCCGGCTTTTCTGGCGCTCGCTTTCGGGGTCATCATGGCGGGTGATCCTGCCGGTCTGGCGCTGACTGGTGCCTGGATCTGGCTGATCTGCCGGGTGATCTATATTCCGCTCTATCTGGCGGGCGTCCCTTATATCCGCTCTTTCGTGTGGCTGGGGTCCGTGCTTGGGCTGGCGCTCATGTTTGTCGTGCTGATGTTCTGAAGGCTGCTTTACGATGCATCAATATCTCATCGAACTTGCATCCCTGATGGCGATTTTCTCCTTCGCGATCGTGTCGCCCGGTGCCGATCTCGCCATGGTCATGCGCCAGGCCATGGTGCATGGGCGCAGGCAGGCGATCATCACCAGTTTCGGTGTTGGAACGTCTTTGATGTTCCATGTCACCTATACGATCCTCGGACTTGGCCTCATCATTTCCCAATCGATCTATCTCTTCAACATCGTCAAATGGCTGGGCGTCGCTTATCTCATCTATATCGGCATCAAGGCGCTGCGTGCGGGCAAGACCGAATTGCCGGAGGCTGACGCGGATGGTGTCGTGCCGGTCAAAAGCAGGCAGACGGCGCTGAAGGCGTTCACACTCGGTTTTGCCGCCAATGCGCTCAATCCCAAGCCGGTGTTTTTCTTCCTGTCGATCTTTTCGACGGTGGTTCACGCGCATACGCCGGTCGCCATCAAATTCGGATACGGGCTCGTCATGGCGAGCTGCCTTATCCTGTGGTTCGTCGGCGTCAGCCTGTTCATGACGACGCCGCGCATGCGCGCTGCATTTCAGCGCGCCAGCCAATGGATCGACCGCACCAGCGGCGTGGTCTTCATCGCACTCGGTATAAAACTCGCAACGGAAAAAGCGGCCTGAGTTTCAGGTCAAACGCAAGCAGGGCAACGATCCCGCATCTTGCCCGACATCAATCAGGAAAACGAACATGGCATATGATGTAGTTGTAATCGGCACGGGCCCCGGCGGTTATGTTTGCGCGGTCAAGGCGGCACAGCTCGGCCTGAAGGTCGCTGTCATCGAAAAGCGCGCGACCTATGGCGGCACCTGCCTCAATGTCGGCTGCATCCCTTCGAAGGCGCTGCTGCACGCGTCCGAAACCTTCGCCCATGTTGCCCATGGCGTCGATTCGCTCGGTATCGAAGTCGCCGCGCCGAAGCTGAACCTTGAAAAGATGATGGGCCACAAGGACGGCGTGGTGAAGGCCAATGTCGACGGCGTGTCCTTCCTGTTCAAGAAAAACAAGATCGATGCCTTCCAGGGCACCGGCAAGGTCGTTTCCGCCGGCAAGGTTTCCGTCACCAACGACAAGGGCGAGAGCCAAGAAATCGAAGCGAAGAACATCGTTATCGCCACCGGTTCCGATGTTGCCGGCATTCCGGGCGTTCAGGTCGATATCGATGAAAGCGTCATCGTCTCCTCCACGGGTGCGATCGCCCTTTCCAAGGTTCCGGAAAAGCTGATTGTTGTCGGCGGTGGCGTCATCGGCCTGGAGCTTGGTTCGGTCTGGTCGCGCCTCGGTGCCAAGGTTACCGTCGTCGAATATCTCGACAATATTCTCGGTGGTATGGATGGCGAAGTTTCCAAGCAGGCCCAGCGTCTGCTCGCCAAGCAGGGCCTCGATTTCAAGCTCGGCGCCAAGGTGACGGCTGTTGAAAAGACCGCTACCGGTGCGAAGGTCGTGTTCGAGCCGGTCAAGGGCGGCGCGGCTGAAACGCTGGAAGCGAATGTCGTGCTGATCTCCACCGGCCGCAAACCCTACACCGAAGGTCTCGGTCTTGCGGAAGCAGGCGTGGTGCTGGACAGCCGTGGCCGTGTCGAAATCGACGGCCACTACAAGACCAATGTCGACGGCATCTATGCGATCGGTGACGTGGTGAAGGGTCCGATGCTGGCGCACAAGGCCGAAGACGAAGGTGTCGCGCTTGCGGAAATCCTCGCCGGTCAGCGCGGCCATGTGAACTACGATGTCATTCCGGCAGTCGTCTATACCCAGCCGGAAATTGCTTCCGTCGGCAAGACCGAGGAAGAACTGAAGGCCGCTGGCGTCGCCTACAAGGTCGGCAAGTTCCCCTTCACCGCCAATGGCCGCGCCCGCGCCATGCAGGTGACGGATGGTTTCGTGAAGATCCTTGCCGACAAGGAAACCGACCGGGTTCTCGGCGGTCACATCGTCGGCTTCGGCGCTGGCGAAATGATCCACGAAATCACCGTGCTGATGGAATTCGGCGGTTCTTCGGAAGATCTGGGCCGCACCTGCCATGCGCACCCGACCATGTCGGAAGCCGTGAAGGAAGCGGCACTTGCGACGTTCTTCAAGCCGATCCACATGTGACCGGCGCTGGAACGGCAGAACGAAAACGAAAGCGTTCCGCCGGTCTGGCTTCTGTTTGCGTGCTGGCTTTCAAAACCGCCCGGGGGTGTTTCTGCCCGACGTGCAAATATTAAATTTCATTCATCTGCCAAACCCCGGCTTGCCATGCAGGCCGGGGTTTCACATACTCGTGCCATAGCCTGTCTAACCTTTTGATAAAAGGCAATAAAATGGCATTTTCAACTCAAGTTTCCTTCTCGGTTCCACAGCGCATCATTCATTGGGCGATGGCGCTTCTGATCTTCTTCAATCTGCTGTTTCCTGACGCCATGGCCCATGCCTACCGGCTGATGCGGCGGGGTGAAACATTGACACCGGATCAGATTTCCTCGGCCAATATTCACGCCTATGTCGGTTTTGCCATCCTGTTGCTTGCGGTTCTGCGCCTCTGTCTGCGCTTTTTCCAGGGCGTGCCGCCGCATCCCGCGGAAGAGCCTTGGCCGTTTCAGATCGCGGCCAAAGTGGCGCATTTCACCTTCTACGCCTTGTTCTTCGTCCTGCCTCTATCCGGTGTCGCCGCCTATTATTTCGGTGCCCAGGCCGCAGGCCAGCTGCATTCCGGCCCGTTCAAGGCGCTGATGTGGGTGTTGATCGTCGGCCATGTCGCAGCCGTTCTGGTTCACCAGTTCTACTGGCGCACCAATGTCCTGAAGCGCATGACACACGGCTAGGGCACTTCAGGACGAAAGATGGCTTCGCGCTTTCGCCGGGAATGCTTCGAGCGGCGGTTTGTCGCGTTTCCCGCCCATCGGAAAAAGACGATGGTGGCTCCTGCCGCATCGGGCGGCCGGGGTTCATGGATGCGGAATAACGAAGACATATTGCCGGGCGCTGACTGGTGGGATCGTTTCGAAGGGGAGATGGTGTCGCCGAAGTCGTCCTCGCTCGATGTGAGCAGGCTGCTTCTCGACCATCCGCCGCTATGGATAAGCCGCCTTATGACGCTTCGAAACCGTGTCGTTTCGCTTTTCGGCTTGAAAACGGTCGAACTGGCGGCGGGTGCTTCGGCGGGCGGGTTTCCGGTTCTGTCATCCACGCCGGAACGGACCGTGCTCGGCTTCGATGACCGCCATCTCGATTTCCGGATCGTCATCGATCTCGAAGAGACGGGTAGCCGCCAGACGGTGAGCGTCACCACCATTGTCAGGCGCAGGAACCTGTTCGGGCGGCTATATCTTCTTATCGTCGGGCCGTTTCACCGTCGGATCGTGCCGGCGACGATGCGGCCATTCTGCGCCAATGTCCGGCCTGTCCGCATCGCAGACGGGGGTCTTATTCAACCCGCGTGAGGGTGAAGCCTTCTGCCCGCAGGAGTTCGATCACGCCCTCTTCGCCCGGCAGGTGCAGGGCGCCCACGGCCATGAAGACATTGCCCTTGGCCAGTTCAGGGGTGGCCCGTTCCGCCATGACGTGATTGCGGTCGGTGATGATACGTTGCTCGAAGGCGGCGTAACCCTGTTCGTTTTCTGCCACTGCCTTCTTGGGGTCCAGGCTCTTCAGCATGGGCATGGTCATGCCGATATCGCCGGCGACATAGAGATCGGTCATGGTCTTCATCACGTCGTCCATGCGGTCGCCGAGTTCGAGCGTCTCAATCAGCGCCTGAAGATGAAATTCCATCGGCAGTTCGGACATGGCCGTCAGCTGCTCGACCATGGTTTCCAGCCCGACGAGGCGTTTTCCATCCGCGAGTGCATCTTCGGCCAATTTCTTGTCGAGAAAGGAGAGGCCGGTGGCCTTGCGGGCAAATTCGCAGGCGGGAAGGGCAACGAAGCTCGAGAGCATCCACGGCTTCATCCGTGAAACGGCATTCAGCGGAATGCCGCGCTCCTTGAGACCCTTTTCCAGACGCGCGACATTCTCCGGCGACAGGATGTCGGTGATCGACTTGCCGTCCAGAAACATGGTGAGTTCGGGTTTGCTCAGCAGCGAGGTCGCGACCTTCTTGTCGTCGACGATTTCGTCCGATTCCACGATGACAGTTGCGGCTTTTTCGAAGGCGGGTGTCGCGGCGGCAGGCATTTCCAGAACGCGTGGGTCGGTGACATGCATCGTACCGAGAAGATAGGAGGGCTCGGTTCCGGCCTTTTCGATGCGCCAGAAATTACCCTTGCCATTGGGGATCGCTGACGCTTCCTGTTCGATCTTCGCAAAAGCCTGCGGATCGGTCTTGCGCATATCCACGAGAATGTCGCTGCCCGTGCAGGTGATCTGTTGCCCTGCGGCTTCCGCTTCACTTAGCGAAAGCAAAGTCATGAGCAGAATGGCGAGGGCCGTGACATGCAGGGCCGCGAGCAGCCACAGCAGGGCGTCGCCGGTTTTGCCCATCAGGGTGGCGGTAAGGTTGTGTGGCTTTATCAGGCTGTGCATGGGTCCAATCCGGTTCTTGTTCGCTTATAGAACGGCGGCTTGGATGTCTGGTTAATGTTTATGGTTAACCATTTCCTGCGTCATGCGCGCGGGTGGGCATTGTCGTAGATTTCCAGCAGTCTGGCGGTATCGACGCCGGTATAGACCTGGGTAGTGGACAGGCTCGCATGGCCCAGCAGTTCCTGAATGGTGCGCAGATCGCCACCACCAGCCAGAAGATGGGTGGCGAAGGAATGGCGCAGCGCATGTGGCGTGGCGTTTTCCGGCAGGCCGAAAGCGCCACGCAGCTTCTGCATTTCCCGCTGTATGATGGCGGGCTGCAGCTTGCCGCCGCGTGCGCCGAGGAAGAGGGGGGCATCCGCCGCCAGAGCATAGGGGCAGAGCTTCCTGTAGGCATCGACTGCTTCCGTCACCACTGCCAGCAGTGGCACGATACGCGTTTTGTTGCCCTTGCCGGTGATGCGCAGGCTGCGGGCACCGGACGGAAAATCGGCTGGCGTCAGACCGAGTGCCTCGGAAATGCGGAGGCCGCAGCCATAAAGCAGCGAAAGGACTGCCGCATTGCGGGCGGCGATCCACGGTTCCTCGTTCAATTGTGCCTCGGCCGTGGTGATCTTCAGGGCCTGCCGGTCGGTCAGCGGTTTTGGCAGGGATTTCGGCTGTTTTGGCGCGCGCATGGCGGTGGCGCCGGCCGCATTGACGAGGCCTTTTTTTTGCAGGTGGTGAAGAAGGGAGCGCAGTCCGGCCAGATGCCGGCCGAGTGAACGCGCACCAACTCCCTCCTTGCGTCGGTTGGCCAGAAAGGCGCGAAGATCGACCGGGCGCAAATCGGCAATATCGGCGATGGCGGCGGGCTTGCCGATGTAACCGGTGAGAAATGTCAGGAACTGGCGGGTATCGCGTTCATAGGCTTCGACGGTGTTGTCGGAAAGACGGCGCTCGCCGGCAAGACCGGCGAGCCAGGACTGGCGCTCGTTCAAAAGATCGGGTTGCGCAAATGTCAGGATTTCAGTCACGGGGCGCTCCATTCCATGCTCTGAAGCTATGCCCCTATGGTCAGTATTTGGTTAAGAGATGGACTTTGCGGGATGGGCCCACTACATCCGGGCGGTTTCCTTTTTCATCTCGCCGGGGCATGGTCGCCACATCATGGCAAAAGATTCGTCCGATCTGTTTGGGGCTTTGTTCGACCCGCCGTCGCCCGTGCGCACGGTGCCCGTTCTCGTGCCCATGCCGGCGCCCGGGCCCTACAGCTATGCGGTGCCTGAGGATATGGTGGTCGAGACCGGCTCGGTCGTGCAGGTGCCACTCGGTCCCCGACAGGTCTTCGGCGTGGTGTGGGACGATGCCGGCGACAAGGGCGTCGATCCAAAGAAATTGCGGCCCATCACCAAGAGTTTCGAATGCCCGCCGCTGAAGGCGGAGATGCGCCGTTTCGTTGACTGGGTTGCCGCCTATACGCTTTCTCCGCCCGGCCTGGTGGCGCGCATGGCGCTCAGAGCGCCTACCGCCTTCGATCCCGAACCGATGATCGAGGGGCTTCGGCTGACGGAAGGCCGGCCGGAGCGCCTGACCCCCGCCCGCGAACGGGTGATGGAACTGGCCGCGGAAGGGCACGGCTGGACGAAGAGCGGGCTTGCCCATGCCGCCGGCGTTTCGACCAGCGTCATCGACGGCCTTGTCAAACAGGGCGTGTTCGAGACGGTTTTTCTGCCAGCGCCGCCTGTCGTGGCCGAGCCCGATCCTGACTATGTCGAGCCGCGTCTGGAAGGCCCGCAGAAACAGGCCGCTTCGGAAATCCTTGAAGATGTGCGCAAGGGTGGTTTTCATGTCTCGCTGATCGATGGCGTGACCGGCTCGGGCAAGACCGAGGTCTATTTCGAGGCGGTGGCCGAAACGCTCCGTCAGGGCAAGCAGGTTCTCATCCTGCTGCCTGAAATCGCGTTGACGGCGGCCTTTCTTGAGCGTTTTCAGGATCGTTTCGGCGCGAAACCGGCGGAATGGCATTCGGACCTGTCGCCGCGCATGCGTGAAAAGGTCTGGCGGCAGGCGGTGACGGGTGAGGTGAAGGTGGTGGCCGGCGCGCGCTCGGCGCTTTTCCTGCCCTTCGACAATCTCGGTCTCATCATCGTTGATGAAGAGCACGACCCCGCCTACAAGCAGGAAGACCGCGTCTTTTATAATGCCCGTGACATGGCCGTCGTCAGGGCGCGGATCGCAGAATTTCCTGTCGTGCTGGTGTCGGCAACGCCGTCGGTGGAAAGCCAGGTCAATGGCAGTTCGGGGCGCTACAACACCATTCACCTGCATACACGTTTTGGCGATGCGGCGATGCCCGATCTGCACCTCGTCGATATGCGCCGCCATCCGCCGGAAAGGGGAGGGTTTCTCTCGCCCGTCCTGCTGCGCGGCATCGGCAAGACGATCGAAAAGGGCGAGCAGGCGCTGCTTTTCCTCAATCGCCGTGGTTATGCGCCGTTGACGCTTTGCCGGGTCTGCGGCCACCGTTTCCAGTGCCCGCAATGTTCCAGCTGGCTGGTGGAGCACCGCTTTCGCAATCAGTTGCAGTGCCACCAGTGTGGCCACAATGAGCCGACGCCGGACCATTGCCCGGAGTGCGGCACCTTCGATCATCTGGTGGCCTGCGGTCCCGGCGTGGAGCGCATTGCCGAAGAGGTGGAGAAACATTTCCCCGAGGCCCGCACCATCGTGCTCTCCTCCGATCTCATGGGTGTCAAGCGCCTCCGGCTGGAGCTGGAGGCGATCGTCAAGGGTGAGGCGGATATCGTCATCGGCACGCAGCTCGTCGCCAAGGGGCATAATTTTCCGCTGATGACGCTTGTCGGCATCGTTGATGCCGATCTGGGCCTTGCCAATGGCGATCCGCGCGCGGCAGAGCGAACGTTCCAGCTGCTCTCGCAGGTGACGGGGCGCGCCGGGCGCACGGGGTTGAAGAGCCATGGTCTGCTGCAGACCTACCAGCCGCAGCATCCCGTCATGCAGGCGATCGTTTCGGGCGATGCCTCGGCCTTCTACGAAAGGGAGATCGTGGAGCGGGAAAAGGCCATTCTGCCGCCCTTCGGCCGTCTCGCCTCGATCATCGTTTCCGCCGATACGCGCGGGGAAGCGGAAACCCATGCCAGGGGTTTAAGGGCCGCAGCGCCGCAGGTTACCGGCATCATGCTACTCGGCCCGGCGGAAGCGCCGCTCGCGCTCATCCGCGGCCGCCACCGTTTCCGTCTCCTGGTGCATGGGCGGCGCAATTCCGATATGCAGTCCTTCCTTCGCACATTGCTGGCCAATGGCCCCAAAGAGCGCGGCAGCGTGCATGTTCAGCTCGATATCGATCCGCAAAGTTTCCTTTGAACTTTGCCGCTGGGGCGTTTTCCCGCTGTCATGACCGTGTCATAACGCAGCAGGCAGTCAAAATGATTTGGGGACCGAGATGGAGTTTTATTTTCCCGCCGAGTTCGGCGAGCAGCTGGCTTTCGGAGCGGCGGTGGTTTCGGCCGTGATGGGCCTTTTTTTCATGTTTGCGCCGGGGATTACGCTGCGTGCCTTTGGTCTGCAGCCGTCGGGTGAGCGCAGGGATGGTTATGCGCTCGTGCGCTCATCGCTTGCCGGCTTCTATCTCGGTCTCGGCGCCGCCGCCCTGCTTCTGGCGCAGCCCATGGTCTATCTCGCCTTCGGTGCGGCTTTCGGTCTCAGCGTGTTCGGCGGCATTCTCTCCATTCTCTCGGACGGAGGCGCAACCATGCGGAATTTCATACTCCTGGTTGTACACTTTCTGCTCGCTGCACTGTCGTTGAGCTACGTGTTCGGGCTGGTCTGAAGCGGGCTTTTTGCCTTTTGTGACGCACAGATGCCGCATCCTGAGCGAAATCGGAAAATTTAAACGCATTCCCCCTTGCCCAAACGGCGCTTTCCGCTATTACGCGTGTTGCGAGTCCCGGCGTCCTATGCTAGACGGACCGCGAAATTGGGAAAAGACAGGGGGGAATTCCGGTCTTTTTCGGGGAAATTGAAACGATTTCAAGAATTTGATGTGATGGATCCCCATCGCTGACGATCTTGGATGATTAGCAGGGAAAAAGTGCCCGTGGCAGACACCTCCCAGGGAACATCCGGTGTAGCGGAAAGGTATGCGTCGTCGCTTTTCGAGCTTGCTTTGGAAGCGGGTGCGGTTGAAGCGGTTGGGGCCGATCTGGACAAGTTCGGCGCACTTCTCGACGAAAGCGACGATTTGAAGCGTCTGGTTGCGAGCCCGGTGTTTTCCGCCGAGGATCAGTTCAAGGCAATCACCGCGATCTGCGAGAAGGCCGGCATTGCCGGTCTTGCTGTTAATTTCCTCAAGGTCGTTGCGAATAACCGCCGTCTCTTTGCCGTTCCCGGCATGATCCGCGCCTACCGTGCCATTGCCGCCGACCACCGCGGCGAAATCACCGCCGAGGTCACCTCGGCACATGCGCTCGACGAGGCGCAGGAAACTGAACTGAAAGCGGCGCTGAAGAGCGTTACCGGCAAGGATGTGACGATTTCCGTTACCGTCGATCCGTCGATCCTCGGCGGCCTGATCGTCAAGGTCGGCTCTCGCCAGATCGATACGTCTCTTCGCACCAAACTTTCCACCCTTAAGCTTGCACTGAAAGAGGTTGGCTGATGGATATCCGCGCCGCGGAAATTTCCGCAATTCTGAAAGATCAAATCAAAAATTTCGGCAACGAGGCGGAAGTCTCGGAAGTCGGTCAGGTGCTTTCCGTCGGTGACGGTATCGCCCGCGTCTATGGCCTCGACAATGTTCAGGCCGGCGAAATGGTCGAGTTCCCCGGCGGCATTCGCGGCATGGCGCTCAACCTCGAAGCCGACAACGTCGGTGTGGTTATCTTCGGCTCGGACCGTGACATCAAGGAAGGCGACACCGTAAAGCGGACTGGCGCTATCGTTGACGTTCCCGTTGGTCCGGAACTGCTCGGCCGCGTCGTTGACGCGCTTGGCAACCCGATCGACGGCAAGGGCCCGATCAATGCCGCCAAGCGTTCGCGCGTGGACGTCAAGGCTCCCGGCATCATTCCGCGCAAGTCGGTTCATGAGCCGATGTCGACCGGCCTCAAGGCCATCGACGCCCTCATCCCGGTTGGCCGTGGCCAGCGCGAACTCGTCATCGGCGACCGCCAGACCGGCAAAACCGCGATCATTCTCGACACGATCCTGAACCAGAAGGCCATTCACGACAATGGTCCTGACGGCGACAAGCTTTATTGCGTCTACGTCGCTATCGGTCAGAAGCGTTCGACCGTTGCCCAGTTCGTGAAGGTTCTGGAAGAGCGCGGCGCGCTGCAGTACTCGATCATCGTTGCTGCGACCGCTTCCGATCCGGCGCCGATGCAGTACCTTGCTCCGTTTGCCGGTTGCGCCATGGGCGAATATTTCCGTGACAACGGCAAGCACGCTCTCATCGGTTACGACGACCTTTCCAAGCAGGCCGTTGCCTATCGCCAGATGTCGCTTCTGCTGCGCCGTCCTCCGGGCCGTGAAGCTTATCCGGGCGACGTCTTCTACCTCCACTCCCGTCTTCTCGAGCGCGCTGCAAAGCTCTCCGACGAAATGGGCGCCGGTTCGCTGACGGCTTTGCCGGTCATCGAAACCCAGGGTAACGACGTTTCGGCCTTTATTCCGACCAACGTGATCTCGATCACCGACGGCCAGATCTTCCTTGAAACCGACCTGTTCTACCAGGGCATCCGTCCGGCCGTTAACGTCGGTCTGTCGGTTTCGCGCGTTGGTTCTGCCGCTCAGATCAAGGCGATGAAGCAGGTTGCCGGTTCGATCAAGGGTGAACTCGCCCAGTATCGCGAAATGGCCGCCTTTGCCCAGTTCGGCTCGGACCTTGATGCTTCCACGCAGCGCCTGCTTAACCGCGGTGCCCGCCTGACCGAGCTTCTGAAGCAGCCGCAGTTCTCTCCGCTCAAGACGGAAGAACAGGTCGCGGTGATCTTCGCCGGTGTCAACGGCTACCTCGACAAGATCCCGGTCGCACAGGTCGGCAAGTTCGAGCAGGGTTTCCTCTCCTACCTCCGCTCGGAAGGCAAGGCGATCCTCGACACCATCCGCACGGAAAAGGCTATCAGCGACGATACCAAGGGCAAGCTCAAGGGCGCTCTTGATAACTTCGCCAAGTCTTTCTCGTAATCAGGGCTCTTTTACTCGGACGGATAACGGATGCCTTCACTAAAGGATCTGAAAAACCGCATTGCCTCGGTAAAGGCGACGCAGAAGATTACCAAGGCGATGAAAATGGTCGCCGCGGCGAAGCTTCGGCGCGCCCAGGAAGCTGCGGAGGCCGCCCGGCCTTATTCTCAGCGCATGAGCGCCGTTCTTGCCAATATCGCTACGGCGGTTGAGGCGGACGTTGCTCCGGCGCTGATGACCGGCACCGGCAAGGACGGCGTGCATCTGCTCGTCGTCTGCACGGCTGAACGTGGTCTTTGCGGCGGTTTCAACTCGCAGATTTCCCGTTTTGCCCGCGATCACGCCCGTAAGCTGATTTCCGAAGGCAAGACGGTCAAGATCATCACGGTTGGCAAGAAGGGTTACGACAGCCTTCGCCGCGAATTCGCAGCCAACATCATCGAGCGCATCGAGCTGCGTGACGTGAAGAGGGTCGGTTTTGAAAACGCCGACCAGATCGCCAAGAAGGTGATCTCGCTCTTCAACGCGGGTGAGTTCGATGTCTGCACGCTGATCTACTCGGAATTCAAGTCCGTCATCAGCCAGATCCCGACCGGCCTGCAGCTCATTCCCGCCGCAACGCCTGTTGTGGAAGAGGATGAGGCGACGCAGAACGCCGTCTACGAATATGAGCCGGATGCGGCTTCTATTCTGGAAGACCTTATTCCGCGCAACATTTCGGTTCAGGTTTTCCGGGCTCTGCTCGAAAACGTTGCCGGCGAAATGGGCGCCAAGATGAGCGCGATGGACAATGCAACGCGCAATGCCGGTGAGATGATCAACAAGTTGACGCTGTCCTACAACCGTCAGCGTCAGGCTCAGATCACCAAGGAACTCATTGAAATCATTTCGGGCGCGGAAGCGCTCTGAGGTAAGGAAAGAGGGTAAGGATAATGGCTAAGGCAGCTACCCCCAAGAAAACCGCAGCGGTGAACGGCGCGGGCAAGGTTACCCAGGTTATCGGCGCTGTTGTCGACGTGGCGTTCGAAGGCGAACTGCCTCCGATCCTGAACGCGCTCGAAACCGAGAACAACGGCAACCGCCTCGTTCTGGAAGTCGCGCAGCACCTCGGCGAAAACGTCGTTCGCACCATCGCCATGGACTCGACCGAAGGTCTGGTTCGCGGTCAGGGCGTCGTCAACACCGGTGCACCGATCTCCGTTCCGGTTGGCCCGGAAACGCTCGGCCGTATCATGAACGTCATCGGCGAGCCGGTTGACGAAGCCGGTCCGATTGTCACCGCTTCCAAGCGCGCGATCCACCAGGACGCCCCTTCCTATGTCGAGCAGTCGACGGAAGCACAGATCCTTGTCACCGGCATCAAGGTCGTCGACCTTCTCGCACCTTACGCAAAGGGCGGCAAGATCGGCCTGTTCGGCGGCGCCGGCGTTGGCAAGACCGTTCTCATCATGGAACTGATCAACAACGTTGCCAAGGCACACGGCGGTTACTCGGTATTCGCCGGCGTGGGTGAACGTACCCGTGAAGGTAACGACCTCTACCACGAAATGATCGAATCGAACGTCAACAAGCTTGGCGGCGGCGAAGGCTCCAAGGCCGCGCTCGTTTACGGCCAGATGAACGAACCGCCGGGTGCACGCGCCCGCGTCGCTCTGACCGGTCTGACGATCGCTGAGAACTTCCGTGACGAAGGCCAGGACGTTCTGTTCTTCGTGGACAACATCTTCCGCTTCACGCAGGCTGGTTCGGAAGTGTCGGCTCTGCTCGGCCGTATTCCTTCGGCCGTGGGCTATCAGCCGACGCTGGCAACCGACATGGGCCAGATGCAGGAACGCATCACCACCACGACCAAGGGTTCGATCACCTCGGTTCAGGCGATTTACGTTCCCGCCGACGACTTGACCGACCCCGCGCCGGCCACTTCGTTCGCGCACCTTGATGCAACGACGGTTCTGTCGCGTTCGATCGCCGAAAAGGGTATTTACCCGGCTGTTGACCCGCTCGACTCCACCTCGCGTATGCTGGACCCGATGATCGTCGGCGAAGAGCATTACGAAGTGGCTCGTAAGGTTCAGTCGACCCTGCAGCGCTACAAGGCTCTCCAGGACATCATCGCCATCCTCGGCATGGACGAACTGTCGGAAGAAGACAAGCTGACGGTTGCCCGCGCCCGCAAGATCGAGCGCTTCCTGTCGCAGCCGTTCTTCGTTGCTGAAGTCTTCACCGGTTCGCCGGGCAAGCTCGTTGCGCTCGAAGACACGATCAAGGGCTTCAAGGGCCTGGTCAACGGCGAATACGACAACCTGCCGGAAGCTGCCTTCTACATGGTCGGTTCGATGGAAGAAGCCATCGAAAAGGCGAAGAAGCTGGCTGCCGAGGCTGCCTGATCATGAATTGGCGGGCGCGCGGTTCATCCACGCGCCTTGCCGACAATGGTGAAACCGGAACGGCTTTCGCCTGCGTTGTAAAAGACAAGTCCGTGACGCCCGCGTAATTGAAAAGAAGTGAATAGCCATGGCTGACAGTTTCAAATTCGATCTCGTTTCCCCGGAGCGTCTGCTCGTTTCCGAAACGGTTACGGAAGTCGTCATCCCGGCTACGCTGGGTGAAATGACCGTTCTGGCCAATCATGCTCCGACGATGACCACGATCAAGCCGGGTCTGGTAACGGTGAAGTTCGCTTCCGGCGAGACGCACAAATATGTCGTCTTCGGCGGTTTTGCAGATATTCTGCCGACCGGCTGCACGCTTCTCGCCGAATCCGCCGTTTCGGCCGATGATATGTCTCCCGACACGCTGCAGAAGCGTATCGATGCGGCCAAGGCCGAAATCGAAGAGGGCAATCATCACCACGAGCACCTGACCAAGCTTGAAAAGCATCTTTATGAACTGACGAACCTGCATGAGGTTCTCGTCGCTGCTTGAAAGCACCGGGCGGGTTCGAAAGAATGACTGCCCACAAAAAACCTGAAGCAGAAAGCGGCCGTTTCGGTCGCTTTTTTGTTTTTGGTTCTCAACTGAATGAGACCCACGCCTGCTCATGCCAGGAGCCTGTGAATGGCGCCGGCTCGCTTGCAGAACGGCTGAATGGGAGGGGTTTACGCCTGGAGGGCGCTCAGCGAGGAAATACAGAGCGCATCCCAGCCTTCCGTTTCAACACCCGTGATGGGAAACCGATTCCGATTTTCAGCACAATGGGCTAGATGTGAAGTCGGAAGCAATCCTGCCCTCCGATCGCAAACGGGGCAGCGGCTGGTTTCGTCATGGAGGGAGGATCGGCATGTCGGCAGAGGCAAGTTTCCGGAGGGTCGCGAGAACCGCTTTGCGCGACGGGGCAAGAGCCGAGGGCGAACGCGCGGTGCCTGAGGAAGTGCCGGTGGCCTTTTCTTATGGTGGCAGCACGCATGCCGTGATGATGGCGAGCCCTGCCGATCTGGTCGACTTCGCCGTTGGCTTCAGCCTTACGGAAGGCATCATAACGTCGCGCGCGGAAATTCGCTCCATTGAAGTGGTCGAGGCCGGGCAGGGCTATGATGTTCAGGTGGACCTGCAGGATGCCGAAGCCGATGCCCTGCGGGCGAGACGGCGACATATGGCGGGCCCGGTGGGTTGCGGCCTGTGCGGCATTGAATCCATCGAACAGGCGGTGCGCACGGTGCCCGATCTGAGCGGCGTCGAACTCTTCGTCAACGGCCATGATATTGTTGCTGCGGTGAAAACGTTGAGCGAGGCGCAAAGCCTCAATCGTGAGACGCGGGCCGTTCACGGTGCTGGTTTTTATAGCGCGCAGGAGGGGCTGCTTGCCGTGCGCGAAGATGTCGGCCGCCACAACGCGCTCGACAAGCTGGCAGGCGCGGTGATCAACACCGAAATATCTTCGCCTGCGGGCATTGTGGCCGTCACAAGCCGTCTGTCGGTGGAGATGGTTCAGAAGACGGCAATCCTCGGTAGTCCCGTTCTGGCGGCCATCTCGGCACCGACGGCGCTTGCTATTGAAACGGCCGAGCGCGCAGGTGTTACCCTCGTCGCTCTGGTTCGGGGTGAAGATTTTGAAATCTTCACCCGTGCGGACCGCATCGTCCTTTAGCGTTCACGCCGCCGTTTCCCGGCGGCCTGCCGGTTTCCGGGAGCTAGAACTCCGCCCATTCGGCCGCGGCATTTCCATGAGACCGTGGTGCGGCATATCGCGCCTGCGGTGTCGGCAGTCTGGTGACCACGGCCGGTTTTCTGTCGACCGGCCGGGCGGATGATACGGATGTCTCGTGCGATATTCTGAATTGCCGCAGCAATTCATGCAGATTTTCCGCTTCATTGGCGAGACCGTGGCTGGCGGCGGTGGTTTCCTCCACCATGGCGGCGTTTTTCTGGGTGGCCTGATCCATGACGTTGACGGCCTGATTGATTTCCCTGAGGCCGTTTGCCTGTTCCCGGGAGGCTTCTACGATGGCGGAGACATTGGCGTCGATTTCCCCCATCTGTGACTGAATATCCCTGAGGGCGCCACCGGTCCTGCCGACGAGGTCCACCCCATTGGCAACCTGTTCGCGAGAGGTGTTGATGAGGGATTTGATCTCCTTGGCCGCAACCGCCGATCGTTGCGCCAGCTCGCGAACCTCCTGCGCGACCACGGCGAAACCCTTGCCTGCCTCACCCGCACGGGCGGCTTCCACCCCCGCATTGAGGGCCAGGAGATTGGTCTGGAAGGCGATATCGTCAATGACGCCGATGATATTGGTGATCTCCCCGGAGGACCGGGAAATTGCGTCCATGGCTGAAATTGCGTGCTGGACGATGTCGCCGGAATGTTCGGCATGCTCTTTCGTCCGCAGCACCAGCTTGCCGGCTTCTCCGGCACGCTGGCTGGCGTCGGTAACGGTGGTGGTGATTTCCTCCAGTGCCGCCGCCGTCTCTTCCAGTGAGGCGGCTTGCTGTTCGGTGCGCTGTGAAAGCTGGTCGGCGGCGATGCGAATTTCACCCGAGCCGGAAGCAATGGTAGAGGCATTATGGGCGATGGTCTGCATGGTGACCTGAAGCTTGGCGACCACTTCGTTAAAATCCTGGCGCAGTTTCTCCATGCTGGGCACGAAGCTATTATCGAGGCGTTGTATGAGATCGCCCTCGGCCAGCGCGCGCAAGGCTTCGGCAAGAACGGCGATGGCGCTCATGCGCGGGGTTACGTCAGTGGCGAATTTCACCACTTTCACCACCTTGCCTTTGTCATCCAGCACAGGGTTATAGGCAGCCTGAATCCATACCTCCTTGCCGTTCTTGCCATACCGGACAAATTCGTCCGAGATGAATTCCCCCGCCGCCAGCCGTGGCCAGAAATTGCCGTAGGCCGGCGACGCCGCATAGGCAGGATCGCAGAACATGCGATGGTGCCTGCCCTCGATCTCCTTGAGGTCGTAATCGACGGTGGCACAGAAATTCGGATTTGCAGTGATGATGGTTCCGTCGGGCAGAAATTCGATGGTTGCCTGGGAGCGGGAAAGCGCCTCCAGTTTGCCGGCATCTTCCACGGCCCTGATTTTCTTGGCGGTGATATCGGTGGCGATCTTGACCACTTTATAAGGTTTGCCGGAACGGAAAACCGGATTGTAGGAGGCTTCTATCCAGATCACCGATCCATCCTTGCGGATGCGGCGATATTCCTTGGCCTGAAATTCACCGCGGGTGAGAGCGTCCCAGAAGTCCTGATAGGCGTGCGAGGCGACGAAATCTGCGTCGCAGAACATGCGGTGGTGCTTGCCGATGATTTCGGCGAGGTCGTAACCCAGCGCCGTGCAGAAATTCCCGTTGGCGGTGAGAATATTTCCCTTGAGATCGAATTCTATGACCGCCTGCGATCTGGATATCGCATCGAGCATGTTCCGGTTATCTGCACTCTTCCCTAACCCCAGCATTGGATGTCCCCCGAATATCGGCCCACGGCGCGGCTGGCCGCACAGAGGATGCGGTCCGCGCCGTCTCATGTTGAACAACGAACAGGTTTTGCCGCCGATGGCAGCAATGCAGGCAATTCTCGTTTTCTGGCCTAGGTCAGTACCGGACCTGCGATATAGGGTGCCGGTGCGGCACTGATCTTCGGCTTTTAATATTAGATATCTATAATATTAAAATGTTCTTATTTACTAAGCGAAAGAAAAGGAAAAACAAAACCGCCGGAGAGGTGCTCCGGCGGTTGGATCTAATTGTCGATAATCGCGGCCAGCGGGTGTTGCCGCCCGATATGCGGGCTCAGGCCGCGAGATCTTCTGCTTCGGTTCCCTTGAACATCTTTGCAAGGTTCAGGAAGCAGATCATGCCATGTTCGTTGGCAATGATGCCTTCGGAATAGGATTTGTCGAAAGAGGCCGAGATTTCCGGAACCGGCTGGACCTGATTTGCCGGGATCGTGAGGATATCGGACACGCGGTCGACCAGCATGCCGATGACCATATTGTGCACTTCGGCCACCACGATGGCGCTTCTTTCGTTGGCGACGGTGCTTTTCATGCCGAGCTTGTGGGCCAGATCGATGATCGGAATGACCGAGCCGCGCAGGTTCATGACGCCGATGACGTCTTTCGGCGCGTGGGGAATGGGCGTGGAAGGCGCCCAGCCGCGGATTTCGCGGATGGTCGTCGTCTTCACGCAGAATTCCTGATCATGCAGGCGGAATGCGATGATTTCGAGCGTCTCACCGCCAAAATTGGTAGAGTTTATCATTGCCATCAGAATTCTTCCCAATGCTCGCTGTGGAGGCCGGCGCAAGTGCACCGACACTTGCATATGCGGGTTTGGCGTTCTGCCTGGTGCCTGAACAGCCGGAAACAATATTTCCGTCTTCAATGGAAGAGTCGTATCATGAGATGGTTTCGCAAACCTAAATGCGACCGGTCTCAATATTCCTTCTCGTAAAATATGCCGGCTGCGCCTTCGCCATCGCCGCCCGCTTCGCCACGCAATTTCACGCCACGTCCGACATCGAGGTTGATGATCGCCTTCGCGCCGGATTCGCCGCTCTGCTGCAGCTCGAGATAGGTTCTCTCGTTGAGATATTTGCCGGCGGAAACCCGGGCCTGGCCTTCGGAATCCGTTGAGATATCGAGATCGTCGACACCGAGATTGCTTCTGAGCTTGTCGAACAACGAGGTGGAGCGACCGCCGGCCAGCTGGGCTGCGGCATCCGCCAGCCGGGCGATCTGCAGGGCGGAGAGTTTCGACATGGACTGGCCAAAGATCAGCTGCGCCATGACTTCATCCTGCGGCAGGGCAGGGGCCGAGGAGAAGGCGAATGTCGGGTCGTTGGCATTGCCGGAAACCGCAACCGTGACGGTGGTTGAACCAACCGTCGAGTCCGCCTTCATATCGAGAACCGGAATGAGGCCGCCACCGAAGCTGATGTTGCCGGTGGTGAAATCAAGACGGCGGGTGAGAATTTCGAGCCTGCCGCGGCGCATTTCAAAACCGCCGGAGATGACGGGAACGGCAGCCGTGCCGCGGATCGTGAGATTGCCGGTCAATTCCGCATCGATGCCACGGCCGCGCACGAAGATGCCGCTCGGCGCGTTCACCTGCAGATCGAGATTGATGGTGGACGAGCTGCCGCTGCCGCCCTGATCGCCGCCGAGCGCCTTCGCCTGCGCGCGTACCTTGGGCGGGGCGTTCTTGTGCTTGACGTCGATTTCCGTCAATGAGGCGGGGAGTTTCTCCGGAATGGTGATGGCGCTTCTGTCGAGCGTCAGATTGCCGCCCAGCACGGGTGAATTCAAGAGCGGGCCTTTCAGTGTCAGCGTACCGCTTACCACCGTGGTCACCAGCGTTCCGTCATTGTAACCGGCGCGATCCAGCGTGATCGAAATGTCTGCGGGGAAGCCCGCGCCACCGGCTATGCCGACGCTGCCGGTTCCCGAGATTGTGCCGCCGCCCGCCAGTTTGCCCGCCAGTCGGGAAATGACAGCGCGATCGCGATCGAAGGTGATAGTTGCACCCAGTCCATTGATCGTCAGGTTTCGGCGCACGTCGGTCAGGCGCGTGCCGTCAGTGGTGATGCTGCCGGTCACGACCGGTGCCGTGGCGCTGCCGGAAATTTTCACGTCGATGGCGGCCGTGCCGTCCACATCGAGGCCCTGGGCGGCAGTCTGCGCGGCTACGGCGGAGAAGGGCAGCCTGCCGGTAAAGGCCATGGAAAGCGGGCGATTGCCGGCAATGCCAAGGGAGCCACCGCCCGCAAGCGACATGCCACCCTGACCAGTCACATTCGTATCGATCTGCAGCGTGCCGCCGGCAAAGCGGCCGTTTGCCTTGATGCCGAGCGCGGCAAGTCCCGCGGCGCGGGTCTGCGACACCTCTGCATTCGTCCAGTTCAGATTATAATCGACTGCCGGGTCCGATGCGGCACCTTTGGCGCTGACGGTGCCGGATATGCTGCCCGCCGCATCCAGCCCGGCGGCGAAGGCGTTTGCGAGACTGGCGGGAAGCGAACGGATATCGGCGTTGATATCGAGTGACGATCCGGCGGTGCCGTTGACCTCAATACGCCCGTCGCCGGTGATGATGGTCAGGTCGGAGATACGGGCGGTGCCGTTCTGGATGGCAATGGTGCTTGGTTTTTCGAGCCGCACCGCAATGCCCTTGGGCGCGGCGGAAAAGGCGTCGAGCCTCACCGTCATCGGCGCGCCGCCAGTGTCGGCGCTGCCCTTCACCACCAAGGGCGCATTGTCGTAGCGGCCGTTGACGTCGAATGCGGTCGTTGTGCCGGAATGGCCGATAGTGGCATTCAGGCCGGAAATCGAGGCTGCGCCGGCATTAACGCTGTCGGCACTGACCTTGCCGTTGATGGCAAGCGCCTGCAGGTCATCGATGGAAATATCGGCGGCCAGCTTCGAGATAACCGTGGTTCCCTGGCGGATGCTGCCGCCATTCGCCTTTATCGTCGCGGCGATCCGACCATTGGCGTTGCTCAAGGCGATATCGCCGGCAATATCCCCGTCCGCCTGCTGCGCGGCAAGTGCGGCCAGCAGCGCAAGGTCCGGGAAATTGAAGGAGAGATTGCCTGTCGGCAGGAATTGCTGCGAAAATTGCAACTGCCCGTTCAGCAGGTTACGACCCACTGCGACATGCAGTTCGGGGATAGCCGTACCGTTTTCGGTCTGCACCACATTGGCGTTGGCGTCGATCTTCTGCCGGTCGAGGCTGCCGCTGGCGGTGAGTTTTGCCTGCGGTGCCTTGGGATCAGCCTTGCCAGCGGCGCTGACTTTCAGCGCTTCGAGGGTCCGCCCGGCAAGGATCGCGCTTTCAGAACTCAGGGTGACGTTGAAATCCGGTGCGGAGACTGCGCCACTGGCTTCGATTGCAAAATCGGCAATGCCCTTGGCCTGCGGTGTCAGCTTTTCGAGAGCGGGGAATTTGCCCGTCAGGCTGGCGTTCAACGCCTCGTTTTCGAGGCTGACATCGCCTGCCGCCTCTATCGTGCCGGATTTGACGGTGAGGTTCTGCACGCTGATGCGCCCGCCGACGGTCAGGTCGATATCGCCCTGCAGGGCGATTGTGGTGTCGAATTTTTCCGCCAGCGTCGGAGGCAGGGTGGCCGGCAGCGCGAAGAGCTGCACGCTGGATGTCAGCCGATTGCCGGCGAGGTTGAAACTTCCATTCAGCGTTCCGCCGACGCTGGCGCTTTCCAGCGTCGTGCCGTCAAAGCCGATGGCGGGAGAGGTGAGGCTGAGCGGCGCCTTGATGGTGAGAGGTGCCCGCACCAGCCGGTCGATATCCGGGCTGACGAAGGACGATTGCGCCACGGAGAGGACGGTTGCGATGGTGCCGCTGCGGCTGGCAATGTTGAGATCGGTGCTTTCGGTCGTCAGCTTGACGTCGTCAAGCCGGCCCTGTGGCAGGGCAAGGCTGCGCAATGATGCCGTGGTCTTGAGATGTGCGGCGTCTGCGCCACCCTTCAGGGACAGATCGAGACCGTTGATGAGAGCCTGGACTTCGCCATTCTCCAGCGGCCAGCGGAAATCCACGGGGCCCGCGGTGCCGATGAGATTGGTGGCAAGATCGTTTTGGCCGTTCGGATCGATGGTGCCGGAAGCGGTGAGCAACAAGGTGCCCGTTTCCAGCGTGCTGCTGCCGATTTCGATGCGGCCCTGCGGCGAGAGCGTGGCATTTGCGTCGAGCTTCGTCTCACCGGCAAAAAGCTGGCGGAAGGCGGGCGGAAGAAGCAGATCCGGCTGGCCGCCGCCCGCGACTTCGATACGGCGCGTGCCGTCATCTCCAAGGATGTGGCGGCCGGTGAGATTGATCACCTGGTTGCCGGAGACATTGCCGTGGAGTGTGCCGGTCCAGTTGGAAAGCGGCCCTTCGCCGTTCACGTCGATTGCCACTGCGGGTGTGCCGGGAAGCGAAAGCAGCGTGGCAAGGAGACCGCCTTCGGGCTCCTTCATCTCGGCTTTCAGCTTCAGGACATTTTCATTCGGCAGAAAGGCGATGTCGGCATTGACGGCGGCATCCGCCGCATTCACCCGATGCGCCGTGAGCGACAGCCGGATATCGTCGCGTGCGGCCTTGAGATTGCCTTCGGCCGTCAGTTCGAAAGGCGTGCCGAGAAGTGATTGCCCGAGGCTGATATCGGGGAAGCTGAAATTGTCGATACCGATTTCAATCGGTAGCGAGGAACTGCCAGAGCTTTTGGTCGTCGTCTCTTCGGCGGCAAGGGGCTTGCGCTCGACATCGATCGATCCGGCCGACACGTGATCGGCATGAAAGGTTCCCGCAAGAAGCGAGAGCGGCGACCAGTCGACGGCGATCTGGTTCACGCGGGCATAGGGTCCCTGTCGATCCGAAAGGGTGACATTGTCGAGCCGCAGGCGGCCGGTCAGAAGACCGCTGGGGGGAGAGATTTCGATCGTCTGATCGGGCGTCGATACGAGCGATGAAATCTGCTTTGCGGCAATTCTTGCGCCCATCGGCGTAAAACCGACGAACAGAACCGCAAGCAACACCAGCACCACGCCGCACAAGGCAACGTAGCCCAGCCATTTCAGCAATCGAATCAACGTTTTCATCAAAGGTAATCTACACTCTGTTGCAAGGGTGTTCGATGGCGGCGTTTAAAAAGACTGGCCGATGCCAGCATAAATGCCGAAACTGTTACCGCCATCATATTTTTTAAGCGGCGTGGCGACATCGAGACGCAGAGGCCCGAAGGGCGTCGCGTAACGCAGGCCGATACCGGCACCCGCCCGGATATCGGAAAAATCAGGGGTCACATCCTCCGAAACCACACCGGCATCGATGAAAGGCACGATGCCGATCGTATCGGTGACCTTGATGCGCGCTTCGATGGAACCCACGACATAGGAGCGGCCGCCGGTCGCATCGCCTGCTGCATTATAGGGCGATATTTCCTGATAGCTGTAGCCGCGCACCGAACCGCCGCCGCCAGCATAAAAGCGCCGGGTGGTGGGTATGTCCTGCAGGTCGCTGCCGCCGACCAGTACGCCGCCGGAGAGCTTTCCGGCCATGATCAGCCGGTCTTCGGCACCAAGCCCCTTGTAGCCGGTAATCGAGCCCTCGAAAGAAGAAAAGAACGTGCCGTTCAGTGCCTCATAGCTCGGCTTGGCAGCCACCGACGCGCGAAAACCTTCGGTGGGGTTCAGCTTGTCGTCACGTGTGTCGCGAACAAATTCCAGCGGTATCGAGGTGGTCAGGTATTCGTTCTTGCCGAAGGCGTCTTCGGTGTCGGCCCATTGTACCTCGAGGCCGGCTGCGGCGGTGTCGGTGTCGTTCAGCTCATAGGCGAAACCGGCCGTGCCCGTCAGCGTCTTGGCTTCATAGGTGTCGGGGTGTTCGGTCTTGGCGATCAGGCTCGTCTTGAATGTGGTGCGCGGATTGAACATGCCGGGCTTGGTGAAGGTGATGCCGGCCGAATAGTCCATGCCTTCCACGCTTGACGCTTCGGCGATGCGTGAGACCGATCCTTCGATACGCAGCGATTCCGCCTTTCCAAACAGGTTCCGGTGACCCCAGTAACCCTGGAGGCCGATGCCTTCGGTGGTGGAATATTGGGCGCCGACGCCGAAATAGCGATGCTTGCCTTCGGACACTTCGATGGTCAGCGGAATGGAGCCGTCACGCGCCAGCGTCCCCGCTTCCTTGATTGTCAGGCTGGAGAAGACGCCCAGCTGGCGTAGCCGGTCCGCGGCCTTGCGCAGTTTTTCCGGTGAATAGGGTTCGCCGCCATTGAGGCGCGAATAACGGCGGATGAAGTCGCCATCGACGGTTTTTTCGCCGGTGACGGTGACCTCGCCCAGCGGCGCAACAGGCCCACCTTCGGCCGCCATTGTGATGTCGACCGTATTCGTCGCGTGATTTGCGACCGCTTCGCGCTTCGTCAGCTTTGCGAGTGGCCGGCCTTCCGCCTTCAGGTCGTCGATCAGCTTGTTGCCGGCGCGGATGATCGCCAGAGACCCGGCATCGCCGCCGGTGACGAGGCCGTATTCTTCAAGGTTGCGGCCCGTCACATCGCCTTCAAGGCGAACGCTGCCGAGCGTGAACTTCGGACCTGGCGTTACCGTTATGACGACCGGTACGGGTGCGCTGTGATCGAAGACCGGATTGGGCGGCAGAGCATCCACGTCCCTGCCGGCGACGGTGACCTTGACGATACCGCCATACCGGGCGTTTTCATAAAGTGCCGCGATCAGCCTGTCGCGGTCGTCCCTGGCCTTTATGAGAAGACCAAGGTCGCCGGAGGCGGGCTTGTCCTTGTCGGCGAGAAGAAGCGAGCTGTTTTCGAGGCTGCCTTTCAGCGCCTTGTCGGCTTCACCCGCGTCGAGCGTGACGGCGTATTTGACGGGGTTGATAACCTCCACCTCCGGTTCTTCCGAACCCCAGAGGCGCATACCGAACAGTTTGAAGGCAAAGGCGTCACGGGTAAACGCTGGATACAGGGCGAACGTGAAAGCAACCGCAAGTGCGGTGCCAGCCTTCCGATACGCAATACCTGTCTTCGGGTTAGTTCGTGTTCTTCGCATATGCTGCTTTATGGTTGAGCATTTATTGTCGCTCTAACCCGTTTCCTGTCCGTTAACATTGCAATTTAATCATAAATAAACGGCTTTGAGGACCCTTCGACTGGCGTTTTGCCGCCCTAAACGCAAAAAGCCCCGGATGACCGGGGCTTCTGTGCAACGGTATTTCGCGCAGCGATTAGCGGCAACGTGCCGTGTAACGCTGACCGTACTGGTCGCGATAATAGCAATAGCCCGGCTCGGAAGCGTTGCCGATCAGAGCGCCGCCTACACCGCCGATTGCCGCACCAACAGCCGCGCCACGAACGTTACCCGTGATAGCGCCGCCGAGGACCGCACCGGAAACGGCACCGATCGAAGCACCCTTTTCGGTCTGCGTGCAGCTTGCGAGCGACAGGCCGACCAGCGCAAATATGATTGCCTTCTTCATGAAACTCTCTCCAACGTTACAATGAGCTCTTCGGCTCGGTAGGCGTCCCATATTTATCTGCGGCGACTGCTACCTCCGACCGCCACAGATAACTAACAATTCGATGCCGTTAAGGGAAGCCTCATGTTTCGGGGATTCCTCCGCGCGTAAATCGATTGCGTGCCAGACAACGGGACTAGGCGAAAAAGGTTCCAAAATTCGTGGTTTTTTGATGTGAATCAATTTTGTACTTTTCATCGGCGGCTATAAACGGTTTATTGGAATGGTTCAAAACAACGGCGAATTGACGCAGACGCGGTTAAAGTGGCCCGAAAGGGTTGACGGTCCGGGTGTCGGAGCGGAAAACGGTCTGGTCAATTCTGGAGCATGGCATGGACTTCGAGGCATTTTTCACGACGGAACTGCAAAGCCTGCATTCTGAGGGACGTTATCGCGTTTTTGCGGATATCGAACGCCAGCAGGGTAATTTTCCCCGCGCGACACGCTATAACGCCAATGGCGAGCGCAGGGACGTCACGGTCTGGTGCTCCAACGACTATCTCGGCATGGGCCAGAATCCGAAAGTCATCGAAGCCATGAAAGCCGCCATTGATCACTGTGGCGCGGGTGCGGGAGGCACCCGGAATATTTCTGGCACCAACCACTACCACGTCCTGCTTGAACAGGAACTCGCCGACCTGCATGGCAAGGAAGCGGCGCTGATCTTCACCTCGGGTTATGTGTCCAACTGGGCGACCCTCGGTACGCTTGGCCAGAAAATTCCGGGCCTCATCATCTTCTCCGATGCGCTCAACCACGCATCGATGATCGAGGGTATCCGTTACGGCCGTTGCGAACGGGTGATCTGGAAACACAATGATCTTGAAGATCTCGAGGCAAAGCTCAAGGCTGCCGATCCGAACGCGCCGAAGCTCATCGCCTTTGAATCCGTCTATTCGATGGATGGCGATATCGCGCCGATCAAGGAAATCTGCGATCTGGCCGACCGTTATGGCGCCATGACCTATCTCGATGAGGTTCACGCCGTTGGCATGTATGGTCCGCGCGGTGGCGGCATTGCCGAGCGCGAAGGTCTGATGGATCGCCTGACGATCATCGAGGGAACGCTTGGCAAGGCCTTCGGCGTCATGGGCGGCTATATTACCGGTTCTACGGCGGTCTGCGATTTCATCCGCTCTTTCGCCTCCGGCTTCATCTTCACGACGGCCCTGCCGCCGTCGCTCGCCGCCGGTGCCATTGCCTCGATCCAGCATCTGAAGGCAAGCCCGTTCGAGCGCGCCCGCCATCAGGACCGGGTGCGCAAGCTGCGTGGCCTTCTCGACGCGCGCGGCATTCCGCATATGGACAATCCAAGCCACATCGTGCCTGTCATGGTGGGCGATGCCGCCAAGTGCAAGTGGATTTCGGATATCCTGCTCGACAATCACGGTGTCTATGTGCAGCCGATCAATTACCCGACCGTGCCGCGCAAGACAGAGCGCCTGCGCATTACCCCGACGCCGCTGCATACCGATGCCGATATCGAGCAGCTGGTCGGTGCGCTGCATCAGCTCTGGTCGCATTGCGCACTGGCGCGCGCGGTGGCGTAAGGCCTTAATTCAAATAAAAGCAGATCGGGCCGCGTTTACGCGGCCTTTTCTTTGGTGGAGATCAATTCACGGGCGTGGTGGCGGGCTTCTTCGTCGGCCGCGAAGACATCTTCAATCGTGGTGGCGGAGCGGCCGTCATGCAGGCGGTCCATGACCGTTTCGACGATTTCGGCCATGTCGAGGAAGCCGATACCACCTGCGACGAAGGCGTGAAAGGCGGTTTCCTCGGCTGCGTTCAGGGCGGCACCCTGCAAACCGCCACGCTCCAGCGCCATGCGGGCGAGCCGCAGCGCGGGGAAGCGGGCCTCATCCGGCGCCTCGAAATCGAGCCGTGCCAGTTTCGCGAAATCCAGTCGTTCCACGTTGAGATTGCCGCGCCGGGGATAGGTGAGGGCATAGGAAATGGCGGTGCGCATATCGGGCGAGCCGAGCTGGGCGATATAGGAACCGTCGCTGTAACCGACCATCGAGTGCACGATCGATTGCGGATGGACGATCACCTCCACTTGATCGGGTCTGAGATCGAAGAGGTATTTCGCCTCGATCATTTCCAGCCCCTTGTTGAACATGGAGGCGCTGCCGATGGAGACCTTCAGCCCCATCGACCAGTTGGGATGGGCGCGGGCAATATCGGCCGTGACATTGGCCATCTCGTCGCGCGACCAGGTGCGGAATGGCCCGCCGGAGGCCGTCAGCACGATACGCTCCACCGCCTGTTTGTGATCGCCGGTCAGGCACTGGAAGATCGCGCTATGTTCGCTGTCGACGGGGATCAGCCTGCCGCCGCCCTGTTTGACCGTGCGCAGAAAAACATCGCCCGCCGAGACCAGACACTCCTTGTTGGCAAGGGCGATATCCGCGCCGCGCCTGGCGGCTGTCAGCGTCGGGTCAAGGCCTGGCGTTCCGGCAATCGCTGCCATCACCCAGCCGGCGTCCATCGAAGCGGCTTCTTCAAGGCCGGATTTGCCGGCCGCGACTTTTATGCCGGTGCCGGTAAGGGCGGATTTCAATTCTTCATATTTGTCATCTTCGGCGGTAACCGCAAGCTTCGCACCGAACTCGCGCGCCTTTTCCGCCAGAAGCGCGATATTTCCCGCACCGGTCAGGGCCATGATCTCGAACTGATCACGGCCGCCCAGCTGACGCACGACATCCAGCGTATTGGTGCCGATTGAACCGGTGGAACCCAATATCGTCAGTTTGCGTGGCATTTCACTGGTATTCGTCATCTTCGGTCCGTTGGTATCGTGCGGTTTGCACCTTTTAGAGCATGGCATTCTTGCGAAACCGCTGCACTTTTTCGGGCTACATGCATTAGCCTCTACTCGCGAAAACCAGCCATAACAAGGACAAACGCCGGGCTATTGTTTTTGCGGATGGCAAAGCCATATGCAAGAAAACGATGAGAGGACCTTGATGCGACGATTTCTAGTTTCCAGCGGGTGGATTTTTGCGGCAAGCCTTGTGCTGGTGCTGGTCTTTATTCCTTTTGATCCGCGTCTTTCCGAAGGTGCGCAGGCTCTGCCGGGCGGTGTTGTCTCCTTCAACCGTGCCATCACCGATTTCGGAACCTTCAGCTGGATGCTTTATTCAACCGGTGCCCTGGCCATTCTCGCCTATGTCGCCGCGCGCGTCTTGCAGGCCCAGACCTATGCCGGGCGGTTGAGAACGGCGTGGCGGCTTCTTGCCTATTTCTTTCTGACGATCGGCACGGCGAGCATTCTCGTCCATACGCTGAAATTCCTGATCGGGCGGGCGCGACCGGAGCTTTTTCTGGAAATGGGCGCGTATAGTCTCACGCCGTTTACCGGTGACAATCTCTATGAAAGCTTCCCTTCGGGGCATTCGACGGCCGCCGGTGCCTTTTTCGGTGTTCTGGCCATGCTGGTGCCGCGCTTCCGCTGGGCGTTTTTTTTGCTCGCCCTCGTCATCGGCGTTTCGCGTGTCATCGTTGGCGCGCATTATCCAAGTGATGTCGCCGCCGGGCTGCTGCTCGGCATGTGGACGGCCATGGCCTTCGCTTTTATCTTTGCCCGGTCCGAAATGCTGTTTCGGTTCGATGCCTATGGCTGGCCGCAGCCAAAAAATGCAAATCTTCCGGTGACGGATCCACGATAGAATGTTGAACGGGGCGGAAACGGAGAGATGTGATGGAAGAAGCGAAAGTCGCGCCGGAAAATGACGGTAAGGCGGTTCAGCACATCCGCACCTCCGTTGCCGTTGCCGGTGGTGGGCCGGCGGGTGTGATGCTTGGCCTGCTGCTTGCCCGCAGCGGTATCGATGTGACGGTGGTCGAGAAACACGGGGATTTCCTGCGCGATTTTCGCGGTGATACCATCCACCCCTCCACGCTTGAATTGATGGAGCAGCTGGGTTTCATCGACGAGTTCCTCAGCCTGCCGCATACGCGCGCGCCGCGGCTGAGCGCGGTTATCGGCGGCGAGCGTATCACGATCGCGGATTTTTCCCGGCTGCCGGTCCGTCATCGTTTCATCGCCTTCATGCCGCAATGGGATTTTCTCAATTTCATCGTCGGCAAGACCGGGCAATATGAGAACTTCCGGCTGCTGATGAATGCGCCGGTCACCGGCCTTATCGAGCGCGACGGGCGTGTCGGCGGTCTCATCGTCAATACAGCGGATGGGGTGATCGAGATTGCCGCCGATCTGGTGGTGGGTGCGGATGGCCGTACTTCCATCGTCCGGGAGGCGGCGGGGCTGGAAATCCAGCGGTTCGGTGTTCCGACCGAGGTGCTGTGGATGCGGCTTTCAAAACAGCCGGGCGATTCGACCGAAACCATGGGTCATGTCGGCTCGCGACAGGGTTTCGTGATGATCAACCGGGGCGATTACTGGCAATGCGGTTATGTGGTGCGCAAGGGCTTTTTCGCGGACATAAAGCTGCAGGGACTTGAGGCGTTCAGGGACAGGGTGGCGGAAATCTGCCCTTTCCCGCGCGAGAGGCTTGACGAACTTACCAGCTGGGACGACGTGCATCTCCTGACCGTTCGCATCGACCGGCTGAAGCGCTGGTGGAAACCCGGCCTGATCTGCATTGGGGACGCGGCCCATGCCATGTCGCCGGTTGGCGGTGTCGGCGTCAACCTGGCCGTTCAGGATGCCGTTGCTGCGGCCAATGTGTTGGTGCCGGTATTTTTATCCGGCCGGCCCGTTGGTGATGATGATCTCGCCGCAATCGAGAAGCGACGATCCTTCCCGACCAAGGCCACGCAATTTCTGCAGCGAATGATGCGCATCGGCCGCAAGAAGGGGCAGGTGGAGGAGGCGGAAAAGCCGAAAGGTCCGCCGGCGCTTGTGCTGGCGCTCATGCGATTTCCGCTTCTTGCCCATTTGACCGGGCGGCTGGTCGGGCTGGGCTTTCGCCGGGAAAAAATCGAGACGTAAGGCCGCTCAGGCAGGGACGGCGATTTCCTTCTCGTATTTCAGTCCGATGACGGCGGAACCGATCAGCCCCGGCTCGATCCGGCAAATGGCAGGCACGACCAGCGGGCGGTTGAAACGCCGGAGAACGCGGCTTCTGACCGCTTCGTCCAGAGCGGCCAGAAGCTCTCTTGAATTCGAAAGCCCGCCGCCAACAGGCACGATGGTTGCCCCGGTGACGTTGATCACCATCGCGAGTGGCGAGGCGAGAATATCAACGAGAATATCGATGGTTCTTGCGGCTTGTGCATCGCCCGCCTGCCAGGCGGAGATGATGTCCTCGCTGGTCATCTCCCGCTGGTGAAGATGCAGATGCAGCTTTTCCATGCCACGGGCGCTGCCGATGGCATCAACGCAACCGGTGAGGCCGCAGCCGCATTCAAAACGCGGCAGCGCTACCGGCGGATTGCCGGCCAGGGTTGCGGCCACCGGCCCGTGGCCCCATTCGCCGGCGAAGCCGCCATCGCTGTTGATGAGCCTGCCATCGATGACCAGCCCGCCGCCGACACCCGTCCCCAGGATGACGCCGAAGACGACGCGATGGCCCTGTCCGGAGCCGATTTCCGATTCGGCTATCACGAAACAATCGGCATCGTTTGAAACGATGACGGGAAGGTTGAGCGCCTTTTCCAACTCGTCTTTTAGCACCCTGCCATGGATGCTCTGAATATTGGCAACGGTGGCCTTGCCGGTTTCGGGATCGATGACGCCGGCAATCGACAGCGACACGCAGGCGGGTGTGCCGCCGCTATTGTCGATGACGGATTTGAGGCCGGCCGCGAAGTCCTCGAAACTGGTTTTCGGTGTCGGTATGCGCGGCACGGGGCGAATATCATCCGGGGCATAAGCAATGGCCCCCTTGATGGTCGTTCCGCCAATATCGAAACAAACGATCATTGTTCAGGCTCCGGAACGGGCGGCATCGTGGATTTTTTCTCCGCCGATCCATGTGGAATGCATTTTAAGATCAGGTGTCAGCACGACGAAATCCGCATCGGAACCGGGCAGGAGTTTCCCCTTGGCCGTAGCACCGATGGCTTCTGCTGGATAAGCGGAGGCCATTCTCAAGGCCTCCTCCAGCGGCGTGTTCATTTTCTCATGCATGAAGCGGATGCAGGACAGCATGTCGATATCAGCCCCCGCGAGCGTGCCATCGGCAAGCGTCAGGCGTCCGCCATTGCGATAGACGCGCCGGCCGTTCAGTTCGAAGCCGTCATCATCCGTGCCGATGGTGGACATGGCATCGGTGACGAGGAAGATGCGGGCCGGGCCGTTCTTGGCGCGCAGCGCAATGCCGATCGCGGCTGGATCGACATGGAAACCATCGGCGATCAGCCCGCAATCCAGTTTTCCGTTCGAAAGTGCGGCTCCCACCAGCCCCGGTTCACGATGGCCAAGCGGGCTCATGGCGTTGAAGAGATGGGTCACCATGGAAGCGCCGGCATCAGCATAGGCCATCGCCACGTCGAGGCCTGTGTCGGTGTGGCCAAGGCTGACGACGATGCCGGCTTTTCGGAGCGCTGTAACCTGCTCCCTGGTCACGTTTTCAGGGGCAATGGTGGTCAGCACGAAGGCAAGTTCCGCCTTGCAACGGGTCAGAACCTCAAGATCGGCTGCTTCCATCTTTCGGATCAGCGCCGGATCATGGGTGCCCTTGCGTGCGACCGAAAGATGCGGACCCTCGAAATGCAGGCCGAGGAAACCCGGCATATTTGCTTTGCCGGCGGCGATACCCGCCTGTGCTGCTTTGGAGGTCACATCCGGCCGGTCGGTGATGAGCGTGACCATCAGCGCCGTGGTGCCGAATTTTGCGTGGGCGGCGCAGATCCGGGCGATGCCATCCACATCCGGCTGGTTGTTGAACATGACCCCGCCGCCGCCATTGACCTGAAGGTCTATGAAGCCCGGCGCGATCAGCAACCCGTTCGCGTCAATCACTTCGGCTTCGGCGGGCACCTTGTCTGAGATGTCGGTGACATGTCCGTCACTGGTCAGCAGTACCTTGCCATCATGCCATACGGCGCCATCGAAAATGCGGGCGCCGACAAATGCCTTTATGCCGCTCATTGGGTTTCCGTTACCTTCTTCAATGCCGCCGGCGCATCCGGGTTGAAGCCGCGCGCGCGCGACAATTGCTCGATGAAGCCGTAAAACGGCGCGATCAGCAACAGGGCATCGGTCAGCGGGTGGTTGGTCTCGACGAAGGGCAGGGGCTTGGCCGGGCTGCCTTTTGCAGATGTGACGAAAACATTTGCGCCTTTGTGGGCAAGACCCGCGGCAATGTCCGTCACGGAAGCCTCCGCGCGGTCGCGTGCGGCAAAGGCGATGACGGGGAACTTCGGCGCGACCAGCGAGACCGGGCCATGCATGACTTCCGCCGAGGAGTAGGCTTCCGCATGCAGTTCGCAGGTTTCCTTGCATTTCAGCGCGGCTTCTGCGGCAATGGCAAGGGCGGGGCCACGGCCCAGCATATAAAGCGATTCTTCGCCTTTCACCGCCTCGGCAATCTGGCTCCAGTCGAGGGCAACGGCTCTTGCGAAATTCTGCGGCAGGGCGCTGACGGCCTTGGCGAGCAGGTTGTCTTCCGTCCATTCGGCAAGGATTGCGAGGCCAGCAACGATGGAGTTGACGAAGGATTTGGTGGCGGCGACCGCTTTTTCCGGTCCTGCCTGGATGTCGATGGCCTGATTGGCTGCATTGCCAAGCGGAGAGGGCAGGGTGTTGACGAGAGAGACGGTGAATGCACCGCCCTTGCGGGCACTTTCCGCCAGCGCAACGATATCAGGGCTTTTGCCGGACTGAGACACGGCGAAGGCCGCCGCCCGTTCCAGCCGCAGTTTCGTCTGGTAGATGGAGGCGAGCGAGGGCCCGAGCGACGCCACCGGCAGCCCGGTCTGCAATTCGATCGCATATTTCAGGAAATGTGCGGCGTGGTCGGAGGAACCCCGCGCAATTGTGACGATAACAGCTGGATCGCGGGCCTTCAGCTGGCTGCCGGCTTCCTGAAAATCATTTTTCGCATTGTCCAGCAGACGGGCGACGGCATCGGGAATCTCGTTGATTTCCTGGCGCATCAGGGTTGTCATCGTTTTGTGTCCTTGGTCGGTGTGTTTCACTCGGAGGTCATCGTCAGTTCGGCGACGAGGTCATAGGCGTCGCTGCGGTAGAGGGCGCGCGATATTTCCATGAGGCGCCCGCTTTCCAGATAGGCCATGCGCTGCACGGATAGTGCGGCGGAGCCTGGCGGAACGCCGAGCAGCAGCGTTTCCTCATCCGTCAGATTGCGGGCGGAGATGCGTTGAATGGCGCGAACGGGGCGGATGCCGTTTTTTTCAAGCTCGAGATAAAGCGAGTTTTCGACCAGCTGCGGGTCGGGCAGAAGATCGCCGGGCAGGCTCGTCACTTCGAGCGCAATCGGCTGATCATTGGCAAGGCGCAGGCGGGTAAGCCGCGCCACCATGGCCGATTGTGAAAGGCCGAGCGTCATCATCTCGTCGCCGGTCGGGTAAAACAATCCCCGGTCCAGCCAGCGGGTGCTTGCCGTCATTCCCCGCCGGCGCATGTCTTCCGTAAACGAGGTGAGCTTGGTCAGCGGCTGCTGCATGCGGGTGATGGGCTTGACGACGAAGGTGCCGGAGCCGTGCCTGCGAACCAGAAGACCATCACGCACGAGATCATCCACCGCCTTGCGCACCGTGACGCGGCTGACGCAGGCGCTTTCTGCAATATCACGCTCCGGCGGCAGGGCGTCACCGTGCTTCAGGCGGCCGCCATTGATGGCGTCTTCAATCGTCTGACGCAGTTTCAGGTAAAGCGGGCCGCCGCCTCCCGATTGCAGGTCGTCCAGATTAAGCACTGCCCCGTTCATCCATAACCTCTGTCACAATCGATCTGGCCATGTCTGGCTATATCATACGGGCCGCAATCGGCAATACCAAAATAGAACCATTGCCAAATTTGTACGATTAATCGGTGTTTTATTCGGTCGTTTGCCGAATAATCAGGCTTCATGCTTGATATTTTCGCATTAGCCAAAAAAATTTTCCAGTTGTGGATATTGCTATAGACGATTGGCATTTTTTTGGTATTGTTTTTGTATCGGTGGCGATCGGCGCTCTGTTGGGCATCCGCGTTGCCGGAAAAAATCGGCTTCCGATTCTCAGTCGGGCGCATGAAATCGAATTTAGCTTGACCGTCTTGAAAATTAATTTCATCGTGACGGGAAATTATCGCAGATAACTGAATGGCCGGCGTAGAAATGGTCACTTCTGCGAAAATGAATTACGAATGAACAGGGAACAAAGTTCATGAAGGTGGGAATTATCGGACTCGGATTCCGTCTCGGTTATCTGGGCTACGTTTTTCATGAAATCGACAAGGATTTCGAGATCGTCGGTTATGTCGATCCCGCTCCGGCCGGTCTGCCGGGCCTGCAGGAAAAGGGCATTTCGGTCGGCAAGGCGTATGACAGTCCCGAGGCGCTGATCGCCAACGAAAAATTCGATCTTCTGATGATCGGCTCACCGAACCATATGCATCTGGAACATATCCGCATCGGGCTTGAGGCCGGTTGCACCATCTTCAGCGAAAAACCGATCGTCGTCAGCATCGAGGAGAGCCTTGAGCTTGCCCGGTTGCTCAACAAGCATGGCCACGAGCGGCTGCTGGTCGGCCTTGTCCTGCGTTATTCGCCGCTTTACCGCGATCTGCGCGCCGCGCAGGCCGAAGGCAAGCTCGGCGATGTCGTTTCCATCGAGGCCTCGGAACATATTCCGCCCTATCACGGCGCGTTCTTCATGCGCGACTGGCGGCGTTACGAGCATTATTCCGGCTCCTTCATGCTGGAAAAATGCTGCCACGATCTCGATCTTTATAATGGTGTCGTCGGTGCAAGGCCGCGGTTCGTATCGAGCTTTGGCGGGCGCAAGAGCTTCACGCCTGCCAATGCCCCGCAAAATGACGGTATCAACGACATGGAGGTCTACCATCGCAAGCCGAGCGGCTGGATGGGTTCCGAAAAGGTCTTCGACAGCGACGGCGACATCATCGATTACCAGACGGCGATCGTTGAATATGAAAATGGCGCGTCGCTTGCCTTCCATACCAATCTCAACGTTCCCGACGATTTCCGCCGTTTCTGCGTGATCGGCGCCAAGGGCATGGCGGAGGGCGACTTCGTGCGCGGCTTCCTCAACGTGCACAATGCCCGGACCAACGAGAAGACCGTGGCAAAGACCTATTCGGCGGCAACCACGCTTTCGCAGCATTATGGTGCCGACGAACAGATGGCCGAGGACGTCGTCGCCCATATCGTCAAGGGTGCCCCCCTGCCGGTTTCCGCGCTCGATGCGATCGAGGCCGGTATTCTGGCGCTCGCCATGGACGAGGCGCGTCACGGCCGCAAGGTGGTCGACCTCCAGCCTGTGTGGGATGAATATGACCTGGCGCTCCATGGGCGGCCGAAATCCTCCGCCGCGAAGTCGGCTTGAGGGGGCTGCGCTATGGATGCAAAACGCAGCGCAGTCGTCTTCGCCTGGTTTCTTCTTCTGCCGGCGCTTCTATATATCGCTCTAATCGTCGCCTATCCGCTCGTGGATACGTTCATCCTGTCGTTCACCGATGCGTCGCTTAAAAAAGTGACGAATTGGGTCGGCTTCATCAATTACGAGAAGATCTTCAACGCGACGTTTGCCGATGTCATCACGCGGACCTTTATCTGGACGTTCTTTTCCGTCTCGATAAAGATGATCATCGGCACATTTGGTGCAGTGCTTCTGAATTCGGCGGTACCTGGCCGGGCACTGTTTCGTATCCTGACAATGCCGCCATGGATCGTGCCGATGGCTATCGGCATCTTCATGTGGGGCTGGATGTATAACGGCCAGTTCGGCATGATTTCCGGCGTGCTGCAGAATCTCGGTCTGGTAAACGGCCCGGTCGCGTTCCTTGCCTATGGCAATACGGCCTTCTGGGCAACGATCATCACCGATGTGTGGATCGGCGTGCCGATGGTGACGCTCTATCTGCTGGCCGCCATCCAGTCCATTCCGCAGGACCTTTACGAAGCGGCGTGGACGGACGGGGCAAGCCGCGCCTATCGCTTCCGCCGGATCACGCTGCCGCTGATGTTGCCCGCCATGATCACCATGTCGGTCCTGTCACTGATTTCGACCTTCAATTCCTTCGATATCATCTGGATTCTCACGCGTGGCGGTCCGAACGGCGAAACCACAACCATGATCATCGATACCTACAAGACGGCGATCGGAGCTTACAAATATGGTGAAGGTGCCGCGCGCGCCGTGCTGATCTGCATCTTCCTGTCGATCTTCACCTTCTTTTATTTCCGCATCACCAGCCGTTTCTCGCAGGAGGCCAGCCGATGACCGACAAAAATGCGATGATCAACCGCTACAGGTGGTATGAAGTTGTCGGGATCTATTGCGGCGTCGCTGTGTTCCTCACCTTCGTGCTGGCACCCTTCGTGGAAGGGTTTCTGGTTTCGCTGAAACCGCTCAGCCTGCTGTTTTCGTCCCCTTACAAGTTTTGGCCCGAGAATGGCTCCTTCGAGGCCTACCGGACGATGTGGGTCAGCGTGCCGGGTTTTGCGCTTTATATTTTCAACTCCTTTTTCATCGCGGGGAGCATTACGCTCATCGTTCTGGTACTCGTGATACCCGCTTCATACGCGTTTGCCCGCTTTAACTTCAAAGGCGCGGGTCTGCTGCTGGGAATATTCCTTGCCGTGAAGATGTTTTCGGGCGCCGTGCTCCTTATTCCATTGTTTCGCCTCATGCGCTCCATTGGTGTATTGAATACCTACTTCGCGATGATCATTCCCGGAGTCGCTTTCATAATTCCGACGGGTATCCTGCTTCTCGTGACCTATATGCGCCGCATACCCCGAGAGTTGGAGGAGGCGGCTTATGTCGATGGCGCAAGCAGGCTCTACACCCTGCGTCGGGTTGTCTTGCCCATAGCAACGCCCGGCATAGCGGTCGTCGCAATCTCATCGTTTATCGAGGCCTATGCGCAGCAATTCATCTACGCGCTGACGTTCAATTCCAAGACCGAATATATGCCGCTGCCAGTGGGTCTGTTTGCCTATTTCGGCCGGCAGGAGGTCGTCTGGAACGAACTTATGGCAGCGAGCTTCGTCGGTATCGCCCCAGCGATGATCGCGATTTTCCTGATGCAACGATATCTCGTCGGCGGGCTAACCGCAGGCGCGGTGAAATAACCAACAACCGGAACGACTACCAAAAACGGGAGACTACTATGGCACTGAAACATTACGGATTGGCGCTTTGCGCTTTCGCACTTGCCGGTTCCACCGCCCTTGGCACGGTGACGGCGCATGCCGCTGACAAGGAGATCAGCTGGATCTATTGCGGCGATAAGATGGATCCCATCCATGAAAAATACATCAAGGAATGGGAAGGCAAGAACGAGGGCTGGAAGGTCGTGCCCGAAGTCGTCGGCTGGGAGCAGTGCCAGGACAAGGCCACCACGCTTGCCGCCGCCGGCACCCCGGTCGCCATGGCCTATGTCGGCTCGCGCACGCTGAAGCAGTTCGCGCAGAACGATCTCATCGTTCCGGTGCCGATGACGGAAGATGAAAAGAAGAGCTACTACCCTAACATCGTCGACACGGTCACCTTCGAGGATACGCAGTGGGGCGTGCCGGTCGCGTTCTCGACCAAGGCGCTCTACTGGAACAAGGACCTGTTCAAGCAGGCCGGTCTCGACCCGGAAGTGCCGCCGAAGACCTGGGCTGAAGAAATCGCCTTCGCCAAGCAGATCAAGGAAAAGACCGGCATTGCCGGCTATGGCTTGCCCGCCAAGACTTTCGACAACACCATGCACCAGTTCATGCACTGGGTTTATACCAATAACGGCAAGGTCATCGATGGCGACAAGATCACCGTCGACAGCCCGCAGGTTGTTGCAGCGCTCACGGCTTACAAGGACATCACGCCTTATTCCGTCGAAGGTCCCACGGCCTACGAGCAGAACGAAATCCGCGCCATCTTCCTTGATGGCAAGGTTGGCATGATCCAGGCCGGATCGGGTGCCGCAACCCGCCTGCAGGAAACCAAGATCAACTGGGGCATCGCCACGCTGCCGCTCGGCCCCGAAGCCAAGGGTCCCGGCACGCTGCTCATCACCGACAGCCTTGCGATCTTCAAGGGAACCGGTGTCGAAGAAAAGGCGACCGAATTCGCCAAGTTCATCACCTCACCCGGTCCGCAGGGCGAGTACGAGTTGCAGGGCGGCGCTGGTCTCACCCCGCTGCGTCCGTCGGCCAAGGTTGATGAATTCGTCGCCAAGGACCCCTTCTGGAAGCCGCTGATCGACGGTATCGCCTATGGTGGTCCCGAGCCGCTCTTCACCGACTACAAGGGCTTCCAGGACGTGATGATCGAGATGGTGCAGTCTGTCGTCACCGGCAAGGCAACACCGGAAGATGCCGCGAAGAAGGCTTCCTCCGCTCTCGAGCAGTATAAATAATCCGCATCGGCATGGTTGCGGGCGCGTGTCGTCCGCAACCGGCTATTTCGCCGCGAGAATGATCGCCGCCTTCATGGACGCGTCCTCTCGTGTTTTTTCAACGGTTCCGATCCGACACGGTTTTCCCCCGTGTTTCGGAACGTCTCTGAACGCAGCCTGATGTCGGCTGGTGACGGGAGAGGCAAGTTTTGGGTCAGCTTTATCTCAACAACGTCCGCAAGAACTATGGACATTTCGAAGTCATCAAGGGCGTTCAGCTCGACATCAGGGATGGCGAGTTCGTCGTTTTTGTCGGCCCTTCGGGATGCGGCAAATCCACATTGCTGCGCATGATCGCCGGCCTTGAGGATATTACCGCGGGCGACGTCGTCATTAACGGCGTGAAGGTCAATGAATTGCCGCCGGTCAAACGCGGCATCGCCATGGTCTTCCAGTCCTATGCGCTCTATCCGCATATGACTGTTTTCGAAAACATCGCTTTTCCGCTGCGCGTCGAAAAGATGGAAGAGAGCAAGATCAAGGAAAAGGTCGAGGGGGTTGCCAAGATCCTGCAACTCGACCAGCGCCTGCAGCAGCGTCCCGGCATGTTGTCCGGCGGTCAGCGCCAGCGCGTCGCGATCGGCCGCGCCATCGTTCGCGAGCCGAAGATATTCCTGTTCGACGAGCCGCTGTCCAACCTCGATGCGGCACTTCGCGCCGACATGCGCATCGAACTTACCAATCTTCACCGGACGCTGCAGGCGACGATGATCTATGTCACCCACGATCAGGTGGAAGCCATGACCATGGCTGACCGCATCGTGGTGCTGAACGCCGGCGAAATCGCCCAGGTCGGTGCGCCGCTCGAGCTTTATCACAAACCGGCAAACCTGTTCGTGGCCGGTTTCATCGGCAATCCGAAAATGAATTTCCTGAAGGTCACCTGCGAGTCCGTCAGCGCCGAGGGCGTGACTGTGGAATATGAGGGCCAGACGGTAACGGTACCGGTGGAGCCTCGCGCCGGCCTTGAAGGCAGGCAACTGACGCTTGGCATTCGCCCGGAACATACCGGTCTGGAAACGGCTGACCTGAACGTGAAGGTTGCGCCCAGCGTCATCGAGCGGCTGGGGGTGAACACGATCGCTTATGGCGTCGCCCCTACGGGCGAGAACTATTGCGCGTTGCTTTCCGGTTCCGCGCCTGTCGTCGTTGATGAACCGATCGTCACCGGCATCAAGGCGGCGGATTGCCATCTTTTCGATGAAAGCGGCATTGCGCTCGAACGGCGTGTCGACCTTTCCGTCCTCAAGCTGATCCAATAAAGGGCAGGAGCCGGGCCATGACATCCGTTTTTCCGTGCCCGGCTTTTTCTGATGCGATGCGTTTTCGACGGTTTTCATCCGTCTCCGCCAGACGCAAAAACAACGCCGGGCTTTCGGCCCGGCGTTCGCAACGTTCCCGTATGTCTGCTCTGTCAGGGCATGGGATTGGGCATGTAACCGGTGAAACCGCTGATCTTCCAGCGTCCTTCGTGCAGCCGGCAATAATAGAGCGTCTGCCATTTCATGACGTCGAAGCTGCCGTCAGCCTTGCGAAGTCCTCCGTCGAACTTCTTGCGAACCAGCGCGGTCTCGCCTTCCACTTCGATCTCTTCGAGCGTTGTGGTCGTGAAGATCGCATTGCGCGGATCTTCGGCGAATTGCTGGGTCTGAAAATCCTTCGCCTGTCTCAGCCACTCGTCGCGATAGGCGGTGAGCGAAGGGAAGGACAGACGCCAATTGTCCGGGTTCGCATCCCGATTGGCATTGATGCCGAGAAAACCGTCCTCGACGAAATCATCCGCGACCTTGGACCAGTCCGCGGTGAGGAAAGCGTCGATGTCCCGCGTCACCAGCATCTCCCAGATGGAATGACGGGCAATGTCTGTTTCGGGAAAGGGGTTTTTGAAGGGGTCGCGCATGATTTGTGTCCGTTGTTGAAATTATTTTCAGGATTTGGAGATTTCTCTGGCGAATATTGTTGGCATATGCTCATCTCGCAATCAACAGAGAAAATAATTTTCAAATCAAGGATATGCAGCGTGTCGTCATCGGGATGGAAGGCGGTCGATTCATGGGTGTGTACGGTTGACGGGCGTCCTGGATTAGGGTGCATCGGTAACGGGGCCAAGGCTTGAGTTTTGGCGGAACGGAGACCGGTGAGCATGGATATTTTCGCAAGAATACAGGAAGACAGGGGACAGTTCTCGCAATCGGAACGGCGGATCGCCGATATTCTGGTTTCGGACTTCGAATTCGCCGTTAATGCCTCGATCATCGAGCTTGCCGCGCGCGCCGAGGTTTCCCCGCCGACAGTCACGCGGTTCTGCCGCAGGCTTGGTTGCCAGAGTTTTTCGGATTTCAAGGTCAGCCTCGCCAAGACCGCTTATGTCGGTATTCGTTACCTGACTTCGGAACCATCGAGCACGGGACCGTCGGATGTTGCCGAAGAGGTGCTTGCCAAGGCGCAGGAAGCGCTTTTCCTGCTGCACAGGACGCTCGATCCCGCCCTTGCCGAAAAGGCGGCGATCAAGATCGCCAATGGCGGCATGATCTACGCCTTCGGTGCCGGCGGCAATTCCTCGATGATCGCCTCGGAAATCCAGAACCGGCTGTTCCGCCTTGGCCTGCGTGTCTCCACCAGCGCCGATCACAGCATGCAGCTGATGATGACGGCCGCTGCGCGCAAGGAAGACGTGATTATCGGTTCGTCCTTTTCCGGCCGCAACATGGAGCTGGTGAAGTGTTTCAGGCTGGCGCGGGAGATGGGGGTGACCACCATCGCGCTGACCCAGAGTGACACGCCGCTTGCCGTGGCTGCGGATATCGTCGTTGCCGTCAATGTGCCCGAGGGAAACAACATCTTCCGCCCGACCTCATCGCGTTACGCCTATCTGGCGGCCGTCGATATTCTGGCGACGCTTGCCGCCTATCACCATCGGCAGAGGTCGATGGTGACATTGCGCCACATCAAGCAGCAGCTCGTGGAGCATCGCGATTCGGATGACAAGCAATTGCTCGGTGACTGAGTGCGGACGATGAAAAACACGGGCCGTTTTGCCTGAGACCCCGCCCCGCGGTGGATTGGAAAGCTTCAAGGGAGTTGTAGGAGATGCAGGACAGGAAAGACCAGCTCGCCATCGTGACCGGTGCGGCAGGTGATATTGGGCGGGCGATTGCGGCAGCACTTTCTGAAAGCCATGCGAAGGTGGTGCTCGTCGATATCGATGCCGACGCCTTGTCCAATGCGCTTTCCCAGCTTTCCGGTCCCGGCTTCGTTGCGAAGACCTGCGATGTCACCGATCCGCAGGACCTTGCGCGGCTGGCCGCCGAGGTTTCGGAACTGGGCGATGTCGCGACCCTCGTTAACAATGCGGGTGCAGCAAGGGCCGTCAGCCTGCATGACACGACCGCCGACATATGGCGCAGGGATAATGCCCTTAATCTGGAAGCGCCGTTTCTCTGCTTCAGGGCTTTCGAGGATGCGCTGAAGCGGACGCGGGGGTCTGTGGTCAATATCACCTCCGTTAACGGTATGGCGGTGTTCGGCCATCCGGCCTATAGCGCGGCCAAGGCCGGGCTGATCCATCTGACGAAGCTGATCGCCGTCGAATACGGAAAATTCGGCATTCGCGCTAACGCCGTGGCGCCCGGAACCGTGCGCACGCAGGCATGGGAAGCACGGGCGGCCAGCAATCCGCAGGTCTTCGAGGAGGCGAAGCACTGGTATCCGCTGCAACGGATCGTGCGGCCCGAAGATGTGGCCAGCGCCGTCGCATTTCTGGCCGGTCCGCAGGCACAGGCCATCAGCGGCGTGTGCCTGCCGGTCGATTGCGGGCTGACGGCGGGGCAGGCGCCGCTGGCCCGGACTTTTTCGCAATCCGAACACTACTGATCGAAGCCCTCTCAGGGGCTCAATACGCAATGGAGGGGAGCATCATGGCGCTCGCAAATTATCGTCTCGAAAATTCATGGCATCCGCTAGCAGAGTCCGCATCCGGCGGCTTTACGTTCACGCTCGTCAATCTTTCGCGTGAGCCGCTGAAGGATTTTCGCATCGTCTATACGTCGCTGACGCGGACGGTGGACAAGCCGGTTTGCGGCAATGCCGTTTATCTGCGCCGCAATGCCAATTTCCATGAATTTGCGCCGCCAGCCGGTTTCGTGCTCGAAGCGGGGAAATCCTGGCGCTTTACCGTTGATGGCCTCCTGAGGCCCGCGCGGCATCGCACCGACGGGGCGAAATCCGCCTATGTCAGCCTTGCCGATGGCACACATCGCGCCGTTGATGTCGGCGATTTGATGCTGGATGGGCATCACAGCGAGCCGGCTCCGGTGCTGCTCCCGGAAGGAAAGCTCGACCTGCCTTTCGCCATCCAGCCATGGCCTGCTGAAATCAATGCCGAACCGGGTGAGGGCTTTCCTGTCGCGCTTTTCCCGACGGAAGACGCAAGCACGGAAGAGGTTCTTGCAGTGGAAACCGTGCTTTCCCTGTTCCGCAGGCTTTTTGCCGTGGGACACGTGCCCTTCAGCCTTGCGCCGGTTCATGAGGGAAAGCCGCTTCATTTCAAACAGCATAGCGGGCTGGAAGCCGAAGGTTATCGTCTCACCTTTTCCGGAGAAGCGGTTGTTGTGGAATATTCGGCCGCTGCCGGTCTGCAATATGGCCTGACGGTTCTGGCGCAACTGCTGCATGGCGCACGCGTCGATCCCAAATTCCGGTTTCCGGCGTCCGGCAGCATCAGCGATGCGCCGCGTTACAGCTGGCGCGGCTGCCATCTGGATGTCTCGCGGCAATTTTATCCGACCGGCGATGTCGTGCGGCTCATCGATATTCTCGCATGGCTGCGCATGAACCGGTTCCATTGGCACCTGACGGATGACGAGGCATGGCGTCTGGAAATCAAGGCCTATCCGCTGCTGACCACCGTGGGTGCGACCCGTGGTCCGGATGCACCGCTTCTGCCGCAGCTTGGCAACGGGGCCGAACCGGTTTCGGGCTATTACACCCAGGACGACGTGCGCAGGGTCGTTGCCCATGCGGCCGCGTTGAATGTCGAAATCGTGCCGGAAGTCGATATTCCCGGCCACAGCACGGCGGCTCTTGTCGCCTATCCGGAATTGACGGATGGGCAGGAAGCGCCCGACAGCTATCGCTCGGTGCAGGGATATCCGAACAATGCGCTCAATCCGGCCATCGAGCCGACCTATGAGTTCCTTGGCAAGATATTCGACGAGATGGTGGAGCTGTTCCCGTCGCGGCTGATCCATATTGGTGGCGATGAGGTTGCGGATGGTTCATGGCTGGCCTCGCCGCTTGCGAAGGCGCTGATGGAAAAGGAGGGGCTGGATGGCACCTTCGGCATCCAGTCCTATTTCATGAAGCGCATTCAGGGGATGCTGCATGAGCGTGGCCGCCAGCTTGCCGGCTGGGACGAGGTTTCCCACGGCGGCGGTGTCGATCCGGCTGGAACATTGCTGATGGCATGGCAGAAGCCGGAAGTCGGTCTTGAGCTTGCAAAACAGGGTTATGATGTGGTGATGACGCCGGGTCAGGCCTATTATCTCGACATGGTGCAGGATGAAGCCTGGCAGGAGCCGGGTGCAAGCTGGGCCGGCACAGTTCCGCCTTCGCATACCTATGCCTATGAGGCCGTCGGCGAATTTCCCGAGGAATTAAAGGAGCGGATGAAGGGCGTTCAGGCCTGCATCTGGTCCGAACATTTCCTCAACCGCGCCTATTTCAACCATCTGGTTTTCCCGAGGCTGCCGGCCATTGCCGAGGCGGCATGGACGCCGAAGGCGCAGAAGGACTGGCTGCGGTTCTCCGCCATCGTTCCCTTGAGCCCGGTTTATTAAGGGGGAAGGCGCCATGCGTATTGCCGTTGGTGGAATCCATACCGAATGCAGCACCTATTCGCCGGTGCTGATGGGCGAGCAGGATTTTCGCGTCTTTCGCGGCGCGGAGCTTCTGGAGGCCGAATACTTCAATTTTCTCGATGAAGGCGGGGCGGACGTGCTGCCGCTTCTGCACGCTCGAGCGGTGCCCGGCGGCCCGGTGTCGCGGGTGGCTTATGATGCATTCAAGGCGGAGTTTCTTGACCGTCTCAAGGCTTGCCCGCCGCTCGACGGGCTTTATCTCGCCATGCATGGCGCGATGAATGTCGAAGGCATGGATGATGCGGAAGGGGACTGGATTTCCAGCGCCCGTGCTGTCGTTGGCCCGGATGTGATCATTTCTACGAGCTACGACCTGCATGGCAATGTCAGCCAGACGATCATCGATCAGCTGGATATATTTGCCGGCTACCGAACTGCGCCACATATCGACGTGCGCGAGACGATGGTGCGGGCTTGGACGATGTTGCTCAAGGCCCTGAAAACGGGTGAAAAGCCCGGTGTGGCTTGGGCGAAAATTCCCGTGCTCCTGCCCGGTGAAAAGACGTCCACCGAAGATGAACCGGCCAAAAGCCTTTATGCGGTTCTGCCGGGCTATGACACCCGGCCCGGCATTTGGGACGCGAATTTCATGATCGGTTACGTCTGGGCTGATGAGCCACGCGCGACGGCCTGCGCGGTGGTGACGGGATCGGACCGAGAGGCCGCACAGGCCGTTGCGGCCGAAATCGCGCAATCTTACTGGGACGCCCGGCAGGATTTTCGTTTCGGTCCTGTGACCGAGCCGCTTGAGGCCATTCTGGATATTGCGGAAAAGATGGTTACCGGCCCGATCATTCTCGCTGACTCCGGCGACAATCCAACCGGTGGCGGGGTCGGCGATCGTGCCGATGTTCTGGCGGCGCTGATTGCGCGCAACTGGCAGGGTGCACTCCTCGGTGGCATCACCGACCGACCGGCGGTCGAAGCCTGCTTTGCGGCAGACGAGGGTGCGGGCCTTTCCCTGAAGATCGGCGGCAGTCTCGATCCGCAAAGCCCTTCGGTCACTGTCGAAGCCAAGGTCCTGAAATTGGATGATTCCAGCGCTGCGGATCAGCGGCAGGCGGTGGTAGGTATCGGCGGTATAACCGTCATTCTGGCGGCGCGACGCAGGCCCTATCACATGATTTCGGATTTCACGCGTCTCGGTTTTGATCCGAAGGCGGTGAAGCTGCTGGTCGTCAAATCGGGTTATCTTTCCCCGGAGCTTGCGCCGATCGCCAATCCCAACCTGATGGCGCTGACGGAAGGGGTCATCAATCAGGATATCGAAAACCTTCCCAACCGCCGCCGGGACGGGGATTTTTACCCCTGGAAGCAGCATTTCGACTATATCCCCAAGCCCATCCTTTCGGCCCGCTGGCGATGACAGCGGTCCGGTAGCTTTTATCCAGCGATCCGGCGGGGCCGGATCATCTCAGGCGAATATCCATGCCGTCGGCTCTTTCCATCGTCATCAATAATCCGTCGATCCGCATCGGGGCGCTTGCCATCCTGTTTTTCGGATTCTCGAATGCGGCGACCGCACCTTATCAGGCGGTCATCGGCATTCGCGAAATAGGGCTCAGCAACACCGTTTATTCCCTGCTGATGCTGTTTGCCGCCATCATCAATGTCAGCGCCAGCGTGCTGATGGGCATCGTCGCCGACAGGCTGGGCGAATATCGCAAACCCATGCTGTTCATCGCGCTGTTCGGTGTCAGCGGTTATATGCTGGTTTATCTGGCAGGGAATGCCACGGCCTTTGTCAGCGCGAAGCTCATTCTCCTGCCGATTTTCGGGGCGATGAACTCGCTGATCTTCGCGCATGTGCGCGCCGATGCCCGCAACCTTTCTACGGGCGACATGATTGCTGTGAACTCAATCATGCGGGCGACAATCTCGCTGTCATGGGTGCTGGTGCCGGGCATCGTCGGCATTTTTCTCATCAGTTCCGGCAATATGCTGACGGCCTTCCTGTTCTCCGGCCTTTGCGCGCTTGTCTGTTTTCTGCTCGTGGCCTTTTGCCTGCCTCGGGCCGCCACGCCGGCGGTGGCGAATACCGAAGCGCGTTTCGGCCTGCGCGCCTCGCTTGCGGAAATCGGATCGCGACGGGTGTTGTTGCGGATCATCGCCATTGCGCTCATCTGCTCGATGCTGCATCTCAATGATTCCATACGTTCGCTCATCATAACCGGTCAGGCAAAGGGCACGGTCGCGGATATCGGCATCGTGGCGGGCATCGTTGCCGCGCTGGAAATCGTTTTCATTCTCTTGTGGGGCTGGATCGAGAAGAAGGTGCCGCAAACGCTGACGCTGGCGGCGGGAGCGGTGCTTTATGCGGTCTACCTCATTCTGCAGGGGCTTGCGACGGCTCCCTGGCATATCTATGCGCAGACCGTCATCAGCGCGCTGGGGGCCGCTGCCATCATCAGCATCCCCATCACCTATCTGCAGGAGTTGATTGCGGACCGGCCGGGGCTCGGAAGCTCGCTGATTGCGGTCAATATCTTCCTCGGAGCGGGTCTTGGTGCACTGATCTTTGCCGTCGGGACAATGGTCTCCACCTATTCGGGAACCTCCATATTGGGGGCCATCGTGGGTCTTGGTGGTGTTTATATGCTCTATGCGCTTGATGGGACGGGTCGCCGCAGGTAGAGCGTCGGACCGAAAAGTGTGGACGGTTTTCGGATGGTCCGGCGCGAAAACGGGACACATTCAAATGAAAGAGGTTACGATGATTCTCGAAATCTGCGTGGACGATGTGGCCGGTCTGGAAGCGGCGGTCCGGGGTGGGGCCGATCGGATCGAGCTTTGTGCTGCGCTATCCGGTGGCGGCGTGACGCCGTCCGCCGGCTTCATGCAGCGGGCGGCGTCCTGTGGAGTGCCTGTCAGCGTGATGATCAGGCCACGTGCCGGTGACTTCGTGTTCACGCGTGATGAAGCGAATGTGATGAAACGCGATATCGACGCGGCACGCGCTGCAGGCCTTTCCGGCCTGGTGCTCGGCGCATCGCGTGGCGACGGCTCGCTTGATATTGCCTTGCTTGAAGAATTGCGCGGCCACGCAGACGGGCTGGATATGACTCTGCACCGCGCTTTCGATGTCGTTCCAGATATGGATGAAGCGCTGGAGGCGGCCATTGCGCTCGGTTTCCCGAGAATTCTGACCTCCGGCGGCGCGCGTTCGGCGCTTGAAGGGATTGAGGCGCTGGCGCGTCTATCCGAGAGAGCGGCCGGTCGGGTCGTCATCATGCCGGGTGCTGGCGTGCGTCCGCAGAGCGTGCAGGCATTGCTGGATCGCTTTCCGATTACCGAGATTCACGCATCCTGTTCCGCCGTCCCGCCTTATGACCCGGAAAGCCGGGTGGCAAAGCTCGGTTTCACCGGCGATGGCCGCAAGGGCACGGATGAGGCGGCGGTTCGCGAATTAAAGGCGATCCTCACCGCTCATCATAAAGGCGGCGCAGAACTCTAGCCGTACCGGCCGCGCCATCGAGATCGAGGTGGATCGTGTCCGGTCCGGGTAGAGCCAACGCCGCCGTGATGGCTTCGGCCATGGATTGCGCGGAGATATCTTTCTCCTCCAGCACATGCGCGAGCCCCAGCCGTGCCAGCCGTTCGGCACGGGCGCTCTGTTCGGTTTCGCCCCCCACCGCGAAGGGGATGAGGAGCGAGCGGCATTTGGCCTGAAGAATATCGCAGACGGTGTTGTAACCCGCCTGTGAAACCGAAAGTCGCGCGCCGGCGAGCAGACTCGCGAAATCCTTGCGGAAACGGAAGACGGAGACATTGTCCGGCGCCTCAGCCGAGATGGCATCGAAATCCGCTTGTGGCATGTTGGGGCCGGTGATGAGGCACCAGCTTTTGATAGCGTCCAGCAGCGGCGCGGCCTCAAGGGCGGCCCGGACAAGTGCTGCACCAACCGCGCCACCGCCTGCGGAGACCACGATATCGAATTTCTCCGCCGGTTGCGACGGTGGCAACGGGGCAACAAGGCCGGTATAGACGATGCGTTGGCTGATTTCGCCGGCAAGGGGGAAGGTGTCCTCCAGCCGGGCGAAGCCGGGGTCGCCATGCACCAGCACCGCATCGAAATGTTTTTTCACCAGCGACACGGTTTCTTCGTCCCGGCCCGGCTTGGTTTTTTCCTGCAGGATGTCGCGCAGCGATGTCATGACCAGCGGGCGCGGTTCGCTGTCCTCGATCTCGTCCAGAAGTGGCAGCAATTCGAAACGCACCTGCCTGCGGCCGAAGGGGAAAGCCTCGATGATGACGATATCGGGTTTCGCACCGTGATAGGCGCCGATCAGCATGTCGGTTCTGAGTTTCCTGAAGGTATCGTCCACCGGCTTGCCGGAACTGTCGACAAGACCGGAGAAGTTGCCGTCGCTGACCGCGATCGGCGGCAATTCGACATGGCGGATGCCTTCGCCCGGAAAGCCCGGAACCGGGGTGCCGCCTGTCACCAGAACGACATCGAAACCATTCGCCTGCAGGGCATTGGCAATGCGGCTGGCGCGGGCGATATGGCCGATGCCCAGAAGATGCTGGACATAAAAGAAGACGGAGGGGCGCTTTTCCGTGTCATTCATGGCGTCTTTTCCCACTCGGTCTCGAACAGGGCCTTCAGTTCGGTAATGCTGGTGCGGTGATCGAAGGCGGTTCGAACGCGGTTTTCGGCGGCAGCGCCCAGACGCTGGCGCAATTGCGGATCGGTGATCGCGCTGCGCAGAGCCTCTGCGAAGGCTGCGGGGTTTTCCGGCTCCGTCAGCAGTCCGTTTTCACCAGAGACGAAAAACTCCGGAATGCCCGAAATATTGGTGGAAATGCAGGTCAGCGCCTGACTGGCCGCCTCGACCAACACATTGGGAAGGCCGTCTCGGTCGCCATCGCTGGTGATGCGGCAGGCCAGCGCGAAGAGATCGGCTTCACGGTAGTTCTCCAGCACCTGCTTTTGGTCCATGGCGCCGGTCCAGACGATCCTGTCGGCGATGCCGAGTTCGTCGGCGAGTTTCTTCAGCGCGGCCAGTTCATCGCCGCCGCCGATATGGGTGAAGCGCCAATGGATATGCTGCGGAAGAGACGCCAGCGCCTGTAGCAGAATATCGATGCCCTTTTTCTTGACTGCCCGGCCGACACTTAAAATCTGGACCGGATCATCCGCCTCCGATCCGTCTCGTGCCGGACGCGGTGTGTCGAAATGGGGAAAACGGGTGAGATCGAGCCCATGATAGCTCAGATGAACATTCCGTTTTGCTCCGGAAAGGGTTTGCAGGTGTTGAAAACCACCGGCGGTGCAGGTTACGGTCCAGCGGGCGCTTTGCAGCTTGGCGGCAAGGTCGCGGTCGTTCGAGGTCCAGATATCCTTGGCATGGGCGGAAATCGTCCAGGGCGTCCCGGTGATGAGATGGGTATAGGCGGCGACCGAGGCGGGCGTGTGGATGAAGTGGACATGCAGCCACTCGGCATCCACAGGCCATTCATGCGCCAGCACGGCGGCCTGCCCGAAACGGCGGAAACGGTTGCGGCTGAGATCATGTGGCAGATCGCTGAAGAAGCGGCGAAGCGCGCTGGTGAAGCCCGGTTTCTTGCGGCAGGCCCATAGCGCCTTTAAAACCCGCAAGGGTTCTTCATGCAGATATTCCGGCAGATAGGTGACGGGTGCACGGATTTCATCATGGACGGGGTGGCGTTTTTTATCCGTCGGCCGGCGCATGGACATGAGTTCAAGTTTCAGCCCGGCCTTTTCAAGCCCCAGAAGTTCCTGTGCTATGAAAGTCTCGGACAGGCGCGGATAGCCCTTGAGGAGCACCACGATTTTTTTTGTATCTGTCACGTTGCGCGTGTCTCTTTTGAAGCGGTGTTGGTCGGGGAGCCGGTCACGCGGTCAGCGTGATCGGCGCCTTTTCGCCCTCGGGCGGCAGCCATTCGGCGATCCGGCGCGATATGTTTTCCAGACCGTCGAGCTTGAGATTCCGTGAATTGACGGAAGGCGGCGCGCGGTTCGGCAGCGCTTTCAGAGCCGCGGCCATCTTGGCGGGATTTTCGGCGTCTTCCGGCAGAAGCATGTCGAAAAGACCAAGCTCCGATGCGCGGCTGGCGCGGATAAGCTGCTCTTCCCGCGGCACCGTGCGCGGCACGACGAGGGCGGGCTTGTCGAAGGACAATATTTCGCAGACGGTGTTGTAGCCGCCCATCGACACGACGGCCTGGGCGCCGGCGACGAGATCTTCCATGCGGTTGTCGAATTCGATGATCTCTATATGCGGAATATCGGCGACGCTGCTCATGAAACGCTGACGCTGATCGGCCGGCATATAGGGGCCGAGAACCACCAGCGCCTTGTGCGTCAGTTCCTTGTCATGGCGATAGGCGTTGATGACATCGTCGATCAATTCGCTGCCATCGCCGCCGCCGCCGGTGGTGACGAGAAGGTAGTCACCTTCCGGTCGATGTGACACGGTTTCGGCCTGCGTTTTGGAGCGCTGCAGGAAGCCGACGAAATCCATCTTGTCGCGAACGGTCTCAGGAACATCAAGGCCCGTCAGCGGGTCGTGGAAATCCGGTGGGCCGTAGACCCAGACATGGTCATAGAACTGGCCGATCTTGGTCATGACGTTGTTGCGCTTCCACTCCGCCTCGAGCAGTTGCGGCGCATCCATGACATCGCGCAGGCCGATGACGAGCTTTGTTCCCTGCCCCTTGAGATAGGCGAGCGTTTCCTCCACCTCGCCGCGCAGGCCCATGGGCTCCTTGTCGACGATGAAGATGTCAGGCTTAAAGCTTTCGGCGGTGTGATAGATGATGGAGCGGCGCATCTTCAGGGTTTCCTGAAGATCGATATGCCTGTCCATCGAGGTATATTCGCCGTTGCGCAGCTTGATGACGCTCGGGATTTTCACGAAGTCGACGCGGGCGCGATAATCGAAGGCGCCGGCAATCGTCGCGCCTGAAATGATGAGGACGTTGAGGCCGCGATAATCCTCCACCAGCGCATGCGCAATCGTGCGACACCGCCGCAGATGCCCGAGCCCGAAGGAATCGTGGCTGTACATGAGAATGCGCGCGTCGTTTAAACGGGAGGTCATGGGCCACACCTCTTGTTGCCTTTCACGGTAAAGGCGATGGCGGAAGGGCAGTTCATCAAGGCGTATTCCATTTTATCTGAAGGGGTCCGCAGCATCACGTAGTCCGTCACCGAAGAAATTAAAGGCCAGAATGACGAGGACGACCGGGATCGTCGGTATGAGAAGCCATGGATATAGCGCAATGACGCTGACGCTGCGCGCCTCCGTGAGCAGAATTCCCCAACTTGTGATCGGCGGGCGAAGACCGAGGCCGAGAAAGCTCAGGGCGGTTTCGCCGAGAATCATGCCCGGTATCGTCAATGTGGCCGAGGCGATGAGATGCGACATGAAGCCGGGAATAAGATGCCTGCCGATGATGCGCGGTGTGCCAGCACCCATCAATTGTGCAGCCAAAACATAGTCTTCCTCGCGAAGTGCCAGCAGTTTCGAGCGCACGGCGCGCGCCAGCCCCGTCCAGTCCAGCATGCCGAGAATGATGGTGATGCCGAGATAGACGAGGATCGGGCTCCAGGTCACAGGCATGATCGCCGCAAGCGCCAGCCACAGCGGAATGCTTGGAATGGATTGCAGGACCTCGATGATGCGCTGGACAATCAGATCGAAGGTGCCACCGCGATACCCTGCCAGACCGCCGATCACAATGCCGAGAACGAAGCTCATGGCGACGCCGAGGAGGCCGATGGTGAGCGAAATGCGGGCGCCGTAAATGATGCGGGACAGCACGTCGCGTCCGAGGCGATCCGTGCCGAACAGGAACATTTCACCGCCTTCTGCGGGGCAGACGAAATGGGTCCTGCCCTCGAACATGCCCCAGAAACGATAGGTATCGCCCTTGCAGAAGAAACGCAGCGGCTGGATATCCGTCGGCACATCCCGGTAGACGCGTTTCAGATTGTCCATATCGAGCGTCATTTCCCGGCCGTAAACAAAGGGGCCGACAAATTTGCCGTCGTTGAAGAAATGAATGGCCTGAGGCGGGGCGTAGATATGTTCGATATTGCGGGTGTGGAGATTATAGGGCGCGAGGAATTCGCAGATCAGGATCGAGAGATAAAGCACCAGCAGAAAGGCGCCGGACCAAACCGCGATCTTGTGCTGGCGGAACTGCCACCACATGAGTCGCAGTTGCGACGCCTTGCTGAAGGCCGCCATTCCAGAGGTATTGGGCTCGATCAACGATGGATCGAAAGGCGCGGTCGATACGTAATGGGGCAGCGCTTCGCCCGGTTTCGGGATGGATGAAGTCATTTGACGTTACCACCTCCGAAGCGGATTCGCGGGTCGAGTATGGCAAGGGCGATATCCGATACCAGAACGCCGATCACCGTCAGGAAAGCGAGGAACATCAGGAACGAACCGGCCAGATACATGTCCTGGCTCTGCAACGCCCGGATGAGCATCGGGCCGGTGGTTTCGAGCGACAGGACGACAGCGGTGATTTCCGCGCCCGATATGATCGCGGGCAGGATCGAGCCAATATCCGAGATGAAGAAATTCAGCGCCATGCGCAGCGGATATTTGGTCAGCACCTTGAAGGGGTGCAGCCCCTTGGCACGGGCGGTGACGACATATTGCTTCTGCAATTCATCGAGCAGGTTGGCGCGCAGGCGGCGGATCATGCCGGCGGTGCCGGCCGTTCCGATGATGAGGACGGGTATCCAGATATGTTCAAGGATCGACTTGAACTTCGCCCAGCTCATCGCCTGGTTGAGATATTCCCGATCCATCAGATGGCCGATGGATATGCCGAACCAGATATTGGCGAAATACATCAGGATCAGCGCCAGCATGAAGTTGGGAATGGCGATGCCGAGCAGACCAAGGAAGGTGAGCCCGTAATCTCCCCAGCTGTATTTATGCGTGGCGGAATAGATGCCGATCGGGAAGGCGATAAGCCAGGTAACGATAATGGTGACGAAGGAGACCAGAACTGTCAGCCAGAGGCGATCTCCGACCACGTCACTGACCGGCAGCTGATATTCGAAGGAATAACCGAAATCACCGACCAGCATGCCGGTGGCCCAGCGGAAATAACGGATCGGCGCCGGTTGATCGAAGCCATAGCGGACGCGCAGTTCCTCGATTTCGGCGAGGTTTGCCGTTTCGCCCATGGCGCGCAGTTCGGCGACATAACTTTCGAAATAATCGCCCGGCGGCAATTCGATGATGGTGAAGACCAGCATCGAGATCAGGATCAGCGTGGGGATCATGACGAGGATGCGCTTTAAAATATACCGCAGCATATCAGGCGTCTCCGTCGTACCAGAAGGCATCCGGCATATAGACGCCGAGATAGGATGTGGGTTCGTAACCGAAGAGTGCCTTGTCCGGCACGTTTCGCATGCGTTTTACGTGGACGACGGGTTGCAGCGCGCCGTTGACGATGCCGATGGAAAACACCTGCTGCGTATAGATCCCAAGCATTTCCAGCCAGATCGCCTCGCGCTCCTCCTCGGTGACGCTTCTGCGCCATTTTTTGAGGAGATCGAGCAGATGCGCTGCTTCGGCCAAGTCCGGCTCCTTGCCTTCGCGGCCGCCGGAAAGATAATGCACGCCCCAGACGGGCCATTGCAGCTGGTCGTCGCCGGTGGGGGCAAGGCCCGAAGGCAGCATGTCCGGTGTGGGCACGCCGTTGTCCATGCCCATCCATACCGACATCAGCACTTCGCCGCCCATGGCGCGCTTGCGGAAGACATCGCGCTGGGTGGGGCGCACTGAAACCGCCACGCCGATATGCCGCCAGTGATCCGTCACCAGTTCCATCACATCGGTTTCGAGCGTGCTTTCGCCTGTCGTCTCGACAATGATATAGACCGGCCGTCCGTCCGGCAGAAGCCGGATGCCGGCATTGTCGCGTTTGTCGAGACCGGCCTCATCCAGCAGCCGGTTGGCCGTCGCCCGGTCGAAGGCGCTCCAGGCGTCCGCAAATTCCTGCCGGTAAAGCGGACTTTCCGGCAGAACGGTATCGGCGCTCTCCTTCGCCAGCCCGTAAAAGCAGACCATGTTGATCTCATGCCTGTTTATCGCGAGCGACAGCGCGCGGCGCACGCGCACATCCTGGAAACAGCCTCGCCATACCGGGTCGGCGCAATTGAGATTGGGCAGAAGCGCGATACGCGACCCCTGAGAGCGCTTGTATAGATTGACCTTCAGCGGGAAACGCTTTTCGGCATCCTTCAGGAAGGTGTAATCGGCAAAATCGAGGCCGAAATATTGCAGGTCGCTGTCGCCGGATGCCGTCTTGGCCGAAATGATATCGGAGGACGTGACGTTGAGCAGGAAACGGTCGAGATAGGGCAGCTGAAGACCGTTTTCGTCGACACGATGGTAATAGGGATTGCGTTCGAAGACGAACTGTTCGGCCGGTGGTGCAGTGGTGTTGCGCCAGGCATCCAGCGTCGGCAGGTCGGGGTTTTCCGGGCGGACCTGCCGTGACATCTTGATATGCAGCCCGCTCCAGTCATCCGTCTTGTTTTTCTTGATGAGCTTGGCGAGGTTTTCCGCCGTCTGATATTTGACGTGGAACTGTTTCATATAGGCGGCGGGTAAAAACAGCCTCGCCGGGGAGGCTGCTGCAAGCTTCGCCAGAAAATCCGGGTTCGGACTGTCCCAGCTGTAACGCACGGTCAGCCGGTCGATGACTTCGATCAGGGGCGGCTTGTCATTGACCAGCAGTTCGATGGGGGGGCCACCCTTGTGGATTTCCCTGTTGAGAGCGACATCCTCCCAGAAATAACGGAAATCCTCTGACGTGAAATCGCTGCCGTCGGACCATTTGTGGCCTTCGCGCAGCTTGAAGGTGAAGATGCGTTCTTCCTGGATGTCGTAGCTTTGCAGAATGTCCGGGTGAAGTTCGAATTTCTCGTCATAACCGACAAGGCGGGCATAGTTGCTGATCGGCATGAGCCGGATGTCGCGCTGACCGCCGATCAGCATGCGTACCGAGCCGCCGTGTTTTCCCGGCTCCCGGCCAAGCGATTTCATGTCGATGACGCGCGGATTTTTCGGCAGGCGTTCTGCAACATCCGGCAGTTCGCCCTTTTCCCGCTTTTCCTTGAAATAGGCCGGATCGGTATAGGCGGCCCGCGCATAGGCCGGCAGGAAGACGGAGGCCAGCAGGGCAAGAGTGGTGCGGCGCGTGATCAAGGGCGAAGCTCCCGGATGTCGGCATTGCCGTTGGCAAGGACGAAATGGCCGTCGCCGAGATCGGCGGAAATCATCTCGCCGTCACCCTCGTCGCGGAACTGCTTGCCCCAGTCGAACTTGCCGGTCGCACTGATCTTGCCGATGGTGCGGAAATCGAGGGGACGGTCGAGATCGGGGAATGGCACGGCTGCCAGCAGGGATTTCGTATAGGGGTGAACCGGGGAGCGCATCAGGAGTTCCCGCGGCGCAAGTTCGACGATGCGGCCTTCGCACATCACGGCCACGCGGTCGGCCATATAGTCCACCACGGCCAGATTATGCGAGATGAAGAGATAGGTGAGGCCGAGATCCTGCTGAAGATCCTTCAGCAGGTTGAGAATTTGCGCCTGTACCGAGACATCGAGAGCGGAAACCGGCTCGTCACAAATGAGAAGCTCGGGACCGAGCGCCAGCGCTCTTGCGATGCCGATACGTTGCCGCTGGCCGCCTGAGAAACTGTGCGGATAGCGGTTCAGCGCGCTTTCGCCAAGACCGATGGCCCTGACGAGGTTGCGGACCTTCTCCGCCCGGTATTTCGCATCGCCCCGCCCATGGATTTCCATCGGTTCGCTCAGGATGTTGCCTACGGTCATGCGCGGAGACAGCGAGGAGATCGGGTCCTGAAAGACCATCTGTATCTTCGAGCGCAGTTCCTTGAGATCGCCGTCTCTCGCATTGAGCACGTCGATATTGCCCTGCGGGCGGTGGAAGGTGACGGCACCTTCATCCGGGCGAACGGCGCGCATGAGGATCTTGCTGACGGTGGTCTTGCCGCTGCCGCTTTCACCGACCAGCCCAAGGCATTCCCCCCGGCGGATTTCAAAACTGACGCTGTTGACCGCCTTGGTGGCGTTGGCGTCGCCTTTGCGAAACCAGCTGGATTTGCGGGTCGTGAAGGTCTTGCTGATATTGTCGACGGTCAGAAGCGGGCCGGGTGTCTTGTTCACCGCCGCGGTTTTCTTGCCGACAAGGCTTTCATGATCGACCTTGATTTCACGCAGTGCCTTCAGTCTCTCGCCGGGCTTCATGTCGAAATGCGGTACAGCGGCCATCAGGCCCTTGAGATAGGGATGGCTCGGCGCCTTGAATATGTCATCGACCGTGCCGGCTTCCATGATCTCGCCCTGATAGATTACGGCGACCTCGTCGGCGATATTCGCGACGACGCCGAGATCATGGGTGATGAGCAACATGCTCATATTCAGCCGGCTTTGCAGATCACGCAGCAGCTTGAGGATTTGGGCCTGGATGGTCACGTCCAGCGCCGTCGTCGGCTCGTCGGCGATCAACAGGGCAGGGCGACAGATTAATGCCATGGCGATCATGGCGCGCTGGCGCATGCCGCCGGACAATTCGAAGGGATACATGTTCACGACCTTCTTGGGCTTGGAAAACCCTACGAGATCGAGCGTTTCATACATTTTTTCGGCGCGCTCTGCCGGCGACAGGATGCTGTGGATTCTGAGCGCCTCATCGATCTGGTTGCCGATGGTGTGCAGCGGCGAAAAGGAGGTCATGGGCTCCTGAAAAATCAGCCCGACGCGGTTGCCGCGTATGGAGCGGATTTCCCGGCCGTCCTTCGGCAGTTGCAGCAGATCGACGGCACCGGCGGTGGTATTTTCCGGATCGGTGAACAGCACGCGACCGTTGACACGTGCGGTCTTGGGATGGATGCCCATGATCGTCTGGCCGATGACGGATTTTCCGGAGCCAGACTCTCCGACCAGTGCTGTTACTTTTCCCGGAAGAATACGGAGGCTGGCGCCCCTGACGGCATCAATCGTGCCACCCATAAGAGAAAACGAGACCCGCAGATTTTCAATACGGAGCAAATCTGCGCCTGCGCTCATGCCAAAGGGTTCCTTGCCGTCTCTTTATCGTTGCCTTGTGACAATTGCTCAGGAGGGCTTAAAGCAACGTTATCGCAGGGTTTGTTGTCTGTCTATGCTTCTGAAACATCGAATTGTTTAGCAAATTCAAAGCCGGCTTCCGAAATAGAGTGGCTTGCCTGACGGCTCCCGTTTCGTGATATGTTAACGGGCGCTTTTGAACGAGGATTCATGTCCGACAAGAAATATTACGATGCCCAGCTGCAAATAGCCCGTCAGTTGCAAAATGACGGCCAGTATGCGGAGGCGCATGCGCTTCTTCTATCTTTGGTTGCGGCAAAGGACGGATATCTGATGGGCGAACGGACGGTGCTTGGCCTGCCGCGCAGGCTGCACGCGGCGCGGCTGCGTCTTGCCAAGGCTGAAGGCGATATGGTCGCCAAAATCGGCTATCAATATACGCTGGTGCCGCCGCCGCAGCTGCTGGCGAAATATGCACGGTTTTCCCCACAGGAGTGCCGCACGATCGGCCTTAAAAGCAGAGAGGATGTGCCGCGGCTCATTCACCAGATATGGATCGGCGAAAAGGCCCCGCCGATATCCGTGGAGGCCTGGGCTGCCCATGCCGCAAGGCATGGATATGACCATCACCTCTGGCGGGAGGCGGATCTTGAGCGCGAAGGCGTGTTTTCCAACGCTGTCTTCAAGGCCATGCTGGATCAGGGGGACTATCCGGGTGCGGTGGATGTGGCCCGTTATATCGTGCTGGAGCGGTTTGGCGGCATCTATCTCGATTGCGACTGGTATCCGGCGCGGGACGATGTGAGTTTCGACGCATTCCTGCCTCTGGCGGGGTTGACGGCATTCGATGAAAAAACGCCGCGTGATACGGGGCAGGGCAGCATGCTGCTTGCCAATTCCTTCATCGCCGCCCCGGCCGGACATCCCGTTTTCCGCAGGATGCTGGAGGCCTTTCCCGGCATCCTCGAAGACATGCCGCGTGCGCCTGCCTGGTGGTCGACCGGGCCGTTGATCTTCACCGTTATTGCCCGGGCGGGAAGCATCAGCCTTGCGCCGGCGGGATTTGTCGCCGCGTCCCTTGCCGACCGCGCGCCGTTCGAGGACGTGGAAGCGGTCAGGCGGGAACTCGCCACTGAGGCGAGCGGGTTGCTGATCGCCTGGAAGTCATGGTGAGATTTCGTCGACGAGGTCTTTCGAGGAACGCCACAGGGCGGCGGGGTGCCGGTTGGTTACTTCGAAAAGCCGCCTCAGAAAGCCCCATACGGCGTCATCATGCACGAGATGATGGGTAAGGATGCCCGTTGTACCGCCGTTTTCAACGGTGTGTATGATGCGTGCGGCGGTTTCGGCGAAAAGGATATCGTCGTCGCGACCGCCACGGCTGCCGTGCCAGTCGATCACATCGACATGGGTGTTCAGGCAGGGCGGGAGGGTGGCCTTCTCCGGGCCGAAAACGGACAGGGCGCGATAGCCGAGACCCGCCAATCCCTCGATGATACTGGCATCCACGCGGTTCCACGGTGGCACGAGCATCGGCACGAAACGCCCGCCATGCAGGTCGTGCAGCTTGTCCAGCCCGGATTGCAATTCGTCAAGAACGAGGGAAAGCTCGCGGTGCGTTCCGAGTTCCTGTTTCTTTTCGCCGCTCCCGGCATAATTCGTGTGCGACCAGCCGTGCACGGCGACATGGGCGATATCCGATGCGTCGAGATGCTGGGCGAGCCTGTTCGTCGTTATTTCGGGAATGACCGCGAGGGTGACCGGAACGGAAAAGCCGCGGCAAAGATCAAGCAGCGTATCGAGTGCGGATGTTGGTTCCACCGCATCGTCGTCCCGAAGCCAGAGATCGGCCTTTATGCCGCGTCGATCGCATTCGTCCAGTGCCGCAACGAGTTTTTCCAGACTCATGATCTTCGCGCCTTTGCTTGCAGCAGGATATGGTTCAGCGTTGTCGCGGCGTTTTCCAGAGATCGTTCATTGACGACGAACCGGCGGGCCGCTTTTGCCAGTTCCTCGCGCTGCCTGTCATTGCCGAGCAGGGTTCTGATCGCGTCGGCATAGGCGGCTTTATCATTTCCCGGTGTCAGTAATCCTGTGATACCGGATTTTACCACTTCGGGAACGCCGGCCACTTTTTCGGCCACCACCGGCAGACCGGCGGCCTGCGCCTCAAGATAGGCAAGACCATAGGCCTCGCCGTGGCCTGGCCAGACATATAGGGATGCTTTTGACAGAAGCGTGGCGATTTCGGGTGCGGTTTTTTCTCCGTGCCAGACGAGGCGCTTATCGGGAAACGCGCTGAACATGGCCTCTACAGCTGCGCGTTCCGGCCCGTCACCGATAACATCCAGTGTCCAGTCGAGGTCGTGCGGCAACAGGGCGAGCGCTTCGGAAAGTGCGCGATAGCTGTCCAGCTTGTCGCCCGTTCGCATCATGGCGATGGTGACGAGTTTTGCCGGTGTCGGATGTGGAACAATTTCAGTAAAATTTCCGGCATCGATGAAGGGTGACAACATAGCCCAGTGCAGTGCCGGTTGAGCGCGCAAAAGTCCTTCACGATCCCGCTCGGTGAGGCAGATATTGACGGCTGCTGCATTCAATGCGGCTAGCAATCCGTCCTGTATCGCCTGCCAGCCCATGGCATTGCGCTTCGGCGAATAGGAGGCCTCGGCGGTGACGTAGGGAATACCGAACCGTCTGGCGAGTTCCGGCCCGAGCAAATCCGGGGCCTTGTAATAGGGATGGTAACAGAACCAGAGCTCCGGTGGCCCATCCCGCCGCCAGCGATCGGTGATCGTTTCGATTTCAAGTTCGGCGCTGCTGGTGAGCGAGCGCCGTGTGGGGTCGTCCGCCTGTTTCAGAAAGCTGCGCAGTTCGGAGGCGACGAAGACCTCGTGACCGCCCATCGTCATTGCCCGCATCAGCAGGCGGGCCATCAACCGGTCTCCGGAGGGAACGGGATGGTTGGGCGATTTGAGCGGCGAATAAAAGGCGATCTTCATGCCGAAGGTTGTGCGTTGGCCGTAGCATCGGCGTCAACCGGAATTTGAAAGGGCCGAGCCTTGACAGCCCGGCCATTCTTGCCCAACTGAAAGGCATCTTTTGCACATGCGCGGAGCGTGACACGCTTTGACTTCCCCAGATATCTTCCGGAACCTGCTTTCCAGCATCGAAAACAAAAGCGCCAGGGCGGGTGTGATCGGCCTTGGTTATGTCGGCCTGCCGCTGGCCATGACGGTGGCGAAAGCCGGTTTCAAGGTCGTTGGCTTCGATATCGACCCCGGTAAAATTACCGCGATCGACGCGGGCCGCAGCTATATCGAAGCGGTATCTGACGAGGTGCTGGCAAGTGTGAGGCAGGATGACCGTTTCGTCGCCACCTCCGATTTTGCCAGACTGGCCGAATGTGACGTGATCGCGATCTGTGTGCCGACGCCGCTGACGAAATATCGCGAGCCGGACCTGTCCTATGTCGAAAAAACCTGCCGGGAGATTGCCGCCTATCTGCGCAAGGGGCAGCTCGTGGTTCTGGAATCGACCACCTATCCCGGTACGACCGACGGGGTGGTGAAGACCATTCTGGAAAGCAGCGGACTGGCCTCCGGCGTCGATTTTTTCATCGGCTTTTCGCCGGAACGGGAAGATCCCGGCAATCGCGATTTCGAGACCTCGACCATTCCGAAGGTCGTTGCCGGCGACGGCGAGGCGGCCGGAAAACTGATGACCGCCTTCTACGGTTCGGTGGTCAGGAAGATCGTGCCCGTTTCGACAAATGCCACGGCCGAGGCGGTGAAAATCACCGAAAACGTCTTCCGTGCCGTCAATATCGCGCTCGTCAACGAACTCAAGGTCGTTTACGAGGCCATGGGTATCGACATATGGGAAGTCATCGACGCGGCGAAAACCAAGCCGTTCGGTTTCATGCCGTTTTATCCAGGCCCGGGTCTCGGCGGCCACTGCATACCGATCGATCCGTTCTACCTCACCTGGAAATCACGGGAATATGAATTGCCGACGCGGTTCATCGAACTTGCCGGTGAAATCAACACCGGCATGCCGCGCCATGTTATCGGGCGGGTTGCGGAAGCGCTCGATATCCATTCCGGCAAGGCGCTCAGCCGTTCGAAGGTTCTGGTCGTCGGCCTCGCCTACAAGAAGAACGTGCCCGATATTCGCGAAAGCCCCTCGCTGAAGCTCATCGAACTTATCCAGGAGCGGGGTGGCGAAGCGGCCTATTATGATCCGCATGTGGCAGAAATCCCGAAAACCCGCGAATACAGCCATCTGATGGGCATGAAATCCGTGTCATGGGACAGACAGACCATCGGCGCCTTCGACGCCATTCTCGTCGCGACTGATCATGACAATGTCGATTATGCCGCTCTTTGCGAATGGTCGCCGCTGATCATCGACACACGAAATGTTTTCGCGCGGCGGGATATTGCCGCAAAACACATTATCAAGGCCTGATACGGACGGATCATGAGCAGACTAGACAGTTTCATTCGCCGGTTGACCGCGCAGCGGGATATTCTCAATCACCTCGCGGCCGATCTCGAATTGCCAAATGAGGGGGTGCTCATGGAAATCGGTCTCGGAAACGGGCGGACTTTCAATCATCTGCGGGAACTGTTTCCCGACCGTCGCATCATTGCCTTCGACAGGGCCATGGGTGCGCATGCCTCGTCCGTTCCGGCGCAGGAGGATCTTGTGATCGGCGAGATATCGGAAACCGCTCCTGCTTTCATTGGCGTGGATGCGGCGATGGTCCATGCCGATATCGGCACGGGTTATCCGGAAAAGGATGCGGTTACCCTGACATGGCTGCCCGAGCTTGCCGCGGGCATGCTGGCGAAAGGTGGCGTTGCCGTCAGCGGTCTGCCTCTCGATCATCCCATGCTGAAGCCTTTGCCGGTGCCGGAAAGCGTGCCGACGGACCGATATTTTCTCTATCGCAAGATTTGACGTCATACAGCCCCGGCAGCGGAAACGCCGGGGTGGTTCAGAGATAACGTTCGCTTTCTGCTCTTGAGAGCAGGAAAACCTTCATCTGCGAGTTACGCCCGCGAATGGAGATCTGTTCGCTTCTGAGATCGTCAATATCCTGACCCGCCTGAATGATGGCCGGTTCGGAGACGACGATGGCGGCACCGAATTCCTTGGCCTTGGATTCGAGCCTGCTTGCGACATTGACGGTGTCGCCTATGGCCGTCAGGGTTTTTGCGGCGCCGTATCCCATAACGCCTACGATGCTCGGACCGGAATGAATTCCGACGACGACCTCCAGACGGACGGTGAACTGTTTCTCCAGTCCCTCATTCAGGATTGCGATATCCCGCAATATCACCGCCGCCGCTTTCATGGCGTTGCGACAGGCATGTTCCGCGTCTTCGCCAAGCCCGAAAAGGGCCATGGCGCCATCGCCGATGAATTTGTCGAGATGGCCACCCGCCTGCTCGACGGCCTGGCCGACGATGGTGAAATAACGGTTCAGAAGGAAGACGACGTCATAGGGCAGTTTCGCTTCGGACAGCGTGGTGAAGTTGCGCAGATCGCAGAAGAGGATGGCGATTTCCTCTTCCCGGCCGGGGCGGGCCGGCTGCGCGTCGGCTGGCAGGTCGCTCTGCTGGGGCGGCGAAACGAGAAGTGCGACGCCGAGATCGCTCGTGGGGCGCAGCTGACAGCCGAGCCGCACGTCCGAATCGGCGTGGATGCGCCTCAATGTGGTTTGTTCGATGTCGCCGGGCGGTGGAAGCGGGCCCTTGCTGTCCAGTATCTTGACCCGACAGGTTGAGCAGCGTCCCTTGCCGCCGCAGACGGAGTAGTGCGGTATGCCCGCAAGCCGGCTGGCTTCCAGAATGCTGAGCCCGGCTGGCACACGCGCCTGCGCACCATGTTCATAGCGGATTTCGATTGCCGTCAGCCGCTGCCGCCAGCTGCGCACGCCGCGAAGGGCGAAGACCAGCATTACCGCGCCGGCAAACAATGCCTCCACCGTTCCGGTGACGAACCTGATCTGCGTCTCCATTTCCCGTTGTAGCGGTAATTCGTCTTTTTGAATGGTATTGTCGACCAAACCGGGAGGAAGCGCGTATTTTTCGTCGATCTCCGCCAGCCACCGGCCCGCATCGCTGAAGCCCAGCAGTGCCAGAAGCGGCAACATTACCGCCACCGTCATGAAGAGCCCGGCTATGCGCGGATACCAGTCCCGGTAACGCAGCCAGAAATAAAGGCCGATACATCCGTGGACCCAGATCACGATCAAGGCGAGGCTTTGCCAGGCACCTTGTATCGGGTTGTTGATCCACAGCCTGCGGATGACCGAATAATAACCGACATCAATGCCATAGAGCATATGCGACACGCGGATATTGACGGCGTGGCCGATGATCAGAAACGGGATAGCCAGGCCGAATATGACCTGAAGCGCTTCGCGGAGCGGCATTCGCAGCGTTCTGCGCAGATAAAGCGAGCGCAGAACAAGGCAGACATGCACCAGAACCGAACCATAAAAAAGCAGGCTGCTGACGGGGTTGAGCCAGATCAGGCTGAACCATTTTCGCGCCCGTTCGGCGGTGTCGATGGAGATGAGGGCAAGAGAGTGATTGAAAAGATGGGAAAATACGAAAGCAAATATGATGAGGCCGGATAAAATCCGGGTGCGTCTCAAATTGGTCTCCGAAAAGAAACGGATCATGCAAATCCCATCATGTGGCCATTCGGTACAGAATCATCATCTGGTGTGACGTCTTAGTGCGTTGCATCTCATGGCAATATCGTGGAGCAACGCGATCCGCTATGGTCAATTGTGCGTGTTCGAATGTCCGTGCGAGCCGGAATTGTCAGATTCGGCATGCGAGTACCGTCAAATATTCGCAAGCGCCAGGAGGCTGTCGCGGTCAGATCTGGATGACCTGACCGTCCATCGCCGCGAAGGCGCCGTCGAAAAGGGCCTTCGCCTGTTTCTCGATACTGTCCAGTTCCTCGTCGCTGCGGCTTGGGGCGTGGTGGATGAAGCCGACATTTTTGGCGTCGGCCAGTTTGGCGAGACGGAGTGCCTGTTGCCATGATGAATGGCCATAACCGCGATAAAGGCCCATTTCATCATCGGTGAACATGGCATCATAGAGGAAAAGATCGACATCCCGGATCAGATCGAGCACGGTTTCGTCAATGCTACCCGGCTCGTGTTCGGTATCGGTGATGATGGCGAGGGATTTTCCTTCCCAGTCCAGCCTGTATCCGACGGCATTGCCGGGATGATTGAGCATACCGGTCCTGATTGAAAGGCCAGGGCGTGGGGTGAGCGTGTCGCCGGGCATGAAGTCCCGGGTGGCGATCTTCGCGCAGCAAATCTCCAGCGGCACGGGAAACCAGGGCGGGCTCATGAAGTCCTTGAGCATTTCCCGCGTTGTCATCGTGCCGGCAAGATGGCCCGACCAGATGGCGACGTCGTTGCAGCTGTTATAGAATGGCTTGAAGTAGGGAAATCCGACAATATGGTCGTAATGGCAATGCGAGAAGAAGAGGTCGACATCCGTGATGCCTTCCGCCCGTAACGCCAGACCGGCGGGATGAAGGCCTGAACCTGCATCGAACAAAAGAACGTGATCTCCGCATCTTACCTCGATGCAGATGGTATTTCCGCCATATTTTCGGAAGTTTTCACCTGAAACAGGAAGCGTTCCCCGCGCGCCCCAGATCTTTACCCGAAAATTTCTATTACTTTCCCGACTTGCTGTGTCGGAATCGAACGCCATGACACACCCCAATAACAACGGAATCTTGCACGCTTTCCTCCCATGAAGCCCGTTGTCTCTATAGATTCTTATATCCGCCGTTTTTTGGCGGATGCCTTTACCCCTTATTCAGTCAGCATTTCATTTATATTGCAATGGTGCGACATTTATTTTTCCAATATCGCCCTTCAGGGTAGCAAGGAATTGCAGCTCATGTTCTGGCGCTTGCGCGCGCTTTGCTGAGTTCCGCCGTCGTCTGTGTCAGGCGTTCGGCGAGGACGCGCATGACTTTGATGGTAATATCGGGGAAATCGGACATCAGCTTGAAGAACTGCTCCTTGCCGATGCGCAGGGCTTCCACATTGGTGGAGGCGCGCACGGTGGCGGTTCTGACGCTGTCGCAGAGGATGGCGATTTCACCGACGATGGCGTTGCCGGTCATCTCTGCCACTTTCAATGTGCCCGATGGTGAATCGACCAGAACATCCACCTTGCCGGTCAGAAGGACATAGGCCGCATCACCGACATCCCCCTGCCGGAACAACACGTCGCCGGTGTGATAGGACACGCGGTCGGATGCGAAAGCGAGCAGTTTAAGTTTCGACGGTTCCATTTCCGAAAAAAACGGGACGCGTTTCAGCATTTGAATTTCGTCTTTAAACAGCATTGCCTTACCCTATTCTTGTTCCACCTCGGCCGCGTTCTTGGACTTATGTTGCGACCATGTCCTTGAATGTACCGTTTTCCTCGGCGAGAGTCTCGTAACTTCCGTCGGCGGTAACCAGTCCCTGGTGGACGACGATGACCCGGCCGAACATGCGCGAAAGGCTTGCGTTCGACAGAACCCATATGATTGACGGGTTATTGTTGTTCTGTTTCAGGAGTGTGATGACCCGTTCGACAATTTCCTCCTGTTGTCGTGGATCAAGGCCGGGAAGGGGGCGATTAAAGACATAATAGTCGGATTTGCGGATGAGCGCCCGCGCGAGATTGAGCTTCTGGCGCTGGAGCGGGCCGAGCCGCTTGCCGCCGGCGCCGAGATTGAAATCCAGGCCGACCGCCAGAACACGCTCGTATACGCCCTGTTTGCGCATCACATCCGCCACGATGCGGGTAATGCGCCGTGAGGCATCGGTATAACGATGGCTGACCTTGCCGAAGAGAATATTGTCCAGAAGGCTGGTGGCGCTCATGTATTTCGTCGGATCGTAGATCTCGATCACGTTCTTCAGACTGTCGGGCAGGTTTTCATGGAACATGTGCCGGACTTCGACGATCCTGTTCATAATTTCCGGTGACAGCAGACCGAAACGCTGCCGGGGCTCGATGTAGAAGAAGCTCAGCCGCAGCATCGCGCGCTTTTCGCTTTCATTGGCATCATCGAAACCGCGTCCCTGCAGGCGCTGCAGCATTTGCTGATAGACCGGGATGTCATCGGGCGTCATGAATGTCAGCTGCTGGAAGAAAGGGTGGTCGCCCGGCAGATCGGCGAAGATTTCGACGATGTTTTCGGCGATCGTGTATCCCATCTCGAACAGGGTCTTGACGAGGCCGGTTTCGCGCATCAGGGAGCGGAAATAGTCGCTTTCGATGATGGTCCGGATCGTCTGGGAGGGGTCCCGCATGGTACCGAACAGCAGGTTTTCGCCGACCGTCGCCTCGCTGTTGTAGCTTTCAAGCTCGAAGGGCGCGATGAGGCCGCTCAGATTTTCCTTTTCCAGCTCGGCGCGCAACACATGCCGCAGTTCCACGATACGGGCCGCAAGATGCAGGTCGGTCAGAGGATCGATCGATGAGCGCAGCGCAAATTCCAGAATGTCCTGTGACAGTTCCACGCTGTCGAGGACGGCGAGAATGGCCCTGATGAGATTTTCCGGCCTGCTGTCGCCGGCGGGGCTCGAAGCGTAGTCGATCCATTCGCTGTTTATGTCGATCAGCGGATTGCCGGCCATCTTGGCTTCGCGGATTTCCCACTTGCGGTGTTCCAGCGCCGCACCCTCGTAATTTTTGTCCGCGAGCGGGGCGTGCTTCAGGCCGTAGAGCAGATTGTCCATCAGGCTGGCATGGAAAAAATAGCTGTCCGAGGAGACATAGGAGATGCGACGTCCCGTCAGCGATTCCGGCAGCTCCAGTATGTCGACATCGTTGATGCTGATCTTGCCGGAGGCTGGCCAGAGCGTGCGACCGATCGCATCCGCAAGGGCTTCGCCCCCCGCGCCGCCTACGATGGCGATGACTTCACCCGGCTCGATCTTCAGCGACGCCTGCTCCAGAAGCCGGCTGCCACTGTCGTCTTCCAGTGTCAGATTGGTGACGACGATTGGTCCCGTGATGGCTGCGACGGCCCCCGGCGACAGTTTCTGCACATTCGGCTCGATCATGTTCGGGGCGTTGAACTGTTCGAACACCTGCTCGTATTTCACCTGCACGTCCTGGCGCGCCTGATCCCAGTCGATCAGTTCCTTCAGCGGTCCGGGCAGTTCCTTATAAGCGTTGATGACGGCGACCAGCTGCCCGACATCGAGGCTGCCCCTGAGGGTGAGATAACCGCCGAGCGCATAAAAGAAAAACGGGGTGAGCTGTGCCAGGAAGTTATTGATGAATTTGACGAGGAACTTCCACTGGTAGAGATCGTAACGGATCTTGAAGATGTCGCCGAGCCGGTGCGAGGCATCGGCGCGCTCGTAGTTGGAGGTATCATAGGCGTGGATCGTGCCGATACCGTCCACCATTTCGCCGATGCGTCCGGCAAGCTGGCGGGCGCTCAGCTGCCGCTGGCGACCGAGTTCGATGAGGCGGCGGCGCATCTTGGGAATGATGCCGACCTGTATCGCGGCCATGAAAGCTGCAATCAGGCCCAGCCAGAAATTCTGCACGAGAATGAAGAAGAGCGCGGAGAGCGCCTGCCCGCCGAGAAGCGCCGGCTGCACAAAGGCATCGCCGGTAAATCCGCCGAGCGGTTCCACCTCGTCCTTCACCATGCTGGAAATTTCCGCGCCCTTGACCCGCTTGAAATGCGAGGGCGGGAACCGCAGGATCTTGTCGATCAGTTCGAAACGGATACGCCGCAGCAGGCGCTCACCGAGGCGGCCCTTGTAGGTATTGATGTAATATTTGAAAAGGCCGTTGATGATGACAAGCGCAAGGAAGGTCAGGCTGAGAGCCATCAGCATCGACATGCGGTTGAGTTCAAGCCCGGGGAACAATGTCACGGTGCCCCAATAGGGAATATCGACCGTGAGATGCATGAAAAGCTGCGTCGCGTTCGCCCCTTCGAAGCCGTCACCCTGAATGGGGCCGTTGACGATCTGTTTGGGCAGATCGAAGGCGAGGAAATAGGGGATCATCGATAGGGCGACGATCAGCAGGATGAAAAGCTGCTGCCGCCTCGTATGCGACCAGATGTAACGCGTAAGGCTTTGTTCCATATAAAACTTCTATGACCTGGCGGGGCGGGCCCGGCGTGTTGGTTTGCACGGTGTCAAGACGATCAGGCTGCCGGGTGGCGGAGTCTCCTCCTGCAAATAGGTACGTGACTCGCTATTTATCAGTATATTCAAGCGGTTTCGAGCAAAATAGCATCCGCGGCGAGGCTTGCCGGCCACACTGAAGGATTGTTTTTGCAACCTGTGGGCCGCACCTGAAATAAATGCCGCGGTATTTTTAGAATTATCTAATGTTATTGTTTTTGGTGTAGAACAGGCGCTAAGAGACTTGGGTATAGTGATCCCGTAATGGTTGAGCCGGGCACTGGCGCAATAGTGGCAAGGTCGATGGCAATAGATATTTCAGCGCGTGCAGGCAGTGAACCTTCCCTCGACGCATTGCAGCTTTCCGATATTGCGGTGGATGGCAGGATTGCGCACCCCGTTTCGTTTGAAGGGCTTGCGGGTATTTTTCATCCGGCGCGTAAAGACGTGAAGCGGGATCGCGCGGTGCTTTTCGTCAGCCCCTGGGGCATGGAAGAGTTGTGCAGCCGCAAGTTTCAGCGGGTTCTGGCCGAGCGGCTGGCTGCTTCCGGCGTTGCCAGCCTGCGGTTCGACTATCTCGGTGCCGGCGATGCGCTCGATCCTGAAGATGCCGGCCGGATGGCGGACTGGTTTTCCGATACGCGGGCGGCGCTGGACTATCTGACGCGTCTTTCCGGCTGTTCCGGAGTTGTCGTTGTCGCGCAGGGTCTCGGTTGTCCGATCGCCGCGCAGGCGCTTGCCGGGTCTGCGGCTGTCGATTCCATGGCCTTTCTTGCACCGGTCGTTTCCGGCCGCGGCTATCTGCGCGAGCTGGCGATGTGGTCGTCCATGATCGATGACGGCCTTGGACTTCTGCCCGGGCAGCGTCTGGCGGAGGCCGGGGCGATTGCCGGAACGGCGATGCCGGCCGGTATTGCGGATAGGATCAAGAAGGTGAACCTCTCCGGTCTCGACGCCATTCCGGCGCGCAATTTTCTCGTGCTTTCGAGACCCGGCCGGGTGACCGATGGTGATTTTGCCAGACATCTTGCGGCCATCGGCGGTGAGGTGGAGGAGGCGGAGTTCTGCGGTTATGATGATCTCGTTTCCAGCCCGACGCTTTCGAAAATATCGGGCGAGGTGGTGAACCGACTGGTGGATTGGGTCTTGTCACAGACCCACGCCGGGAACCCGGCAGCCGCCCCGGAAGATTTCATTATCAATGATCCGCAGCGCGGTCGGGGCTTTTTCGAACAACCGGTGCAATTTGGCGAGGGTGGGCGGCTTTTCGGCGTTTTTTGCGGACCGGACGATCGGCAACCGGTTTCTTCGGTCCTTCTGCTTGGCGCCGCCTATGACAGGCATTCGGGTTGGGGCAGGCTTTCCGTGCAGACCGCCCGGGCGCTTGCACGCGAGGGTGTCGCTTCGCTGCGCTTCGATGCGGCCAATATTGCCGATAGTCCACCTGTCAAAAACAAGCCGGATCAGGTTCTTTACGATGCCGCGCAGAATGACGATGTCGCTGCCGCACTCGATTTTCTCGGGCGGCGCAGCAACGGGCCCTTCATTGCGGCGGGCCGGTGCAGCGGTGCCTATCTCGCTTTCAACGGCGCGCTTGCCGATGATCGGATCAGTGCCGTGGCGGCGGTCAATCCGGTGGTTTTCCACTGGCAAAAAGGTCGCTCGGTCGATGAGGCTCTGCACAAGCGGCCGCGCTCCTTTGGGGAATACAGCCAGCGCTTTCGACAGGGAGCGACATTCAAGCGTCTCGTCAGTGGCGATGTCGATGTGGTCAGCGCCGGGCTGAACATCGTCAAGGCGACGTGGAAGAGGCTGTCGACAAAAACGGCGCGGCTCTTCCGTCGGGGTAGCGAGGAAGGGCGCGCTGTTTACAGCGCTTTCGATTCACACAAGGCCAGGGGCACCGCCATCAGCCTGCTTTACAGCGACAATGACGACGGGCTTGAGCATTTCCGTTATTATTTCGATGCCGATGGTGGTGGGCTTTCCACCTATCGGAACGTATCGCTGACCATCATTGCGGATGCCGATCACAACCTGTCGACGCCAGAGGCGAAAAAAATCTTTATCGATGCGGTGAAACGGCTGGCTCTAAAAGGAGAAACGCCGGCTGGAGCCCAGTGATACCACCTCGCCGCAAGGCGGTGTTTCGGCTGCCGTGGCCACCGGCACAAGGTTTATTCTTTTGCTCTCGCCGGGTGCGAGATGGAACCAGTTATCCGAGGCGCCATAACCTTCCGCCGTGACGTGGACGGATTGCGCCAGACGATCCGTACCGATCTCAAGCGACCAGATGCCGCTGGTTTCGCTGACCCCCAGTTGCAGGTTTGCGGAATGCAGCGCCTTTTTCCGGCCGAGAGGAAAATGGAATGCATCGGCAATGACCTGCCCGGTTGCGACATTGCGAAGCCGTGCGACGGTCACATCATGGGATGGCGGGCCGAAACGATAGGCATAGGTCGTATCGAAAAAGGCGCCGAACAAGTCGGTTGCGGCAATCGTCTGGTTCTGCCTCGGCGAAAGCGTCAGCGGCGTTTTGGCGTGGACGACGGGCTGTGTGCCATCGCGCAGGCAGGTGAGTTCCAGCATGGCCTCAAAGCTCTCGTCGGTCTCGTTGACGAGATGAATATCCAGCCCGTTGGTGCCTTCGTCGGAGAGGCTGACCTGTATCGGGCGGAACGCCCGCTTCAACGCGTGCCAGACGGATTTGGGTCTGCCGGCGGCATCGATGATACCCCAGCCCGCGCCGGGAACGAGATCCTGCAGGGTCCAGACCAGCGCACCCTGGCAAGGGGAGCCGCTACGCCGCCACTCACCGAAGGTTGCTTCCATGACCTCGGCGGTCGCGGCCCGCGACATATCAAGATAAAGGCTGCCATCCTCCCGCCGCAGAACGTCCGGTTCGACCTCGTAAAGCAGCTTCAGATAATGATCACGAACATCTTCGAAATCCCATGAGGCACCGCGGTCGCGCGGGGCGCGGGCTTTCCATCGCGGATCGTGCACGGCCACGCCGGGAAGATAATGGTCCAGTGTTTCCTGTTCGGGAATATTGGCGAAGGCGAGGCATTCGGCGGCAAAGCGCACCTCGGCGCGGCGGGCATCCTCCAGCGGGCGGCAATAGGCGCCCACGCCGTAATAATGGCCGACCCCGGCGTTGGGAAAAAATGGCAATGCGCCGCCGGAGGGGGAATTGGCGACATAGGCTGCGTCCGGCCTTTTCGCGGCAACCAGTTCTGGCAGGATCTCTTCGGTAAGCGCTCCCTTCCATATCTGTTCCGGCAGACCGAGCATCGCGCCCTGCTGGTACATTTCGCTGCCGCCGCAGAAAACGGCGAGCGATGGAGAAAGCGCAGTCGCTTCGAGGAATTGCGAGATTTCGGCCACGATATGCTGGCGGAGGGCATCATCCTTTGCCGGGTAATCGAAATTGGCGAGCATGGCATCCTGCCAGACCATGATGCCGAGTTCGTCGCAGAGCGTGAAGAATTCCGGCGTCTCATAAGCCATGGTGCCGCCGATACGGATCATGTTCATGCCGGCTTCGGCGGCTTTTCTAAGCCATGGCTCATAATCCGGCCGTGTTCCCGGCAGGCGCACGATATCGGACGTCGTCCAGACCGCGCCGCGGCAGAAGACGGGTTGCCCGTTCACTTTAAGCCCGAAACCCTTGCCGTCCCCGCCATGATCGATCTCTATCCGCCGGAAGCCGGTGCGCCCGAGCCGATACTGTTTGCCGTCCAGCTCCAGAAGGATCTCATGGAGCGCCGGCCTGCCATGGGTTTTCGGCCACCATGTTTCGACATCGGGAATATGGAGTTCGCCGGAGAGTTTACCGCCTTCATCCGTGGAAAGATCGGCACTGTAGCCGGCACAGCTCAGCCGTGCCGATGTTATGGCGCGGCTGGTTTCAAGGGCGATGCTGACGGTGCCGCGCCCGGCGTCGTCCAGCGAAGACCCTAGTGTGCAGAGTACGCCGTCCTGCCTTATCAGGCTGATGGGTCGCCATGGACCGGCGGCATGGATTTCCGGGCACCATCCGGGCATGTAGCCCAGTGCAGTGGTGCGGATCAGCCGCAGGCCCTGCGTGTTCATCATCTGCGGGCGCCAGCGGGCGCGCGGGCCGGTTTTTTCGAGCCTTGGGGCAAGAGCCCTGAAGCAGATCGAAAGTTCGTCCGCGCCCGTCAGATCGACAGGCACTTCCAGCCTTTCGAACATGCTCTGGCTGGCGGCGATCAGTTCACCGTTAAAGAAGATTTCGGCAATGGTGGAGAGGCCATCGAAGCGCAGTGTGGCCCGCTCCCGCGCATCGGAAATCATCGTCAGCCGATACCAGGCATCCCTGTCGTTGAGCGTGACAGGAGCAAGACGATCGAATTTCCCAGCTTCCTCCAGTGCCTGCGCCACCGTGCCGGGCACGGAGACGTGCAGGCTTTCAAGCGTTGCCGGGATGTCAGACGGGGTTTCGCAGGCATCGGCCGGCGTCAGTGTCAGCGTCCAGCCTTCACTCAGCAATTTCTCGCTTTCGCCCGGAAGATAGGTCCTCACGCGGCCTCGCTGGCATCAGACAGTTTCGCCGCAAGGCTTTTCATCAGACCATCCCATGCGTTCGCTGCCGGATCGAGCACGGAGGCCAGCGCATCGAATTTGCGGCGCGTGACAGCGCGGGCAAGCTGGAACTGCACGGTCTTGGCGACCTCGGAGATGCGCAGCGCGTGGTCTCGTGCTTCAGAAAAACCGTCCTTGTCCAGCCATTCGAAATGGCTTGCCGCCAGTTCGAAATTGGCGCCGAGCTGGCGCAGCGTATTGAAGGCATATTTGTGGAAAAAGCCGAAGGGCCTGTCGGCAACCTTTTCCACCTGCGCCGGAAACACGGCTGAAAAAGCCCTGACCGGATTGGCGGATGGCCGCCGCGAAAAATGAAATCTCAGCAACCGCTCGGCCGTCTTGCGAATATGGGCCGGCGAGGGATTACCGTCTGCGAATTTCGCAAATTCGGTGTAGGGCAGGAAAGGTGGGTCGGTCTCAGCCAGATGGTGCTGGAACAACCCGTCGAAATCCTCGCCCGACAGATGGAAAAAGCCGGCATTGTGGAAATAGTCGAGTTCCCGGTTCGCCAGATCGAGCCGGTTGATGGCGACGGTGGTTTTGCCGTGTTCCTTCTGGTAGCCCACCCCATGGGTGTCGGGCATGTAGAAGCTGTCCATCTCGACCAGGCAGATGCGACCACGCTCCAGCTGCGCCTCGATGTGGTTTTCCACCCTGTCGAAGATCGCCAGCTCGGTGGCGCGAACGCCATAAAGCGCTTCGAGATCTTCCAGCGGCACCTTGAAGAAGGTGAACTGATCACCCTCAAAGTCCTGCGTCAGGGTGAAACCGAACATGGCTTCCGGCGGCAGGCCTTTCGAGGCCAGAACCTCGATCCACAAATCAATGTAGCAATTGGTTTCCGGCCACATTCGCTCGGAAGAATGGAGCGGATGTTGCACATAGTTCTTGGGATCAAGGCCCGGAAAAATTTGCCGCATGGATAATCAGCCCCAGAGCGTTTCCACGACCTTCGCAGGCCATTTCTTCACATCGAGACCATGATGCGCAAACAGCGCCAGCGCGATGCGCTCAAGGCCGAAACCGACGCAGGCGGTATGGGCGACATCGCCGTTGGCGAGGTTCAGACCCCATTTCTGGCCGAAGGCATCCTGATGGTAGTTGAAGCTCATGCAGGCTGTCGGATTGGTCGTCGATGTGACCGGGATCAGCAGTTCGAATTTCAGGTTCTGATCGCGCTGGTTGTTGGCGAGCATCTTGCCGGCACGGCCGAAGAAAGGATCGTTGGCGATATCGATGGTGACGTCGAGCCCGACCGCTTTCATCATCTCCACGCCGCGATCCATCCAGGTCTGGCGGAATTCGGTGACGTCGGATTCGGTGCCCATGCAAACATATTCGCGCATGCGGAAAAGCTGCTGGCGGGCCGGATCCTTGGAGGGCTCATGGCGGAAGCAATAGGACTGGATGTCATAGAGACCACCGCCGGCAGGCAGCGCGCCGCGCTTGGCGATCGTCGGATAAAGCGGATAGCAGGCTGCCGGCGTCAGCACGATGTCTGTTGCTTTCTGGTCCTTGGTCCAGTCGCCGCCCTCATCCATGGTCTTCAACAGGCTGACATGGTCGAGCTCACAGCCGCAGAAGGAATGAACCGTGCCTGCCAGCTGCGGGAAGCTCTTCATGTAGCCGCTTTTTTCGAAGTAGGCGCGGTTGATGCCGGGCGGAAAACGGATCGCTTCGGCGCCATCGGCGGCGCCCGTGCGGTCGATCAGCCGCTCGAATGCGGCAATCACGTCCTCGAACTGGCCGCTGCGTCCATAAAGGCCGTCCACACCCGTTTCAATCAGCAGGCCTTCTTCGAACAATCGATCGAGAAACGATGTTTGCATGTCCATGGTCTTATCCCAAGAGGCTGGTGTCCTGCTTGTGAACCAGCAGGAGATTGGCGGAATTACCGAGAATACGGTCGTTGGAAATCATCAGCCGGGCGGAATGCGCATCGCGCAGATGCCGGCCGAGGCTGTAGGGCGTGCCGTTCTTGTAACCCATGATGCCACAGACCAGCATGGCGTGGTCGATGATCTCAAGAATGGTTTCCGAAGAGCAGATCTTCACATTGTTCATGGCAACAGCAAAGGCCATGGACATCAGCTTTTCCGGATCGCTCTTGGTGTCCTCGTAAGCCTTGATGCCGGCAATGATGTTGGATTTCACCACCTGCAGCTTGGTGGAAACCTCGGCAAGGCGGATCGCGCCGGGAGGGGCGGTGCCGGGCGACTTACGGGCCGCGGCTCTGACGAAGGATTGCGCGCGCAGCACCGCGTCGGAGGCGATGCCATACCATACGGCGCTCCACAGGAGATGTGAGCTTGCAAGCATGGATTGTGCGGCGATTTCCGCGAAAGGCTTCGGGAAAATCTGTGCCGCCGGCGCCTCGCCACGGAACAGGAAGCCGTCTGAACAGGTGCCGCGCATGCCGAGCGTATCCCAGACATGGGTCTTTTCGAGCGTGTACTGGTTTTTCAGGAAAACGGTCATCACCTGATCGGCCGGCGCGGCATCCTTGTGGGCGCGCGAGGTGATGAGGATCGCATCGGCATTGCTGCCGTAGGAAATGACGGTGGCATCCTTTTCCAGCCGGCAGAAGTCGCCATCGACCTCGATAGCGCAGATGGAGTTGCGCAGATTGCCGCCGATGCCGCCTTCGGTGGTGGCGGAGCCGAGCAGAAGCTGTTCACCCGCGATGCGGCGCATGAAGCCCGTATGCCATGCGCTAGCCTCGCCGTGTTCCACCAGACTGGACAGCTTGATGTGATGCATGGCGAAAATCATTGCGGTTGCCGAACAGGCCTGGCCGAGCCGGGCGCAGATATCGGCGATTTGCTGCAGGGAAGCGCTTTCGCCGCCGAGCGAGGAGGGGATCTGGATGCCCAGCAGGCGTTCCTGCCTCAAGGCATCGACAGCCTCCTCAGGGAAGCGGCCGGTGACATCCACCTCGTCCGCATGTCTGGCGGCAATGGCCGCGACACGGCCCGCGCGCGCGGACAGAGTTTCATCCTGCGGCGCAACGGTCACGTTCATCAGGCAGCCTCTTTACCATCCAGAATAAGCTTAACGGTGTCTTCAATGGCCTTGATGCTGGCGAAGGACTTGCGGTTCAGCAGGTTATCGGGAAATTCGATGTCGAAAGCTTCTTCGATTCCCAGCATCAGTTGCACCGATGCAAAGGAAGAAAGGCCTGCCGCATAAAGATCGGCTTCATCTGCAATCGTATCGACCGGGGTTGGAAGCTGGCCGAATTTGGCCAGTATTTCACGTATAGTCGCGTTCATTCCGACGTATCTCCCATAAATTTCATATCTGCATAGTTTGTGCTTATCGTTACGTGGCAAACGATAATATTCACCTAAACCGTTAGGTTAATTACAACTAACGGCAGCATGCGCCATTCCCGCACCTTTGCCAAGCGGTGATCGGCAGCCTTGACAAAAGCCGGGCGGTGTTTTTTGCTGTGGCCATTCACCAGGGGTGTCCCGTCAAGGGGCTGAGATTCTGCTTTCATGCGCAGTGACCCGTTGAACCTGATCCAGTTCATACTGGCGTAGGGACGGTGCAAAGACCTGATGTCGGGCGGGCGCATGGCGTTTCGTGTCGGCAGTCAGGTATTTTCCATCATTCCGGCTCGAACTGGGTCTCCACTGTCAAACTTTGGAGCCTCAAGATGAATATCGCTGCCAAGACTATCCCGCTGTCGGTCACCACCGGGCCGCATGCCGCCTCCACGAAAATCCACAAACCAGGAATTTTACATCCGCATATCCGCGTGCCGATGCGCGAGATCGCCGTCCACCCGACGGCGGGCGAACCGCCGGTAACGGTCTATGATTCCTCCGGTCCCTATACTGATCCCACGCACTCCGTTCTGATTGAAAAGGGTCTGCCGCGTCTGCGTTACGACTGGGTTGTGGCACGCGGTGATGTCGAGGCTTACGAGGGCCGACACGTTAAGCCGGAGGATAACGGCTTTGCCACCGGCGAGCGCCTGACGCCCGAATTTTCTGTGCGCCACCAGCCACTCAGGGCGACGGCCGGCAAGGCGGTGACACAGCTTGCCTATGCGCGGGCCGGCATCATCACCCCGGAAATGGAATTCATCGCCATCCGCGAAAATCTCGGGCGCGAGGCGGCCAAGGAGAAGCTGGTGCGCGACGGCGAAAGCTTTGGCGCGCATATCCCTGACTACGTGACGGCGGAATTCGTTCGGCAGGAAGTGGCGTCGGGTCGGGCCATCATCCCCGCCAATATCAACCACCCGGAACTCGAGCCGATGATCATCGGCCGCAATTTTCTCGTTAAGATCAACGCCAATATCGGCAATTCCGCCGTCACTTCCTCCATGGCAGAGGAGGTGGAGAAGATGGTCTGGGCGATCCGCTGGGGTGCGGATACCGTCATGGACCTTTCGACCGGGCGCAATATCCACAATATCCGGGAATGGATCATCCGCAATTCGCCGGTGCCGATCGGCACGGTGCCGCTTTATCAGGCGCTGGAAAAGGTCAACGGCATTGCCGAGGATCTGAATTGGGAGGTGTTTCGCGACACCCTGATCGAGCAGGCGGAGCAGGGCGTGGATTATTTCACCATCCATGCCGGCGTGCGGCTGCATTACATTCCGCTCACCGTCAACCGCGTTACCGGCATCGTCTCGCGCGGTGGGTCGATCATGGCCAAGTGGTGTCTGCATCATCATCGCGAAAGCTTTCTCTATGAGCATTTCGAGGAAATTTGCGACATCTGCCGCGCCTATGACGTCTCCTTCTCGCTGGGCGATGGCTTGCGTCCCGGCTCGATCGCCGACGCCAATGATGCGGCGCAGTTCGCCGAGCTGGAAACGCTGGGGGAGCTGACGCAGATCGCCTGGGCGAAGGACTGCCAGGTGATGATCGAAGGCCCCGGCCATGTGCCGATGCACAAGATCAAGGAAAACATGGACAAGCAGCTGAAGACCTGCGGCGAGGCGCCATTTTATACACTTGGGCCGCTGACCACCGATATCGCGCCCGGTTACGACCACATTACGTCCGGCATCGGGGCGGCGATGATCGGCTGGTTTGGCACGGCGATGCTCTGCTACGTCACGCCCAAGGAACATCTCGGCCTGCCGGATCGTAACGATGTGAAGGTCGGCGTTATCACCTACAAGATCGCCGCCCATGCCGCCGACCTTGCCAAGGGCCATCCGGCGGCACAGGTGCGGGATGATGCGCTGTCGCGCGCAAGGTTCGAGTTCCGCTGGGAAGATCAGTTCAACCTGTCGCTCGACCCGGATACGGCGCGGTCCTTCCACGATGAGACCCTGCCGAAGGAGGCGCACAAGGTCGCGCACTTCTGCTCCATGTGCGGGCCGAAATTCTGCTCGATGCGGATTTCCCACGATATCCGCGCCGAGGCGCAGAAGGAGGGGCTGGAGGCGATGGCCGCCCGCTTCAAGGAAGGCGGCGAGCTTTATATGCCGCTGCCGACGCCTGCGAATGCCGAATAAATGCGCGCCCTTGTCAAGGGAACGGGGGTCGCCGGATTAACGGCGGCCTTCGAGCTAGCGCGGAGCGGCGTTGTTGTCGAGGTCTCGGAGCGCAATGCCGAGCCTTCTCGCGGGGCGTCGTTTTATGCGGGCGGTATGCTGGCGCCCTGGTGTGAGCGCGAAAGCGCGGAAGAGGCGGTTCTGACGCTTGGCAAAGCGGCGCTTGATTGGTGGGCCGAAGCGGCTCCCGGCCTTGTAGTCCGCAATGGCACGCTGGTGGTCGCGCCTGCCCGCGACAAGGCGGAGCTGTCTCGTTTCGCATCGCGGACCAGTGGTTATCGCTGGGTGGATGAGGGGGGGATCGCCGCTCTGGAGCCTGATCTTGCCGGCCGGTTCCTGTCCGGACTTTACTTCCCGGGCGAAGGACATCTCGATCCGCGCCTTGCTTTGAAATCGCTGCATGAGCGGCTTTGCGCCATGGGTGTGCGGTTTCATATGGGCGTTTCGGTGGATGAACAGCGGTTCGACCGGGTGGTGGATTGCACCGGGTCTGCGGCGGTAGGAACGATTTCCAGCCTTCGCGGTGTGCGGGGAGAGATGCTTTATCTCGGCACGCCAGAGATTTCCCTCTCCCGTCCTGTCCGGCTGCTACATCCACGCATTCCGCTCTACATCGTGCCGCGTGAGCCCGGCCGCTTCATGGTGGGTGCGACGATGATCGAGACGGAGGATGACGGGGCGATTTCCGCCCGTTCGATGATGGAATTCCTCAATGCCGCCTATGCCGTGCATCCGGCCTTTGCGGAGGCGGAAATCATCGAGACCGGCACGGGCGTGCGCCCCGCCTATCCCGACAATCTGCCTGACGTGACCGAGGACGGGCGGACCATCTTCATCAACGGCGCGTACCGGCATGGCTTTCTGCTCTCGCCGGCGATGGCGCGGCATGCGGCCGGGATCGTCTGCCAAACTCTTATTCAAAAGGAACACGATCATGAAACTTCTGGTGAATGGCGACGAGCTTGATCTTGCCGCCGAGACGCTGGCCGGCCTGCTTGCCAGCCTCGAATATGAGGGCGAGTGGCTGGCGACGGCGGTCAATGGCGATCTGGTGCATTCGGAAGAGCGCGCCGATTATTTGCTGAAAGCTTTCGACCGCGTCGAAATCCTTTCGCCGATGCAGGGAGGTTGAGGCCATGCTGACGCTTTATGGCCGCGAGGTCTCGTCCCGTCTTCTGCTCGGTACGGCGCGTTATCCGTCTCCCGCCGTGCTTGCCGATGCGGTGCGGGCCAGCAATGCGGATATTCTGACGATTTCGCTGCGTCGGGAAATGGCGGGCGGCAAGCAAGGCGGTCAGTTTTTCGAGCTGATCCGCGAACTGGACCGTCATATCCTGCCCAATACCGCCGGTTGCCACACCGTGAAGGAAGCGGTGTTGACGGCGAAGATGGCGCGTGAGGTGTTTCGCACCAACTGGATCAAGCTCGAAGTCATCGGTCATCACGATACCTTGCAGCCGGATGTCTTTGCGCTGGTGGAGGCGGCAAAAATCCTCTGCGACGAGGGTTTTGAGGTCTTTCCCTATACGACTGATGATCTTGTCGTGGGCGAAAAGCTGCTGGAGGCCGGCTGCAGGGTGCTGATGCCCTGGTGCGCGCCGATCGGCAGCGCCATGGGGCCGCTTAACCTGACGGCACTGAAATCGATGCGGGCGCGGTTTCCCGATGTGCCGCTGATCGTCGATGCCGGCATCGGCCGGCCGTCACATGCGGTGACGGTGATGGAGCTCGGCTATGACGCTGTTTTGCTCAATACGGCGGTTGCCGGGGCACGTGAACCGGTCGGTATGGCGGAGGCTTTTGCCCGCGCGATAGAGGCTGGCCACCGGGCATTTCTGTCCGGGCCGCTGGAACCACGGGATATGGCCGTTCCCTCGACACCTGTTATCGGGAGGGCAGTTTTCTCCTGATCGCGGCTTTTGCCAGAGGCGGGGCATGTCACCTTTTTGCGTTGACAGTGCCCTGCGGCGGCGGGATACCGGGAGAAAAGGGGAACGGCATGGCGACGCGCAACAATCTTCTCACGGATATCGACGGCGTTTCGGTCGGCAATGTCACCGATCTCTCCCTCGGCTCCGGCGTCACGGCGATTGTTTTCGAAAAACCCGCCATCGCCTCCGGCTCGGTTCTCGGCGGTGCGCCCGGCGGGCGTGACACCGGCCTGCTCGACCCCGCGATGACGGTGGAAACCGTGGATGCACTGGTGCTTTCCGGCGGTTCGGCCTTCGGGCTGGATGCGGCGGGCGGTGTTCAGGCCGGGTTGCGCGAGATCGGCCGTGGGTTGCAGGTAGGTTCCACCCGCGTGCCCATCGTACCTCAAGCCATCCTGATGGATTTGCTGAATGGCGGCGACAAGGAGTGGGGGTTGCATTCGCCTTATCGTGAGATGGGATATGCGGCCTTCAAGGCGGCAGGTCGCGAGACTTTCGAACTCGGAACGGTGGGCGCAGGAACGGGCGCGACGACCGCCACCTTCAAGGGTGGCCTTGGTTCGGCCAGCGCCATCAGTTCCGGCGGCTATAAGGTGGCGGCCATCGTCGCGGTCAATGCGCTGGGTTCCGCGACTGTTGGCACAAGCCGCCATTTCTGGTCCGCACCTTTTGAAATGCAGGGCGAATTCGGCGATTGCGGTTTTCCGGAACGTTTCGAACCGGACCATACCGCGCTGCGGCTCAAGGGGGTCAATCTCACTGCGACGACCATCGGCGCTGTCGTGACCGATGCGACACTTACAAAGGCGCAGGCGCATCGCCTCTCCATCATGGCGCATGACGGGCTGGCGCGTGCGATTCTGCCCGCCCATTTGCCGAGCGACGGCGACACCATGTTCGCGGCGGCGACCGGCGACAAACCGCTTGAAGGCGGCGTTCATTTCGCCGAACTCTGCTATCTCGCCACAATCGTGATGGCGCGGGCGGTGGCGCGCGGTGTCCATGCGGCGACGGCGCTGCCGGTGGCGGGCGCACAAAAGGCCTATCGCGATCTTCATGGGCAGGACCGTTGAGCGATGAACGAAACGAGAGCACCACTGAAACCCGTTCTCCGCATTGATTTTTCGCCCGGGGAGCGTCTGGGCCACGGCAAGATCGAGTTGATGGAGCTGATTGTCGAGACAGGGTCCATTTCGGCCGCCGGGCGGGCCATGGATATGTCCTATCGCCGTGCATGGCTGCTGGTCGATGCGCTGAATCATATGTTCACGCAGCCGGTGATCGAATCCCAGCGCGGCGGCAAGCAGGGCGGCGGGGCGGCGTTGACCGCTTTTGGGGCCGAGGTGCTGGAGCGCTATCGCGGCATGGAAAAGCGGATGAACGAGGTCTTGCGTCAGGATATCGACTGGCTGGAGACCAACCGCAATCCCGATGATGCCGTCAATAGGGATCGAGAGCCGCCGATTTTATGATGGCATGCACCGGCTTCCCGGGCTCCAGTTGCAGGCGTTCACGTGACAGGTCGGTGATGCGCGACTGGATGATATCGCCGCCGCAATCCACCTGAACCGTCACCATGCCATCCTCGCTGACCGAGATATCTGCGACATAGCCTTCGAGAATGTTGAGCGCGCTGAGGCCTTCGGGTTTCACCAAAGCCAGCATGACATCGCGAGCCGGTATCAGCACCCGTGCAGGGTTGCCGGGTGCTCCCATTTTTGCCGGAACCTGAAGCAGCGCTGTGCTGAGCCTTACGGCGGCAAGCCCGTGCCGTGTATCGAAGCTTTCGATGTGTCCTGACAGGATGCTGCCCGCTTCCCGCCGCTCCAGATGGCTGCTGAAATCGGGTCTCCCCAGCACATCGGCCGCATTTCCCTGCGCCTCCACCTTACCGTCTTTCATCACCACGATGCGGTCGGCAAGGCGGGCGACTTCCTGGATGGAATGGCTGACATAGACGATCGGAATTTTCGTCTCGTCGCGCAGCCGTTCGAGGTAGGGAATGATCTCGGCCTTGCGCTGTTCATCCAGCGAGGCGAGCGGTTCGTCCATCAGCAACAGTCTGGGGGAAGAAAGCAAGGCGCGGCCGATAGCAACGCGTTGTTTTTCGCCGCCGGACAGTTTGTTCGGACGGCGCTGCAAGAGATGGCCGATGCCGAGCATGTCGACGATACGGTCTTCATGCGCGACCTTCGTTTTGTCTGCGGTGAACCACCTGCCGTAATGAAGGTTCTGTATCACGCTGAGATGCGGGAAAAGCCGCGCCTCCTGAAAGACGTAACCGAAGCGGCGTTTATGCGCTGGCAGAAACAATCGCTTTTCACTATCGGCCAAGACTTGGCCATCAAGAATGATCTGTCCGTTATTCGGCCGCAACAGACCGGCAATGATACGGATCATCGATGTCTTGCCGGAGCCGGAGCGCCCGAAGAGTGCGGTCACGCCGCCTTCGGAGGCAAATGACGCGTCGAGTTCGAAGGAGCCGAGGCGGTGGTGAGTTGAGACCGAAAGCGTCATTCCATGCTCACCCGTTTGCCAATGATACGGGCCAGAAACTCCGAGACGAGCAAGGCGAGCATGGAAATCACGACGGAAACGATGGTCAGCCGCAATGCACCGGCATCGCCGCCGGGCACCTGCGTGAAGGTGTAGATGGCGGCGGAAAGCGTCTGGGTCTCGCCCGGAATGTTTGAAACGAAGGTAATGGTCGCGCCGAATTCGCCCATGGCCTTGGCAAAAGCGAGGATCATGCCGGCGATGATGCCGGGGAGTGTCAGGGGGAGCGTGACGGTGAGGAACACCCAGAACGGGCTTGCCCCGAGCGTTCCCGCTGCCTCTTCCAGCTTGCGGTCCACTGCCTCGATGGAAAGGCGGATGGAGCGCACCATCAGCGGAAAGGCCATGACGGCGCAGGCGAGCGCCGCCCCGGTCCAGCGGAAGGAAAAGACGATGCCGAAATAAGTATCGAGAAATTGCCCGATCGCGCCCCTGCGGCCGAAGAGAACAAGCAACAGAAAGCCGGTGACGACGGGCGGCAGAATGAGCGGCAGGTGGACGATGCCGTTCAGCAGCGATTTGCCCCAGAAGCGGCCGCGCGCCAGTGCCACGGCCACCGCAATGCCGAAGGGCAGGCTGGCAAGCATGGCGATGGAGGACACCCAGAGGCTGAGCCTGATCGCCGTCCATTCTTCAGGGCTGAGTGTCCACCAATGCAATGCCATATCCTGCAATCGTCAAGTTTCATGGCCCACCGGGAGGTGGGCCTGAGACAAGCTTATTTCAAAACGGTAAAGCCTTGCTTTTCGAAGAAGGGCGTTGCCTTGGCCGACTTCAGGAAGTCCAGATAGGCCTTTGCTGCCGGGGACTTTGCTTCCGAAAGAATGGCGACCGGGTAGATGATCGGCGGGTGGCTGTCTTCCGGGAAGGTGCCGACGATCTTCACACCCGGATCGGCGGCTGCGTCGGTCTGGTAAACGATGCCATAGGGCGCTTCGCCGCGCGAGACGAGCAGCAGGGCGGCACGCACGCTTTCCGCGCCGGCGACTTTCTTTTCAACCGAAGACCAGGCGCCGAGCTTTTCCAGAGCGGCCTTGCCGTATTTGCCGGCGGGAACGGAATCCACCGCGCCCATGGCCAGACGGCCATCGCCCACCAGAGCAGCAAGATCGAAGCCCTGCTTGATATCGACCGGCTTTGCCTTGTCTGCGGGAGCGACGAGAACGATGCGGTTACCGAGAAGATTGGAGCGGCTGTCAGCGTCGATCAGCTTCTTTTCGGCGACATAGTCCATCCATGCAAGGTCGGCGGAAATGAAGATATCCGCCGGTGCGCCCTGCTCGATCTGCTTGGCGAGCGCGGAGCTCGCGGCATAAGAAACGGTCGCTTCGTTGCCGCTATCCTTCGCCCATTCGGCATTGATGGCGTCGAGCGCGTTTTTCATGCTCGCGGCGGCGAAGATAGTAACCTTTTCGGCGGCATGAGCCGGCACGGCCACAAACGAGGCCGCCACCCAGAAGGATGTGGCGGCGGCAATGGTCTTGAAGAAGCTGCGACGCAAAAGTCTCATGGTCTGTTACCCCCGTTTCGAGATATTCCAATGAATATATCGATAGGCCTATAGGGCAATCATTATATTTTCAAGGATATATCGATGGGATAGGGAAAAGGCCGCAGCTTTGGCTAATGTGCCTGGTGAAAAGAGTTCGAGGATCTTTCATTCGTCATGTTTGGGCATGCCCGCAACATCGCAGGCATAACAATACCCAACCCATTGGCCTGTGCCCGCAATCCGATCAGAAACGTTCGCCGGCAAAATGGGCGATCTGCGCGCCTGCCTCGTAATAGGCTTCCTTCACCGCACGGAAAGTCTGCGCTTTCGGCTCGGTCAGCGGCAGAGGCAAATCGTTTTCGGTGACCTCACCCAGAATATGCTGCGCGATTACCTTGCCAAAGGTTGTGCCCGGCGCGATGCCGCGACCGTTATAGCCTGAAAAGCCGACGACATTTTCAGCGAATTTGTGGAAGCGCGGCACGGCATTGTCGGTCATGCCGATCTGGCCATACCATTCACATTCGAATTCCGTATCGCCGAGCTGCGGGAAAAGCCGTTTCAGCGAGCGCTTCGCCCAGGCCCGGTGGATGGCGGCGCCGGTGCCGCGTAGAGCACCCACACTGCCAAAGACCAGCCGGCCGGTCTTGTCCATGCGGAAGGATGAGAGGATTTCCTTCGTGTCCCAGCAGCCTTCGCGGCCGGGCAGGATGCTTTTTTGCAGGTTGTCGCCGAGCGGTTTTGTGGCGAAGTTGAAATAGGGCAGGTAGACCTGTTCATCGCGAACGATCTGCCATGGGCCGGTGCTGTAGGCTTCGGTGGCCACAACGATCCAGCTGGCGGTTACCGATCCCTCCGGTGTCTTCACCACCCATTTCCCGCCGCTGCGCTCGGTTGCCACCACGGGGCTTGCGGTATGCATTCGTGCACCTGCCTTTTGTGCGGCGGCAGCCAGGCCGCGAACATAGGCAAGTGGCTGGATCGTGCCGGCGCGTGTATCCAGAAGCGAACCGGAATAGGCAGTGCTGCCGGTCCGCCTGGCTGTTTCCCCGGCATCGAGAACACGGACGGGTGCGCCTCTCGCGGCCCATTGTTCGCAGCGTTCACGGATTTCGGTAAGCCCCTTCTCGCCAACGGCGCAATGCAGCGTACCGTTTTTCTCGATCTCGCAGGGGATTGCGTGTTTTTCCACCAGTTCGCGCACGAGAAGCGGGGCATTGCCCAGCAGGTCGAGAAGGCGTTCGCCATAAACCTCGCCCAGCACACCCGGCAGCTCTTTCGGCATGACCCACATGCCGCCATTGATGAGGCCGACATTACGGCCTGAGCCGCCGAAGCCGATTTCCCTGGCCTCGAGAAGAACGACGTCCACGCCCTTTTCCGCAAGATGGAGGGCGGCGGATTGTCCGGTGAAGCCACCGCCGACAATCACGACATCGGCAGTTGCAGCACCTTGCAGCGCAGGCGTTACGGGTGGCTGCGGGGCGGTCTTTTCCCAGAGGCCGTGCGAGCGGGGGTCATTATACATCGTTCCACCATGTTTCGGGCCAGTTCATTTGATTTCCGTATGAGTGACAAGCCCTTGTTTATGAGACTTTACAAGCGGCTCCACCTGTTGAATATCGACATATCGTCAAGAGTTCATTCCGTGAGGGAATATGGTTCTGCCGCCGCGTCGCTTTTTGCCATCGCTTTCGTTGCTGGCAGCCTTCGAGGCCGCTTCGCGCGCGGGTAGCGTTACGGCTGCGGCGAGGGAACTTGGCCTCACGCAGGGTGCGGTCAGCCGGCAAATACTGGCGCTTGAGGAGCAGCTCGGCGTGGCGCTGTTTCTCCGCGAGCGGCAGACCATCCGGCTGACAAGGGCTGGGGAGGGTTATGCGCGGGAAATTCGCGAGGCCCTGCGGCGCATATCGACGGCTTCGCTCAATCTGCGCGCCAACCCGGATGGCGGGACGCTCAATCTCGGTGTTCTGCCCAGCTTCGGCACACGCTGGCTCGTGCCGCGCCTTCCCGATTTCCTCGCCCGGCATCCGGGCGTTTCGGTCAATCTCCTGACGCGGTCGTCGCTGTTCGATTTCCGGACCGACACCGTCGATGCGGCAATCCATTTCGGACTGCCGCACTGGCCGGGCACCGAACTGGTTTTCCTGATGCATGAAAAGGTCATTCCGGTGTGCAGCCCGGCCTTCAAGGAGCGCCATGGACTTTCAGGGCCGGGCGATCTGCTGCGTGTGCCGCTCTTGCACATGACAACCCGACCGGATGCCTGGGAACAATGGTTTCGCAGCCATGAAGTGCGTTTCGACAATGTGCATGGCATGCTCTTCGATCAATTTACGACGATTGCGGAGGCGGCGAGCGCAGGCGTCGGTGCGTCGCTCATTCCGTCCTTCATGATCGAGGAGGAGTTGCGAAGCGGCCGACTCGTGGCGGCGGTTGCGGGAGAGGTGGAGAGCGAGGAGGCTTATTATCTTGCCTGCATGCCGGATCGCGCCGGTTATGCGCCGCTCGAGAGTTTCCGGCGCTGGGTCGTGGCCGAGGCCGCATCTGGAGCGGGTGACGGGACGGTTGAGTTTTCGGCGTAAACCGGCGGGCGGTCTTGCAAGACCGGCGCTGGTCAGCCAATAGTGTGCCATGACGTGTGGCAGCAGAAGCCACGCACCGAAAGTTCCAATACGGGAGATGTCCGTGAAGCCCATTTTTGTTCAGCTTCAATGCGAGCCCGGCAAGACCTATGATGTCGCCGATGCCATCTATAAAACGGAGCTGGTTTCCGAGCTTTACTCCACCAGCGGAGAGTATGATCTGCTGTTGAAAATTTACCTGCCGCCAGAAGAAGATATCGGCAAGTTCATCAACCAGAACATCGTCAATATTCCGGGAATCGTTCGTTCGCTGACGACGCTGACCTTTACCGCGTTCTGACGCGGACAAGCCTTGATCCACCGATATCATCGCCGTGAAGGCGCTGATCGGCTCTTGCGGCGATATAGGGCACTTCAATTGACCAGGGTGTATATTTTTCGGGGGAGAGCTTTGCCGGGCTTTTCAACGCATCGGATCAGAGTGTTCCGATACACCGTGAATGGGGTGAGCCACGGCGAAAGACGAATTGTCATGCAAAATAAAAGCGCGCCATCGGCCCGCAATTTGGGGTCCGATATTTGGCGCGCTTTGGTTTTGACGGTTCCATGAGCGGGCGATAATTTTCCCGCATCAGGCCGCGGCCAGGTTCCGGTTGCGCACGAGATCGCGAATGGCGATCCGCACGTCGTCGGCGCTGTCGAACTTCTGTTCGTCCAGGTCATGAACGTGGAACTTCACCGCGATGAACTTCAACCGGTCGTTGTCCGGGATGACGATGCCGACGGGTTCGCCAGCGAATTCAATAACTTGCTTCTGCATAGATATACTCCCGCTGTGGCTACTTCACACAGCATGTTGTCGAACTGATTTTCAGGAAATTGAGACCGTTAAGTCACATTCGACAGCAGCGGGAACACGTGGATTTAAATCCAGCATTCCAGGATTCAAGACCAAGGATTGCGTTGATGTTGATATGTTTTGACATGACACACTCCCTGTATTGGTGTTGATCCGGAATCAGGAGACTCGCTCTCCAGTTCCACACTGATAATCCAGACCAGCACTAAAATCAATGCTGATTGTTATAGGTAGAATATTTTTCTTTATGATGACAGGAGAGGGGCGGAATTGTGAAATTTTTGTTTTCTTGCCCTGCCGCTTCGAAAAGCCCGGCGTCGCGGGCTTTTTATGCTTTTTTTAATCGTCGCCAGATGCCGCCGGGGGGTAGATGTGATCGTTTCCGTTGAAATCGGAAACGGAATAACAGCCATCGATTGTCTTTTTGGCCGCATTTCTGCCAATAGCCGCCTTGCCGTGGCCGCCCGGAATGTCGAGGACATAGGTGGGCTGGCACAGGCCGGAGACATGTCCGCGCAAGGCGGAAACGATTCGTTGCCCCTCTTCGATCGTCAGCCGGAAATGGCTGGTGCCGGGCGCGAGATCGGGATGATGCAGATAATAAGGCTTGATACGAGCCTCGACAAAGGCGCGCATCAATTCGGCAAGCGTTGCCGGATCGTCATTGATGCCTTTCAGAAGCACCGTCTGGCTGACCATGGCTATGCCCGCATCGATCAAACGTGCCGCAGCACGCCTTGCCGCCTCACCGAGTTCCCGTGCGTGATTCGCGTGCAGGGCGACATAGGTGGTCTTGGCGCTCGCCTTCAGCGCATCGATCAGCGCCGTGTCGATACGTTCGGGGTCGACCACCGGCACGCGGGTATGGAAACGGACGATCTTTACATGGGATATGTCTTTCAGGCGTGTCATCAGGTCGGACAGGCGCCGCGGGGAAAGTACCAGCGGGTCACCGCCGGTGAGGATGACCTCCCAGATCGCCGGGTTGGCCTTGATATAGTCGAATGCGGCGTCCAGTTCCTCCGGGCTCATCATGCCGTTGCCCTGAGGCCCGACCATTTCGCGGCGAAAACAGAAACGGCAATAGACGGGGCAGACATGCACCGCCTTCAGAAGGACGCGGTCGGGATAACGGTGAACAATGCCGTGCACGGGGCTGTGGGCATCGTCGCCAATCGGATCGTCGCGCTCCTCGGGAAGATGGATGAGTTCGGCCGGGTCCGGCACGAATTGTCGGGCAATGGGATCGTGCGGATCGCGATTGTCCATCAGATCGGCAATGGCCGGCGTGATCGCCAGCGCATAGCGCTGCGTCACCGGGCGCAGGCCTTCCAGCGCTCCGGCCTCGATCAGCCCCGCTTCGACAAGCGCTTCGGGTGTCTTGATGGTTTCAGGCCTTGTCATCGCCCATAGTCCGCAACGGGTGCCCACATGACGAGATCGATGCGGGGTGCCCCGGTGGCCAGCATCACCAGCCGGTCGAAACCGAGCGCTATGCCGCTTGCCGGTGGCATGATCGCCAGTGCTGCGAGAAAATCCTCATCCAGCGGATAGGTCTCACCGTAGACCCGCTGCTTCTCGGCCATTTCCATTTCGAAACGCCGCCTCTGCTCGGCAGCGTCGGTCAATTCGCCGAAGGCATTGGCAAGTTCCACGCCGCAGGCATAAAGCTCGAAACGTTCCGCCACCCGTGCGTCCTTCGGTGACTTGCGGGCAAGGGCTGCTTCACTGGTGGGGTATTCATCAAGGATCGTCGCGCGACCGAAACCCAGTTCCGGTTCCACCCGCTCGACGATGACACGGCTGAACATGTCCGCCCAGGTGTCGTCCCCGGCCACGCGGATGCCGGCATGGGTGAGGCTTGCGGCAAGATGTCGGCTGTCGGTTTCGCCGTTTCGGCCGATGGTGGCCAAAAGGTCAATTCCCGCATAACGCTCGAAGGCTTCGGCGACGCTCAGGCGTTCCGGCTCAAGGAAGGGATCGACGCTGCGGCCACGATAGGTGAAATGTTTGGTCCCGGTGGTTTCGGCCGCCAGCGCCAGAAGATTGGCGCTGTCCTTCATCAGGCTCTCATAGGTTTCGCCGGCCCGATACCATTCCAGCATGGTGAATTCCGGGTGGTGCAATGGGCCTCTTTCCCGGTTCCTGTAAACATGGGCGAAACAGGAAATGCGTTTTTCACCTGCGGTGAGCAGTTTCTTGCAGGCGAATTCCGGCGAGGTATGGAGATAGAGCGGTACGGCATCGCCGCCCGGCGTCAGACCCTCCGTGGCAAAGGCGTGCAGATGCGCCTCATTGCCGGGTGAAATCTGCAGGGTGGCGGTATCGACCTCGAGAAAATCGGCACGGGCGAAATAGCCGCGGAATGCCGACTGGATCGCGTTGCGGCCAATGAGAAAAGCGCGGCGGTCGGCGTGGACATCGGGCGTCCACCATGGCGACATTGTCTCTCTGCTTGCGCGCATCTTCTCTTCTTTTCCGTCTTCTCTGCGGCGTCCCATTGCGGATAAATAGCCCGCAAAACGCCTGATCGCGTCATTTAAAGCAATTCCGGGCGGAAAACCGCTAGGCACTCTTCCGCGAATTGCTGTAGAAGGCTGGCAATTCGCGCGGATTTAAGGTAGTTGCGCCCCAGAAAAAAGACAAAACGTCTGCCGGGGCCGGTGCTGCCGCGCAGTCCTTTACGACGCATTTCATCGAGTTACAAGGAAGTCATATGGTCAAGGTTATCGCCTCATCCGTCCGCAAGGGCAATGTTCTCGACGTGGACGGCAAGCTTTACGTCGTTCTCACCGCGCAGAACTTTCACCCCGGCAAGGGCACGCCGGTCACGCAGGTGGACATGCGCCGCATCGTTGATGGCGTGAAGGTCTCCGAGCGCTGGCGCACCACCGAACAGGTCGAGCGCGCTTTCGTTGAAGACCTGAACTTCCAGTTCCTTTATGAAGACGGCGAAGGCTTCCACTTCATGAACCCGGAAAACTATGACCAGGTCGTTGTCGATGTCGAGACGATGGGTGACCAGAAGGCCTATCTTCAGGAAGGCATGACCTGCGTTCTTTCCATCCACGAAGGCAATCCGCTGGCAGTTGAACTGCCGCGCCACGTCACGCTGGAAATCACGGAAACGGAACCGGTCGTGAAGGGCCAGACGGCTTCTTCTTCTTACAAGCCGGCAATTCTCTCCAACGGCATCCGCACCATGGTGCCGCCGCATATCGATGCCGGCATCCGCGTGGTCATCGCCACGGAAGACAATTCCTACGTCGAGCGCGCCAAGAACTGAGCCTGACGGCTGGGTTAAAGAAAAGCACCGGGTGACCGGTGCTTTTTTGTATCTGGACCAACAGAAAAGCCCGCGTCGAGACGCGGGCTTTTATTTGTCTTGCTGGCTGGGCTTACATGCCCTTGGCGGCAGTCCGGGTCGGACCGGCCTTCTTCGGAGCCGTGGTCTGGCCAACGGCGTAACCGCCGCCGAGCGCCACGTTCAGCGATACATAGTCCTGCGCGGTCTGCTGTACAGCCTGTGCGAGGCTTGCCTGCGCGGTGGAAACCTGACGCTGCGCATCGAGAACGTCGAGCAGCGAGGAGGCGCCATCGCGGTAGCTGGCCGTCGAAAGCTGCAGCGCTTCCTGATAGGAAGCCACGGTCTTGCGCAATGCATCGGCCGTGCGCTGATCGCGAGTGACGGCGGCCAGAGCGTTTTCGACTTCTTCCACGGCGGTCAGCACCGTCTGCTTCCAGACGAGATATTCTTCGCGTGCCTGGGAATTGGCGAGGTCGATATTGGCGCGGATGCTGCCGCCATCGAGGATCGGAAGAACGAGGCTCGGACCGAAGGACCAGCTGTTGGCCGTTCCCCTGCCGCCACCGCTCAGGAAGTTGTAGCTCGGGGTGATGGAACCACCGAGTTCGATGCTCGGATAAAGCTGGGCTTCGGCAACGCCGATCGAGGCGACCGCGGCGGCGAGATTGCGTTCTGCAACGCGGATGTCCGGACGGTTGCGAATGAGGTCGGCCGGAATACCGGTGCGCGGAACGCTGCGTGCAACGGGCTGGCGTGCGCCTTTCTGCAGTTCGGAAATCAGCGACGAGGCGGGCAGGCCGAGCAGGGTGGCGATGCGATGGGCCGCCTTGCGGAAGTTGGTTTCAAGGCCCGGAATATCGGACAGCGTCGAATTGACCAGACCTTCGGACTGGACGACATCGAGGCGCGAAGCCGCACCGGCTTCCAGCTGCAGCTTGGTCAGATCCAGCGTTTCGCGACGGGACGCCAGGTTCTGGCGGGCAATCGCCAGGCGCTCCTGATAATAGCGCACGTCGATATAGGCTGCGGCGACCGACGAAATCAGCGTCAGGCGCTGAACGTCAACGGTGGAGTAAGCGGCATCGAGCGATGCATTGGCGCTTTCCGTTGCCCGGCGATAGCGACCGAAGAGGTCGAGCAACCAGGAAACGCTGAGGCTGCCCGAAGACACGTTGGTGACGGGAACGTCACGGTAGCTGCCCTTGGTCTCACTGGTCGTGTGGCTGCCATTGGCCGTCAGGCTCGGCAGACCACCGGCGCCGGCCGAGATCACCTGGGCTTCCGCCTGGTTGATGCGTTCGATCGCCTGCATCACCGTCAGGTTCTGCTTCAGGCCGGTCGAAACGTAACCGTTCAGGCGGCTGTCATTGAAGGCTGTCCACCATGCAACGCTGCTGATGTCGCCATTACTGGTTTTTCCGGCTTCCGCAAACTTTCCCGGCAATTGAACTTCGGGCGTCTTGTGGTCAGGTCCAACAACACAGCCTGAGAGCAGCAGCATTGTCAGGGGAAGAGTAGCGCGAATAGACAGCATATAATTTTCCCAATTCTTAGGTTGGCTTACCGAGCGCGGCTTGCTGACAAATGGGCTGCGCGGTCGATATGCCGTAGAAACGTGCATTTGCCAAATCGGCGACATTTCTAGCAGCGTATTAACGGTTGGCACAGCCCATTTTTGTTTTGTTAACGCCTTGAAAGGCGACGAATGATGACGAAAAAGGACGGAACGAAGAAAATTCCGAGCAGTGTTGCAGAAAGCATACCACCCAGCACCCCGATACCGATTGCATTTTGCGCGGCAGAGCCCGCTCCGGTTGCGATTGCGAGAGGCACGACACCCAGGATGAAGGCGAGCGACGTCATGATGATCGGGCGCAGTCGCAGCTTCGCTGCCTCCAGTGCTGCTTCCACGAGACTTAACCCATGCTCCTGCCTCTCCTTGGCGAATTCGACGATCAGGATCGCGTTTTTCGCGGCAAGGCCGATGGTCGTCAGCAGGCCCACCTTGAAGTAGACGTCGTTCGTCTGGCCGAAGAAGTGGGCCGCAGTCAAAGCGCCAAGGACACCCACCGGAACGGCCAGAATGACCGAGAAGGGGATCGACCAGCTTTCATAGAGAGCGGCAAGGCACAGGAAGACGATCAGTACCGACAACGCATAGAGCATCGGCGCCTGTGATCCGGAGAGACGCTCCTGATAGGAAATGCCCTGCCACGCCACGGTGTAGCCACCCGGCAGGCTTGCCGTCAGGCGTTCCATCTCGTCCATGGCTTCACCGGAAGCGACGCCCGCACCGGCGGTGCCTTCCAGCGAGATCGCACCCGTGCCGTTGAAACGGGCAAGAGACGGCGGAGCGTTGATCCATTTCACCTCGCTGAAGGAGGAGAAAGGCACCATCTCGCCGTTGGTGTTGCGGGCATACCAGAACTTCAGATCATCAGGCTGCATGCGATAGGGGGCATCACCCTGGACATAAACCGGCTTCAGCTCGCCATTCAGAGTGAAGTCGTTGACATCCCGGCCGGCAAAGATCGTCGACAGCATGAGGTTCACGGAGGAGAGATCGACGCCCATGGCTCCCATCTTTTCCTGATCGAGAATGATCTTCATCTGCGTTTCATTGTCCTGGCTGTCGCTTCGAAGTGAACTGATCTTCGGATTGCCGGTGGCAAGCGCGATCAGTTCCTTGGACGAAGCGGTCAGGGCGTCGGTGCCGTTACGGCCGCTATCCACGAGATACATCGAGAAACCGCTCGATGTGCCCATGCCCTGAATGGCCGGCGGCAGAAGCGGGAAGACCTGCGCATCGCGGAAACCGAAGAAGGTGCCCATCGCACGCTGCACGATGGCGCCAGCGTGCTGATCGGGTGCGGTTCGTTCGGAGAAATCCTTGAGCTTGGTGAAGACGATGGCGTTGTTCTGACCGGAGCCGCTGAAGCTGAAACCAAGCACGCCGAAAACCGATTCGACATTGGCGGCTTCCTTTTCGCGGAAGTAGCTTTCGACCTGCTTCACCACCTCGTTGGTCCGTTCGATATTCGAACCGGTCGGCGTCTGGATGATCGTCAGCAGCACGCCCTGGTCTTCCTGCGGCAGGAACGAGCTGGGCAGCTTGCTGAAGAACCAGGCGCAGCCGCCGATGACGATCGCGAAAATAATCATCACGCGCAGAGGCCGTTTCAGCAGATAACCGATGGAGGAGACATAACCATCCGTCGTCTTGCCAAAGCCGCGGTTGAACCACGCGCCCGGTCCGCGCTGCTTCTTGTGGTGGTCGATCGGCTTCAGCATCGTGGCGCAGAGCGCCGGCGTCAGAACGATGGCGACCACTGCCGAAAGCAGCATGGCCGAAACGATGGTGACCGAGAACTGCCGATAGATGATGCCCGTCGACCCACCGAAGAAGGCCATCGGAATGAACACGGCGGTGAGCACGAGCGCGATACCGATGATCGCACCGGTGATTTCGCCCATCGATTTTTCGGTCGCCTCGACCGGAGACAGACCCTCTTCCGACATGATTCGTTCGACGTTTTCGACAACCACGATGGCGTCGTCGACGAGCAGACCGATGGCGAGAACCATCGCGAACATGGTGAGCGTGTTGATTGAATATCCCGTCAGCGCAAGGATGCCGAAGGTGCCGAGAAGCACGACGGGAACCGCGATCATGGGAATGAAAGTGGCCCTGAGATTCTGCAGGAACACCAGAAGCACGACGAAGACGAGGATGATCGCCTCAATCAGCGTATGCACCACTTTCTCGATCGACAGCTTCACGAAAGGCGTCGTGTCATAGGGATATTCGATCGCGACGCCTTCCGGCAGCGAGCCTTCGACGTTGGCCAGCGCAGCTTTCACGCGCGCTGCCGTATCGAGGGCGTTTGCACCCGTGGCGAGGTTGACTGCGAAACCGGCGGAAGGACGACCGTTGGAGCGCGAATCGCCGCCATAGGTTTCCTGGCCGATCTCGATGCGGGCCACGTCGCTGAGACGGACAGTCGCGCCGTCCTTTTCAACCTTCAGGATGACCGATTCGAAATCGGCGACAGTGGTGAGCTGGCTCTGCGCCGTCACTGTGACGTTGAGCTGCTGGCCCTTGACTGCGGGAACGGCGCCGAGCGAACCGACCGAAACCTGGGTGTTCTGGCTTTCGATGGCGCTGGTGACGTCGGCCGTGGTCAGCTGGTATTTGTTCAGTTTGAACGGATCCAGCCAGATGCGCATCGCATATTCGGAACCGAAGACGTTGATGCTGCCCACGCCTTCGAGGCGCTTGATCTGGTCTTCGACACGCGAGGAGAAGACGTCGCCGAGATCGGCGGAATTGCGCTTGCCGTCGGTCGAGATCAACGCGCCAACCATCAGGATGCTCGATGTGGAGCGGCTGACCTGGATACCCTGCTGCTGCACGGTATCGGGCAATTGCGACTGGACGAGCTGCAGCTTGTTCTGCACCTGAACCTGCGCGATGTCAGGCATGATGCTGTTGCCGAAGGTCAGTGTCACTTCGGCGCTGCCGGTCGAGGATGACGACGTCATGTAGGTGAGGTCGTCGAGACCGGTCATGCCGTCCTCGATGATGGTCGTCACCGATTTTTCCACGGTTTCGGCGCTGGCGCCGTTATAGGTTGCGCTGACACGCACCGTCGTCGGCGCAATATCGGGATATTGCGAGATGGAGAGCGTCGCGATCGCCAATGCGCCGCCCAGCATGATGACGATGGCGATAACCCATGCAAAAACGGGGCGCCGGATGAAGAAATGGGCCATGGCAGTCCTGCCTTACCTTTTACGAGCTTCGACCGAGGGTTTCGTGCTCATGCTTATTTCGAGGGGGCGGCGGCAGGCGGAGCTTGCTGCGGCAGAACGACGATACCGCGATCGTCGATGGTCACTTCAACGGGCGCGACTGTCGCGCCATCGGCGATCCACTGGAAGCCGTCGACGATGAGCTTGTCGCCATCCTTGACGTTTTCCGTCACCAGCCAGGCGTTGCCCGACTGCTGGCTGGACGGGAAGGTGCGTGTTTCCACCTTGTTTTCCGCGGTCACGAATTTCGCGGTCAGTTCGCCATTGGCGTTACGGCTCGCCGCGCGCTGCGGAATGCGGAAACCCTTTTCCTTGCCGATGGTCAGTGTGGCGCGGACATAGGTGCCGGGCAGCAGCAGATCGTCCGGATTGTCGAACAGGGCACGGATGGAGAAGGTGCCGGTGGTTTCGCTCACCGCCATGTCCGACATGTCGATCTTGCCGTCATGCTTGTATTCGGTGCCGTCTTCCAGCGTCAGGTGAATACCGGTCTCCTTGGTATCGCCGCCGAGCTGGCCCGACGAGATCGCCTTTTTCAGACGCAGAAGATTGGTGCTGGACTCCATCAGATCGATGTAGATCGGGTCGATACGGCGCAGCGTCGTCAATGCCGTCGTCTGGTTTGCCGTTACCACGTTGCCGATGCTAAAGGCGGTTGCGCTGGTGATGCCGTCGAAAGGCGCGCGAACCTTGGTAAGGTCGAGGTTGATTTCAGCCGTTTCCAGCGCCGCCTTGGTCTGGGCCACATCGGCTTCGGCCTGCAGCAGCGTCACCTTGGCGTTTTCATATTCGATCTGCGTTGCGCCGCTGTTGACCAGCCGCTCGTAGCGGGCAAGGTTCGCCTGGGCGCTCGGGATGCTGGCTTCGGCCTTGGCCACGTTTGCCTTCGCCTGCGCTACCTCGGCCAGATAGGTATTGTCCTCGATCTGGTAGAGAATATCGCCCTGCTTGACCTCGCTGCCTTCCTTGAAGGGAATTTCGCGGATGATGCCGGTGACGCGGGGGCGGATTTCCGCTGTCTGGAACGCGCTGGCACGACCGGGAAGAACGGTGGTCAGAGGATATTCGCTGTTCTTCATCAGGATGATGCTGACCGGTGACGGCGGACGTTCGCCTCCCGGCGCGGCGGCCTGGCCGCTCTCGCCGCCATCGCTGCATCCCGCCAGAATTGCGGTCACGCACAGAGAAGCAAATAGGGGTAAAATACGTCGGCTCATTGTTCTTCCCTGCGTATCGGTCGCATTCAACTATAAGCGCAATGTCGCTCGGCGGATGCGCGTCCGGGAGAACAGATGAGACGACACAAAGGCCTTTGGGGGCCTTCTTCGTTCATTCCTTCCGGACCGCCATGCGCATAGAAGCGCAGGCTTTGGCGCTTCGCAAGCAGTTGCGAGAAGGTGACGTAAATTGGGAATCGTCACTTAGCAAGCGGATTGCGCAATCCCGCATCGATTAAATCGACCAGTTGATCGCAACGTGTTGCCAAATTGCCGATGTCTTCCCGTGCGATGAGCACCGGGTGAATGACGCTTGTCAAAGCATGGAGCACGGTTTCCGCAAGTGGCGGAATGTCGGCGGGCGCATAGATTCCGGCATCGATACCGTCGCTGATGATGTCGGCCAGCAGGCTGGCAATGACGGCCTTATAATAGTCGCCGCACTTCATGTCCTGCTTGGCCGTCATCAGGATCATTTCGAAGATATAGGGATTGTCGTTGAGGTCCTGGTGGTGCTGCTCCATCAGGGTGCGGGCGAGGTGGCGTAACCTCGAAAGCGGCGCGTGGTTTTTGTCCAGCGGCCGGATGTCCCGCTCGAATGCGCCGATCTGCTCGAAGGCAATGGCGTCGACAAGGGCGTTCTTCGAGCTGAAATTCTTGAAGACATTGGCGGGCGACATGCCGAGCGCGGCGGCGATATCGGCGATTGCCACGGCATTGAAGCCGCGCTCGCGAAAAAGCTCTTCAGCCTTGGCAAGAATGTCCCGCCGCGTTTCCTCGGCGGAACGGCGAGGCCGGCGTCTGACAGGACGGTCGTTCTTCCTGTCGCCTTTTCTCGCCTGTTCGATCGTTTTGCTCACGGTCAGACTCCGGGGAAGAACGGCTCCAGATTCCGGCGTACTCTTGCCAGCGGCGTCTCGCCGCTATCGTCGGGAACGAAGCGCTCTCCGGTGATGCGTTCGTAGGCATCAATATAGACCTTCGAGGTTTGCAGCACGAGGTCCTGCGGAATTTCGGGAACATCGTCCTTGTAGGGGTCGCAGCGTTCGGCAACCCAGGCTCTCACAAAATCCTTGTCGAAGCTCGCCGGCCGTGTGCCGTTGCGGAAGCTTTCCTCGTAGCTGTCCGCCATCCAGTAGCGGCTGCTGTCCGGAGTGTGGATTTCGTCGGCCAGGATGATCGTACCGTTTTCGTCCGTCCCGAATTCATATTTCGTGTCGACGAGGATAAGGCCCTGCTTTGCGGCAATTTCCTGTCCGCGCCTGAAGAGTGCCAGCGCGTAACGGGACAGGGTGTTCCATTGCTCCTGCGTCAGGAGCTTCTTCTCCACGATCTCCGCCGGCGTCAGCGGTTCGTCATGGCCGCCATCGAAGGCCTTGCTTGTCGGCGTAATGACCGGCTCGGGCAGAATCTGGTTGTCTTTCATCCCGTCCGGCAGGCTCATGCCGTACATCTGTCGCTCGCCCTTCTTGTAAAGGGTCAGGATCGACGTGCCGGTGGTGCCGGCCAGATAACCGCGGACCACGACTTCGACCGGCAATATTTCAAGCCTCTTGCCGATGACGACATTGGGATCGGGGTAGCTGACCACATGGTTGGGGCAGATGTCCTTCGTCTGTTCGAACCAGTAGCGCGCTGTCTGGGTCAAGACCTGCCCCTTATAAGGAATGCAGGTAAGGATGCGGTCGAAGGCGCTGAGGCGGTCGGTGGATATGATGATGCGGTTGCCGTCGGGCAGATCGTAGTTTTCCCGTACCTTGCCACGGTAATAATTGGGCAGCTCGGGAATGACGGCTTCATCGAGAATGCGCACGGGTTCTCCAATTCTTGACTTTACAAGGGGCGCCGGACGCCCCGCTCTGGCTTAAAATCCTGTCCGTTCCTATTGCATGTTTCCCTGTACAGGGCCAGCCGCCAGATAAAGGAGGTGTTCTCCGCTCATTTGGCGGTATTTTTTAAAACTATGTATTGATATCAATGGCTTGATAAAAATGTCAGTTTTTTGACGGTGGGTGTGTTGACTTGTTTGAGGTGATGGATTTATAAGTCCGCTCACTGAACGAGGGCGGCGGCGCTGCTGGCGACGACGACTTTCGTTCTAAAGAAATCAAGTTGATGAGCTGAATGCTTGTTGTTTTCCCGGGGTTAATGCTTTGGGGATTTGATTTTGTGACTGCTTGAGCGGTCTGTTTTTTGACAATTGAATATGAGAAGAAAGAGAAACGTGGGCGGCGAAGCTTGCGGGGTCTGAAGAGATTTGGACCTCTGGAATAGACTTTGACGGTCACGTTTTGAACAAGAGAATACACCTCATTATGAGCGCAGCGATGCGCGGAATGATGGGTGTGAGTTCTC